>NZ_JBEZDM010000027.1:0-153645 GCF_040648335.1 Nonomuraea sp. NPDC049158
GGGGGGGCGGGGGGGGGGGGGGGGGGCGGGGGGCGGGGGGGGGGGGGCGGGCCCCGGGGCGGCGGGGGTGGTGGTGCCGCACGCGGACAGCAGCAGGATCACGACGATCAAGGACTTGCGCACAGCGCACCATGGTCACGACCCCCCGCCCACCGGACCGGCGACTTGGGGAAGTCCTTACGCCCGCGGCACGCAAGAAGGCCCCGGACGCGTAAGGGCCTTTACGCCGGCAGGACGCAAGAGGGGCTGTCGACCTCCAGCACCTCACCCGTCGGCTCGGGTACGCCGTCCTTCAGCGCGAACTCGGTGACCACCCCTGAGTGCTGGTTGGCCACGTACAGGCGGTCGCCGTCGATGGCGAAGTGCCGGGGCCATTCGCCGCCCGACGGCACCTCGGCCACCGTCGTCAGGTCCTCGGCCCGCAGCACGGTGATCGTGTTGGGGCCGCGGTTGGCCACGTACAGGAAGTCCCCGTCCAGGTCGAGGTGGGAGGGCTGGTTGACGCCCTCGGCGCGCGAGGCGAGGGTGCCCGCCGTCTTCTCGCCGTCGATGAGGGTGACGATGCCGTCGAGCTCGCCCACGACGTACAGGCGCGAGCCGGAGAAGACCATGTGGCGCGGCCCGGTGCCCGGGGTCAGGCGCAGCGGCTCCAGCACCTCGCCCTCGGGGGTGTAGCGGCGGATCTGGTCGGTGCCCAGGTCGGAGACGTACAGCAGGCCGTCGTGGAAGACCGTCTGGTGGGCGTGCGGGCCCTGCTGGCGCTCGGGGTGCGGCCCGGAGCCCTCGTGGCGCAGCACGATCGGGCGTCCCTCGAACGCGCCGCGGGAGTCGAGGTGATGCAGGCTGACCGTGCCGTCGCCGTAGTTGGCGACGGCGAGCAGCGCGCCCTCCGGATCGACCGCCACGTGGCAGGGGCTGTCACCCATGCTGGGCCGCTCGTCCAGCGGGGCGAGCGCGGCCGCCTCCGTGCTGAACGCGCTCAGCCAGCCCTGGGCCAGCTCACCCACCGCGTACAGCACGGGCAGCGTCGGGTGCGCGGCCAGGAACGAGGATGAGGTGAGCCGGGTCAGCTCTCCGCCGGGGGTGACGATGCCGGGCCCATATCCGCCTATATACAGGTGCTTCACAGGAGGCATCTTCTCATGCTTGACTGAGGCAATGAATTCGTTGACGAAGGCAAGGGTCTCCGAAATCAGGGCCTTCAACCGGTTCTATACGAAGGTCATCGGCGTCCTCCAGGCCGGCATGCTCGACTCCCCCTATTCGCTGGCCGAGTGCAGGGTGCTGTTCGAGCTCGGGCACGCGGGCAAACTGGAGACGGGCGAGCTGCGCGCCCTCATCGGTCTCGACGCGGGCTACCTGAGCAGGATCCTGACCCGCCTCGAGGGCGACGGGCTGATCTCGAAGGAGCGCGCGGCCACCGACGCCCGCAAGCAGGTCGTCCGGCTCACCGCGGCGGGCACCGAGTCGTTCGGGTTGCTGGACACGCGGTCGGACGCGGAGGCCGAGCGGTTGCTGGCCACACTGCCCGAGCCGGGACAGGAACGCCTGGTCACGAGCATGGCCACGATCAGGACGCTGCTGGAGGGCGCCGGCGAGCGCGAGCCGTACGTGATCCGGCCCCTGCGCACGGGCGACCTGAGCTGGGTGGTCTACCGGCACGGCGTCCTTTACAGCCGGGAGTACGGCTGGGGCATGGACTTCGAGCGGCTGGTCGCCAGGATCATCGGCGCATACGACCCGTCGCGCGACATGGGGTGGATCGCCGAGGTCGGCGGAGAGCCCGCCGGGTGCGTGTTCTGCGTACGGGAGGACGACACCACCGCGCGGCTGCGGCTCCTGCTGGTCGAGCCGTCCGCCCGCGGGCTGGGCCTGGGCGGACGGCTCGTCGCCGAGTGCCTGCGCCACGCCAAGGCCGAGGGCCACAAACGGATCACGCTGATGACCCGCGACTGCCTGGACAGCGCGCGGCGCATCTACCAGGCGGCCGGGTTCGCGCTGGAGTCGGAGCACAAGGAGACGGAGAACGGGATCGAGGTCACCGAGCAGGAGTGGAGCCGCGACCTCTGAGCCACCGGCCGAGGAGGGCCCTCAGGCGCGGAAGGGCCCGGCCACCTCGAAAGTGCGGCCGTCGTCGCGGCCCCGTCTGGCCGAGAAGTAGAGCCGGCCGCCGTCGGGCGCGAACGCCAGCCCCGTGAGCTCGGCCCCGTCGAGGCCACCGAGCTTGAGGAACGGCGTGACCGCCCGATCGGGGGTGATGACGTCGATCTCCGTCGACCGCCTGGCGACGTAGAGGTCGCCGGAGGGGGCGGCGGTGATGGCGCGTACGTCGTCGCAGATCCGGTCGAGCGTGGAGGTCTCGGCGTCGTACGCCCACAGGCCGCTGTCGCCCTCGGTGGTGAAGTAGCAGACGCCGCCCGCGTAGTGGCAGCCCTCCCCGCCGTCGAAGTGGCGGGCGTCGTCTATCTGGTGGCGCGTGGCCTTGAGCAGGGCGGCGGGCGACGGCACCGGCTTCCAGTCACCGGCGACGCAGAGCACCTCCAGGGTGCCCTCGGTGAGATCGCCCCAGTCGCCGGGCCTGAACCGGTAGAAGCACCCGTCGGGCTCCCCCTCCGTCAGGTAGACGACCTCACGGTCGGGGTCGCAGGCGGCGGCCTCGTGCTTGAACCGGCCCATGGCCAGGCGGGGGCGCCCGGCTCGCATGCCGTACGGATCGCACTCGAACACCCGGCCGCGATGACCGAACTCGCAGGAGAGCCAGCTGTGCCACGGTGTCGCGCCGCCCGCGCGGTTGAGGTCGGTGCCGGACAGGATGCGGTAGGCGTCGGCGATCGAGGCGTCGGCGCGGAACCGGAGCGCGGACGCGCCGCCGAGCAGCGGCAGCTCGGAGTTGGACACGTAGATCCAGCCGGTGCCGTCAGGGAAGCAGGCCCCGCCGTCGGGCGCCGCGTGCCACGTCAGCCCGGCCACCTTCTGGCCCGAGCGGGCCACGATCCGGCCGCTGAACCCTCCGGGCAGAGCCAGATCGTCGCCGCCTGGCGGCTCCAGCGGGCCGTAGGGGCTCATCCCGCCCTGCCAGAGCGGGCCCGTGCGGAGGAGAGTCTTGCTGGACATCGTGCGGCCTCCCTCTAGGTGCCACGCCAGTCGACCCCGCCGACATGAATGACAGGGAGGCGCGAGATCAAACTCTGCGCGAAATCTCTGGCCGTCGGGTGGATCGCGACGGCGGACCGGCCGCCCGGGACCGCGAGCGCCGGCCCCGGGCGGTGCGGTGTCAGCGCTGGGCCTGGAACATCCAGTGCTGCTTGTCGATGTCCTGAGCCACCGCGATGAGCAGGTCCTGGCTGACCGGGTCGGGCTCGTCGGTGGCGGTGACGCGCTCGCGCATCCGCTTGCCGACGGCCTCCAGGATGTCGGTCATCGTCGCCACGACCTTGCCGTCCTCGATCCAGCCGTTCTCCGGCTGGGAGAGCTTGGTGGACTTGGCGATGGTGGCCGCCCGGCCGTCCGGGTTGATGCTCAGGGCGACGGCGCGTTCGGCGATGGTGTCCGCGTGCTCACGGGCCAGGGCGGTGACCTCGTCGAGCTGGAGATGGATCTGCCGGAAGTGCGGGCCGGTCAGGTTCCAGTGCATCTGCTTGGCGAGCAGCGAGAGATCGAGGAGATCGACCAGGGCTCCCTGAAGGGCCGTCGCGACCGTCTTCTTCGCGTCGCCCGAGAGCGGACCGGTGATCGTAGCCATGATGTGTTCCTCCCCGTGGTTCGACATCAGGGTCTCTATGCGACGCACCCTCCTTGCCCGCTTTCTCTTGGTTGACACTGCAATAGTGACAGTGTAATTGTGAAGGTATGAGCGAGACCTGGACCATCCGTGAGCTGGCGGAGCGCGCCGCCGACGCGTTGCGCGCGCACGCCCGGCCAGACGCCCAGCCGCTCAACGGCCGGGTCCGCGACGTGCCCGGCGAGCGGCTGATCAGGTGGTACACCACGATCGGCCTCGTCGACCCGCCACTGACCAGGCGCGGCCGGATCGCCCAGTACGGCAGGCGGCATCTGCTGCAGCTCGTGGCCATCAAGCGGCTGCAGGCGGCCGGGCGGTCGATCGCGGAGATCCAGACCGCCCTGACCGGCGCCACGGACACGACCTTGGAGCGGACCGCCCACCCCGACTGGTCGCCCCTGGACGAGGACGTCGCGGCGACGGCGGCCGTTCTGGACACTACGACGGCACCCCAGGGCGAGGTGGCTCGCGATGCGGCGGACCTTCCGGAGGGCGAGACGCCTGAGGCGGCGGACCTTCCGGAGGGCGAGACGCCTGAGGCGGCGGCCCTCCCCGACGGCTCGGCGGCTCGGTCCGGGAACCCGCGCGGACGGTTCTGGGCCGCGCACCCCGCCGACGCGACCGGCCCCGCCCTTCCGTATCCCCCGCCCACCGACGCTCCCCTGCCCGCCGGCGTTCTCCGACCGGCCGGCACTCCTCCGCCAGAGGGTGCGGGCCGCCGCTCCGCACCCCTCCCCCGGCCCACGGGGCACGGGGCGCTGGTGCGCGGAGTCAGGCTGGCCGACGGAGTGACGCTCGTGCTCGACGGCGCCGGCCGTACCCCGGCTGAAGACGACATCCAGGCGGTACTCACCGCGGCGGCACCGCTGCTGGCGCTGCTCGACGAGAGGAAGCTAGCATGAAGATCACTTCGCTCGAGCCCACCCGGTGCCTGCCGGTGCCGGACTCCGGGTTCGGCGCGCTGCGGACCGCGCGCGGGAACCTGCCCCTGCAGAGCGTCGACGTGTCCGCCGACATCTCCGGCCTCATGGCCGAGGTCGAGGTGACGCAGGGCTTCCGCAACCCGTACGACGTCACGCTGGAGGCCACCTACGTTTTCCCGCTGCCCGACAGGGCGGCGGTGACGGGGTTCAGGATGGAGGCCGACGACCGGGTGATCGACGGCGTGCTCAAGGAGCGCGGCCAGGCCAGGGCCGACTACGACCGGGCGCTGCGCGAGGGGAAGCGGGCCGCGATCGCCGAGGAGGACCGGCCCGACGTGTTCACGATCACGGTGGGCAACCTGCTGCCGGGCGAGCGGGTGACGGTCCGGCTCACGCTGAGCCAGCCGCTGCCGTACGAGGACGGCGCGGCCACGTTCCGCTTCCCGCTGGTCGTCGCCCCCCGCTACATTCCGGGCACGCCGCTCGACGGCCCCGGCGCCGGCGACGGCACCGCACCCGACACCGACGCCGTGCCCGACGCCTCGCGCATCACGCCGCCGGTGCTCCTGCCCGGCTTCCCCGACCCGGTACGCCTGTCGCTGACGGCGACGATCGACCCCGCCGGGCTGGACCTGCGGGAGCTGGCCTCCAGCCTGCACGTGGTCGAGGAGGAGGGTCATACGGTACGGCTGCGGCCGGGCGAGCGGCTGGACCGCGACTTCATCCTGCGGCTGTCGTTCGAGACCTCGACCGCGCTGCAACTCGACGGCCGGGGCGCGTTCTCGCTGACCGTGCTGCCCCCGGCGCTGGAGTCGCCGCGCACGCCGCGTGACCTCGTCCTGCTGCTGGACAGGTCGGGCAGCATGGGCGGCTGGAAGATGGTCGCCGCGCGCCGGGCCGCGGCGCGGATCGTCGACACGCTGACGGAGCAGGACCGCTTCGCGGTGCTGACCTTCGACTCGGTGGTGGAGCAGGCGTTCGAGGGGCTCGTGACGGCCTCGGACCGCAACCGCTACCGCGCGGTCGAGCATCTCGCGCGCGTGGACGCCCGCGGCGGCACCGAGCTGCTGGAGCCGCTGCGCCAGGCGATCTCTCTCCTCCACGACCAGGACGGGCGCGAACGCGTCCTGGTCCTCGTCACCGACGGGCAGGTGGGCCACGAGGACCAGATCCTGGAGCAGACCGGCGGCGCGCTGTCGGCCATGCGGGTGCACACCGTCGGCATCGACCGGGCGGTGAACGCCGGGTTCCTGGGCCGGCTGGCCGGTCTGGGCGCGGGCCGCTGCGAGCTGGTCGAGTCGGAGGACCGCCTGGACGCCGCCATGGAGCAGATCCACCGCCGCATCGGCGCACCCCTCGTGACCGACCTGTCCCTCAAAGGCCTCGACCTGGAGCCCGGCACAGTCACCCACCTGGGCTCCCTCTTCCCCGGCGTCCCGCTGCGCGTGCACGGCCGCTACCGGGACGGCTCGTCGGTGACCGTACGCGGGCTGGCGGCGGGCGCCCCGTGGGAGCAGCAGGTGACGGGCACCGTGGTGGACAACCCGGCGATCCGCGCCGTCTGGGCCCGCGCGCACCTGCGCGAGCTGGAGGACCGGTACGCCATGGGCGAGCACGAGCTGGAGGCGGAGATCGTCCGGGTCTCGCTGGACAACGGCGTCCTGTGCCGCTTCACCGCCTACGTGGCGATCGACACCAGAAAGGTGGCGGAAGGCGAGCCGGAGCACCGCGTCATCCAGCCCGTGGAGCCGCCGAGCGGCTGGGAGATGCCGCAGAACCCGCCGATGATGCCCTTCATGGCCCAGGCCGCGGTGATGGCCGCGCCGTCCCGCCCCATGTCGATCCCCGACCCGGGCTTCGCCCCCGGCCAGAGTCACGGCCTCATGGGCACCCAGGAGACCGGCGCCCCAGACGCGGCCCGCCGCACCAGAGGGGTCGACTGGGAGGCGGAAGCGGGTCCCGGCGGCGCGCCCCGCAGCCCCGGCGGAGGCTCAGCCGGTGGTTTCGGCGGTAGCTCGGCCGGTGGGCGGATGAGCCCGTCGCCGCGGTTCGCGCCGCCCGCCGCCCCCCGTCCGGCCGGGCCCGGCCTGGAGTCCGTCAGGACGCAGCTGGTCGTCGAGCTCGACCGGCTCCGGGCGCTGCTCGGCGCTCCCGACCCGCTCTACCTGGCGGATCTGGGCTCCCGGCTCGCGGCGCTGGCCGCCTACCTGGGCGGGCATCCGGAGCTGGCCGAACTGGGCCGCGAGCTGCAGACGGCGGAGCAACCGGGCATCGACGCCGAAGCGCTGCGGGCGCACGCCATCGAGGTGCTCACCGCACTCACGAGCGGATCACCCTCGGCCCCGACCGGATCGCCCGTGCCGGGTACGCCCCGCCGCCCGTTCTGGAAGCGCACCTGACGGCACCGCCGGTGTGACCTGTGGGTGTGGGGTGTGTCCGGACACCCCACACTCCATAGACCGGTGAGCCGGGGCCGGGCGACCAGATCCGCAGCCGCCGGGGATCGTCGTCGAACGCCGGCTGCACCACAAATCTCGCCATACCCGCACGCTAGGCCCGCGAGCTGGACGGTCGCCGCATCACCGGGCACGGCCGTGGTGTATCACCTGATACATGACGCACACGCTGGCCGCCCTCCCGATGTTCCGTGAGCTGGGCGAAGAGGGGCTGCGCAGGCTGGAGTCCGTCGCGCGGCAGCGGCGCTACCCGGCGGGGCAGGTGCTCTGCACCGAGGGCGACCCGGCCGACCAGCTGATCGTGCTGCTCGGCGGCCGGGTCAAGGCCGGGCGGGTGAGCGTGGACGGCCGCGAGGTGGTGCTGTCGGTGGACGCCGCTCCCGTGGCGTTCGACAAGACGACGCTCCTGGTGGAGGGCACCCACCGCGCCACGCTGACGGCCCTCACCCCGGTGGAGGTGGCCTACCTGCCGCGCGTGGCCGTGCTCGAGGTGATCGCCACCGAGCCGTCGGTGGCGGCCCGGCTCATGCGTACGCTCGCCCGGACCGTGCGCGACCTCGACGAGCGGCTCACGGACGCGGTCGTGCTCGACGTCTCCGCGCGGGTGGCCAAGTGGCTGGTACGACGGAGCGAGGGCGGCCGGGTCCTGCTGCACGCCGGGCAGGCGGGCCTGGGGGCCGAGATCGGCGCGACCAGGGTGAGCGTCAACCGGGCCCTGCGCTCCTTCGAGCGTCGCGAGCTCGTCGAGATCGGCGACGGCGAGGTGACGGTGAAGGACGCCGAAGCGCTCGCCCGCATCGCGAAGACCACTCCGGCCGGCTCGGCGGCGAACTCCGGCAAGGTTCATCCGAAATACGAATAGCCGTCTATCGGAGTCCGGCGGGCTGTTCTATCGTCACCGTACATGGCGACCTCTCGCGCACCGTTGCGCTTCGCCGAGGCGATCTCCGCCACCGTTTCCGCGGCCCGGGAATCGGGTTTCTTCTTCGATTTCGACGGCACCGTCGCGCCCATCATGAACGATCCGGACGCGGTGCTCCCCGTCCCCGGGGCGGTGGAGCGGCTGAGCGCGTTGGCGGAGCTGTTCGCCCGCGTCGCCGTCGTCTCCGCGCGCCCCGCCGCGTTCCTGCGCGACCGCCTCTCCTGCGCCCCCGGCGTGCGGCTCTTCGGCCTGTACGGCCTGCAGACGGTGGTCGACGGCGAGATCAGGAACGCCGGTGAGGCGGAGCCATGGGCGCCGGTCATCCGCCGCCTGGTCGCCGACGCCGCCCGCGACCTGCCGGGCAAGGTGCTGGTGGAGGACAAGGCGCTGATGGTGGCGCTGCACTACAGAGCCGATCCGGCGCTGCGTGGCGCGGTGGAGAGATGGTCGTCGGCGAAGGCCGCCGAGCTGGGCCTGGCCGAGCAGCTGGGCCGCATGGTGGTCGAGCTGAAGCCGCCGGTGCACGGCGACAAGGGCACCGTCGTCGAAGCGGAGAGCGCCGCCCTGACCAGGGCCTGGTACTTCGGCGACGACCTGTCCGACGCCCGCGCCTTCGAGGCCCTGCGGACGCGCGAGGAAGTGGACCCGGAGTTCCTCGGGGTCAGAGTCGCGGTGGCGAACGGCGAAACAGGCGACGAACTGGCCCGGCAGGCGGATTTCACCGTGGCCGGCCCGGCCGACGTCCCGGCCATGCTGGACGAGATAATCCGCGCTTTCCATGACAACCGGCAAACGCAATAGCCCCGGCCGGCAATTCACCCGCCTTATTCGACCGGTTCACCCGGGCCGGAAAGTCCTGTCGAGTACGCGCGGCACCATACTCTGGACGGGTGAGCACCCTTGTCCTGGACGGCGGCCTGGCCACCCGCCTGGAAATGCTCGGCGCCGACCTGAGCGACGAGCTGTGGTCGGCGCGGCTGCTGGTGGAGGATCCGGCGCTGATCCGGCGCGTGCACGCCGACTACTTCGCCGCCGGCGCCGACGTGGCCACGACCGCGAGCTACCAGGCGTCGATCCCGGGGTTCGTCCGGCGCGGGCTCGACGAGGCGCAGGCCGAGCGGCTGATCAGGCTCTCGGTCGAGCTGGCCGCCCAGGCCCGTGACGAGGCCGGGGGCGGTCTGGTGGCCGCCTCGATCGGCCCTTACGGCGCCTACCTGGCCAACGGCGCCGAATACACCGGCGACTACGATCTCGACGAGCTGGGCCTGCTCTCGTGGCACCGGCCACGCTGGGAGATCCTCGCCTCGAGCGGGCCCGACCTGCTCGCCTGCGAGACCATCCCGTCCTACCCGGAGGCGCGGGCGCTGGCCCGGCTGCTCGCCGAGACGCCGTCGGTCAAGGCGTGGGTGAGCTTCTCCTGCCGCGACGCCGCGCACCTCAACGACGGCACCCCGATCGCCGAGGCCGCCGCGTTGTTCGCCGGCAGCTCGCAGGTGGTGGCCGTCGGCGTCAACTGCACCGCGCCGCGGCACATCCCCGGCCTCATCGCCTCGCTGGCCGGCGGCCTGCCGGTGATCGTCTATCCGAACTCCGGCGAATACTGGGACTCCGAGCAGGGCCGGTGGCGCGGCACCGCCGAGCCCGTGGAGTACGGCCAGGCGGCCGAGGAGTGGCAACGGGCCGGCGCCTCGCTCATCGGCGGCTGCTGCCGCACCACTCCCGAGCACATCAAGCAGATCCGCGCCCACCTGTCCTGAGCCACGTCAAGCTCAGGCCGCGACGTTCTCAGGGGTGCGGCGGCTGGACAGCACGCGGTCGAGGGCGAGCGCGCCGCCTCCGCTGAAGCCGACGGCCAGCGCGCCCGCCGCCAGCGACAGGACGAACTCGAAGCCGCCCTTGTCCACCGCGAACCCGTTGGCCCCGTGGACGAACAGGATCGCACCCGCCATGTCGAGCGCCAGCAGCGTCCCCACGACGGGCAGCGCCACACCGAGGATCAGCGCCAGGCCGCCCGCGACCTCCAGCACCGCCACCGCCGGAGCGGCGGCCCCGGCCAGCGGAATCCCGGCCGACTCGAAGAACTTGGTGGTCCCGGCGATCCCCATCGTGGCGAACTTCTGGTAGCCGTGCACCAGGAAGATCACACCGACGGCCACTCGGGCGACCAGGATGGCTACGGAACGTGACTGGTCAAGCATGCGCTCTCCAAAGGCAGTAGTTCAGATTTGAACCAGCACTCTACCCGGAAGTTCAAATCTGAACAACAAGTACACTGGACGCCGTGACGGACACCGCGTGGCTCGACGAGACGGAGATGGCGGCTTGGCGCGCCTTCCTGTCCACCTCCCACCTGCTGGAGCGGCGCATCGAAGAGCAGCTCAAGGCCGCGGCCGGGCTGACCCACCCGCAGTACGAGGTGCTGGCCCGCCTGGCCGACGCCCCAGACCGCCAGATGCGCATGACGGAGCTGGCCAAGGGCGTCGTGGTGTCGAAGTCCGCGCTGACCTACCAGATCGGGCAGCTGGAGAAGGCGGGCCTGGTCGAGCGGACCACCTGCCCGTCCGACGAGCGGGGCGTACTGGCCGTGCTGACCGACGCGGGCGTCCGCTGCCTGGAGCGCGTCGCGCCCGGCCACGTGGAGGTCGTCCGGGCCTACCTCATCGACCGGATGACCCGCGGCGAGCTGGAGACGATGACCGCCGCCATGCGCAAGACCGAGCAGGCACTACGGCAATGACCACCGCCGGGCGCGAGACCGAGCAGGCACCAGGGCAACCCCCGCGATGAGCGGTGGTCAGCCCTTGGCGGCCCGGGCCGCGCGCTCCATCTCGACCTTGGCGCTGGCGGCGTACTTGTCGACGTACTCCTGCTCCGACAGCTCCATGAGCGCGTACATGATCTCGTCGGTGACGGCGCGCAGCACCAGCCGGTCCTCTTCCATCCCGTAATAGCGGGAGAAGTCGAGCGGCTTGCCGAACCGCACCCCGGGCCGGATGCCGAGCTTGGGCAGCGGATGGCCGGGGGGCATCATCTCGAAGGTGTGGACCATGGCCCACGGGATCACCGGCACCCGCGACATCAGGGCCAGGCGGGCGACGCCCGTCTTGCCCTTGTACAGGCGGCCGTCGGGTGAGCGGGTGCCCTCCGGGTAGATGCCCAGGACGTTGCCCTCGCGCAGCACCCGCATGCCGGTGCGCAGCGCGGCCTCGCTGGCCTTGCCGCCCGAGCGGTCGATCGGCACGGTGCCGACGCCGCTGAAGAACAGCCGGGTGAAGAAGCCCTTGACGCCGCGCCCGGTGAAGTAGTCGGACTTGCCGAGCGAAATGACCTTGCGGCGCAGATGCAGCGGCCCGAAGAAGTGGTCGGCGAACGACAGATGGTTTCCGGCCAGAATGACCGGCCCCTGCCTGGGCACGTTCTCCACACCCTCCGCCCACGGCCGGAAGACGACGCGGAGGATCGGCCCCAAGATGGCCTTGACCACCCAGTAGAACACCCGGCCACCTCTTCCCTACAGCGCGATCTGTAAGCAAAGTCATCTTCGCATCTCAGAACCGATGCTCCTACCTCACCTCTCGCACAATCCACCTCGATCGTGCGACGATCGGGCAATTCCGGGATGAAATCCCATCGAGGAGCTGTTATGCCGCTCATGCCAGGCGCGGAGCCCTATCACCACGAAGCAGGCCAGGTCGGCGTACTGCTGTGCCATGGCTTCACCGGCACCCCGCAGTCGCTACGGCCTTGGGGCGAGTATCTCGCCGGGCAGGGGGTGAGCGTCTCCCTCCCCCGCCAGCCCGGACACGGCACCACCTGGCAGGAGATGAACCGCACCCGCTGGGACGATTGGTACGCCGAGGTCGAGAAGGCGTTCGAGGACCTCCAGGGCCGCTGCGCGAACGTGTTCGTGGCGGGGCTGTCGCTGGGCGGCTGCCTGGCGCTGCGGCTGGCCGAGGTGCACGGGGACGCGATCAGCGGCGTCATCGTGGTCAACCCGTCGATCGTGCGCGACGTGCCGCTGCTGATGCTGGCCCCGGTGCTCAAATGGTTCCTGCCGTCGGTGCCGGGGGTGGCCAACGACGTCAAGAAGCCGGGCGTGACCGAGCTGGCCTACGCGCGCACGCCCGTGAAGGCGGCCGCCTCGCTGCCCGGCCTGTGGTCGCTGGTCCAGGCCGACCTGGTGAAGGTGACGCAGCCGCTGCTGGTCTTCCACAGCACCGAGGACCATGTGGTGAAACCGAGGAGCGTGGAGATCATTCGCCAGAACGTACCGCAGGCCACGATCGAGGAGCTTACCGATAGCTACCATGTTGCGACGCTGGACAACGATGCCGACAAGATCTTTGCCGGTAGCCTCGACTTCATCCGGACACATGCCTCGGTACCCTTGCAGAGGGACTGATCGCACCCAGGGGGAAGTCGCGATCGCTGCGGAGAGGCCGATCTAGGTGACGCCCCAGAGTGACGAGGACGAGGTCTGGCGCCAGATCGTCGCGTCCTTCAACGACACAGCCGAGCGCGACTCGGCCGACCAGCCATGGCCGGACAGCGAGAACGTACCGGTCGAGCCCGTCGCCCGGGTGGTCAAACCCGCGGTCGACGAGGACGCCGACGTGGAGGCGGAGCAGGGCGACGAGGATCTCGACGAGGATGAGGACGGCGAGGAGCGCTTCGTGCCGCCGCCCCCGCCGCCGCTGCCCAAGCTCGACCTGCCGACCAAGCTGGCCTGGGTGGCGCTGTTCGGCGGCCCCGCCTACCTGCTGATCGCCGCGATGGCCAACTGGCAGATGGAGGGCTGGGCGCTCTTCACCGCCGTGGCCGCGTTCATCGGCGGTTTCGTGGCGCTGGTGGTGCGGATGGGCGACGGCCCGCCCAGCGACGGCTGGGACGACGGCGCCGTGCTCTGAGATCCGGCCGGCCGAGCTCCGAGCCCGGCTAGGAGTCCTTCAGCGAAGGCACTCTGGGCCCGAACAACTCCACCACGTCCGTGTAGCGCTCGCGGGCGTCCACGGCGTGACCGACCGCCCAGACGTCGCCCTTGCCCGCGAGGTAGGTGACCGCCTGCAACCGCACGCTGTCCTTGCCCTTCGCGGCGCCGCCCCGGATGATCTCGCAGTCGCTCTTCTCGCAGCGCATCATGAACGGCTCGGCGGCTCGCGACGGGTCGAAGCCGGAGATCCAGAAGCGGCCCTTGCCGTCGCCGGTGACCCCGTAGAGACGCGACTCGGTCTCGGGCAGCCGCTCGCGCTGCCAGCGCTTGCCGTTCCACGACAGCACCAGCGGGTCGACCTGGTCGGCCCCGCGGTAGACGCCGCCCACGGCCAGCGCCCGCTTGGCGCTGTCGACCTGGATGTCGCGCAGGTAACCACCGGGGACCTCGGGCACCGGCATGGCCTTCCAGCTCTCGCCGGAGTAGTGCATGATCAGCGGCGCGCTGCCCGTGTCGCCGACGGCGAAGTTGCTGGACACCGCGTAGAGCGCGCCCTTCTCCTTGGTCTGCTGGGCGCTCCAGGCGCCGGCCTGGCCGGTGAGGATGAGCCCGTAGTCGTCGCGGCTGCCGACGGCCACCACACGCCCCGGACGGGCGTCGATGCCGCCGAGCCAGTCGCCCGCCCGCATCCCCTGCGCCCTGACCCGGTCGAAGCCGCCGGTGTCTCCGTGGGCGAGGTAGGGCAGGCCGTCGTGACCGTCGCCCACGGCCCACACGTCGGACGGCGAGGTGGCGGCCACGCCGCGCAGGTTGCCGGCCCCGGTGGCGTCGCGCAGGGTCACCTCGGACCAGCTGGAGCCGTTCCAGTGGCGGACCGTGCCACGGTTCTTCCAGACGTCCCAGATCTCCTGCTGGCCGACGGCCCAGACATCGCCTGACGAGAGCGCGGTAACGTCGGAGAGCGAGCCGTCGGCGTCCAGGCGGACGCTCGTCGACTGCTGCCACGCCTCAATGGTGGCGGGGTGGGGATCGGCATGCGCGGCGGGCGTGACCTGCGACAAGGCCACGGACGTCGCCAAGATCAGGGTGAGCGCACGCCGCTGATAGCGACGGGTCATGAGCAAATGCTACGGGTTCGCGGACCTCCCCGCCCCGTTAGGCCCCGACTAGCAGCTCGGCGAGTACCGGCAGGTGGTCGGTAGCGGCCGCCAGGTCGGCCTCGGCGGCGTCCACGCCACCGCAGGAGACGACCGTCAGCTCGCGCCCGGCGAACACCGCGTCGATGCGCTCGCGCGGCTGCCGGGCGGGGAAGGTCAGCCCCTCGCCCCGGGGCGCGGCCGGCCGGCAGTCGGTGAGCCGACCGGCCAGATACCGCCAGGTGGGCTCGGTCTCCTGCTCGTTGAGGTCGCCGCCGATCACGATGGCCGCGCCGTGCGCGGCCGCCGTACGCTCCATCAGCGTCATGGCCTCGTACGCGTGCCGCAGCCTGGCCGCCCCGTGGAGATCGAGATGGATCGAGCCGACGGCCAGCGGCGCTCCCTCGACCCGCAGGACCGCGACGGCCAGCCCGCGGATCTCCAGCCCGGCGAACACCTTCAGCCGGTGGTGCTCGGCCGCCAGCACCTCGATCCCGGGGCGGGCGAACACCGCGACGCCGCCGAGCCTGCCCCCGGCCACCACCCGCAGGCCGCACGCCTCGGCGAGCTCCCGCCGCCGGCCGCGCCAGTTGAGGAAGCGCGGGACCTCCTGGAGGCACAGGATGTCGGCCCGCATCGACTCGATCACCCGGACCAGCGCGGGCACGCTGTCACGCAGCGCCCGGACGTTGTACGTGGCCACGCGCGCCATCGCGAGGGAACCCGGTCAGCGCATCCTGGCGAGGTCGGCCGCGCCGACGACCCCGGCGGCGGCGCCCAGTTCGGCCAGCCGGATCTCGGCGAGCGGCCGGTGGCCCCTGCCGGTGAGCTGGCGGGCGAAGGTCTCGCGGGCCCGGTCGAGGAAGAAGTCGGCCGCGCGGGAGACGCCGCCGCCCACGATGAAGCAGCCCGGGTCGAGGATCGCGGCCAGGTCGGCCATGCCCTGGCCGAGCCAGTCGGCGAGGCTGGCGAAGGCGGCGAGTGAGGCCTCGTCGCCCAGCTTGGCCGCCTCGGTGACCTCCTCGCCCTCGATCTTGCCACCGGCCAGGCCGAGCAGGATCTGGGCTCGCTCCGGCTGGGCGGTGGAGATCTGCCTGGCCTCGATGACCAGGGCGTTGCCGCTGGCGTACTGCTCCCAGCAGCCGAGCTGGCCGCACCCGCACAGCCGGCCCTCGGGCACCACCTGCATGTGGCCGAGCTCGGCCCCCATGCCCCAGTGGCCCCTGAACAGCTTGCCGTCGAAGACCAGGCCGCCGCCGATGCCGGTGCCGACCGTGATGCAGACGACGTGCGACTGACCGCGCCCCGCGCCGAACTTGGTCTCGCCCCAGGCCATGGCGTTGGCGTCGTTCTCGACGACGACCGGCAGGCCGACCAGCCCGCTGATCTTCTTCTGCAGAGGCTCCTCGCGCCAGGCCAGGTTGGGCGCGAACCGGACGACCGACCGGGTCTCGTCGACGAACCCGGCCGCGCCGACGCCGACGGCCTCGATCTCCCTGCCTTGGGCGAGCTCGCGCACGACCTCGGCCACCGTCGCGGCGACCTGCTCGGGCTGGTCGGCCGGGGTGGGCTTGAGCGCGTGGGCGATGATCTCGCCGTTGTCGTTGACCACGCCCGCGGCGACCTTGGTGCCGCCGATGTCCACACCGATCGTGAGCATGCCCCTGTATCTCCTCTATCCCAAACCTGGACTAACCCAGATCAATATGTTCAACGTTGTCGCGGCCGTGCTCGCCGCTCTGATCGTCGCGTGGCCTGCGAGGGGCCGGCCTGCTCAGCGCGTCGATCGTCTGGCGGAAGGCGGCGAACAGCTCGCCGCCGGCCGCCACCAGGTGCCCGGCCACGTCGTTGCCGGACTCCCGCTGTGCCGCGATGGCCCGGCAGAGCGGGCAGGCGCGGCAGATGTACTCGTCGTGGGGCTCGGACACCGCCTCGCTCCACACGTCCCTGTCCCTCTGCCCGCCGCCGCCCCCGGTGAACGAGTTGAGCACGGTCCTGCCGACCTGACGGGTGGCCCGCCCCTGGATGCTGTCGAAGAGCTTGCGCGCCTCGTCCGTGACGGTGCCTATCGGGTCTCTGTTGCTCTCAGTCATCTGGCCCTCCTGCTGTGAACCGTACCCGGAGCAGGCCGTCGCGGAGCGCCGCGCCGCTGATCCGTCTGCGGGCCAGCGCCGCCGGCAGTGCCAGGATCCTCCGGTAGGGGCCGGCGGTGATGATCAGTTCGTCGCCCTTGCGGGCCAGGTCCACCTCGGCCCGGTCGGCGCCCGGCAGGGCCAGGGTCAGCTCGTCGGCGGACAGCCGCAGCGGCGGCTCCACGTCCGGGGCGGCGAACGGGTCCACCTCGCCGTAGATCGCCCCGCCCACCTGGGCCAGCGCGTCCTTGCCGACCGGCTCGGCCGGGAGGTAGGGCACGACGTGGATGGGCAGCGGCGTGAACGACTCCTCGGCCTCGGCCAGGAGCCTGGACTGGGCCGCCACCCACTGGGCGCGCCACTCGTCGGCGCCCTCGGCGGGGAAGACCCGGTTGGCGATCACCGCGTCGACGCGGTAGCCGTACAGGTTGAGCGAGGTGAGGGTGCGCCTGGCCTCGGCGAGCACCACGGCCTCCGGCGTGAACACCAGGCGCACCGAGGCGTTGTCGCCGGTGAGCAGCTCGCGCACCTCCAGCAGGCCCCGGTGGAAGCGCTCCCCCGCGCTCATGACCTCCTCGCCGGGCGCGCTGACGCGGGCGACGCTGCGCACGAACGGCGAGACGATCTTCATGATCTTGCGGCCGACCGGCATCAGCCTGGTCATGTGCCAGTCGAGCGCCTCGGGCAGGGCCAGCAGGCGCAGGGTCTCGGCGGTGGGGGCGCAGTCGACGACGATGACGTCCCAGCGTCCTTCGCGGGCGTGCTCGCGCAGCTCCAGGAGGGCGATGATCTCCTCGGCGCCGGGCAGGATGGTGATCTCCTCGGAGGTGATCTCGTCCAGGCCCAGCTCGGCGAGCAGCCCTCTGGCGTAGTCCTGCAGCTCGCCCCAGTGGCGCTCCAGCGTCTTCTGGGTGTCGACCTGGTGCAGGTGCAGCCCCGGCGCGACCTCGCCAGGCTCGACGCCGAGCGCGTCGGCCAGCGAGTGGGCGGTGTCGGCGGAGACGATCAGCGTCTTCAGGCCGCGCTTGGCGGCGAGCGTGGCGGTCGCCGCGGCGGCGGTGGTCTTGCCCACACCGCCCTTGCCGGTGAAGAGCAGAACTCGTGGGCTCACCTCAGTGCCCTTCGACGCGCTTCTTGAGGCCCTTGAGCGCGGTGTCCACGATGACCTTCTCCGCCTTGCGCTTGATCATGCCGATCATGGGGACCTTGAGGTCGGCCGAGAGCTCGTACGTCACCTCGGTGCCCGTGCCCGTCTCGGCCAGCTGATAACTCCCCGCGAGCTCGGCGAGCATCTTGCCCGGCTCGACGACCTGCCAGCGGACGCTCTCGTCGTCCTGCCAGGTGTAGCCGAGGGTGTAGGCGTCGCTGATCACGCCGGCGTCCAGGACGAACCGCACCGTCTCCGGCCTGCCGTCGGCCCCGGTGCTGAGGACCTCCGCCTCCTTCACCTGACCCGCCCATTCGGGGTAGGTGGCGAAGTCGGCGATGACGGCCATCACGGCGGCCCGGTCGGCGCCGACGGTGATGCTCGAAGTGGTGCGATCAGCCATGCGACCACCGTACCGGTCGGGTCACCATTCGAGGATGAACGGAACCCCCTTTCCCCGGAAATGACCCACGTTCACGCACTCGGTGCGCCCGATACGGGTGCGCCGGTGAAGTGGCTGGTGCACATGCCCGAACAGGGCGTAGCGCGGCTGCGTCCGCTTGATCGCCGCCAGTGTGGCCTCGCTGCCGCGCTCGAAGCGCCGGGCCACCACGTCGTACAGCAGCTCGGGCACCGCGGGCGGGATGTGACAGCACAGCACGTCCACCTCACCGACCGCCTCGACCTTGGCGGCGAACTCCTCGTCACTGATCTCGTACGGCGTGCGGTAGGTGGTCTTGAGCCCGCCGCCGACGAAGCCGAACCGCCAGCCGCCGATCTCCACGCTCTGGCCGTCGAGCACCTGGTGGCCGTCCTGGAGGTAGTCGGACCACAGTCGCGGGATGTCGACGTTGCCGTAGGTGAGGTAGGCGGGCGCGGGCATGGCCGCGAAGAGATCTTTGTACTGGGCGCGTACGTTGCGCTCGATGTGCTCGCGCGGGTCGCCGTCGAGGGTGGACCACAGCCGCGCCGACAGGGCTCTGGCCTCGTCGAAGCGCTTGGCCGTGCGCAGCGCGATGAACTCCGCGGCCCGCTCGGCGCCGAACAGGTCCGGGAAGATGCCCTGCGCGTGGTCGTCGTAGTCGATGAAGAGGATCAGATCACCGAGGCAGATCAGCGCGTCGGCCCCCGCCGCCGCGCCGGCCAGCGCGTCCGCCCTGCCGTGTACGTCGCTGATGACATGGACCCTCATGCGGGAAATCCTATGAGAGTGGCTGCTAGCGTGAGAATGACCCCTACCCGTGGGTAATTCAACGCGATAGCGTCCAGGCGGTCCCCCGAACAGGAGTTGATTCGTGCGCGAGTACAGCGTCCCGGTGCTGGTCGACGTACCTGCCTCCGCGAGCCTGCCCGACACGGTCTTCAGACGGGCCGAGCAGGAGCCCGGCGCGGTCGTCATGCGGCGCAAGTCAGGCGCCGGCTGGCCCGCCGTCACCGCGTCCGAGTTCCGCGACCAGGTGGTCGAGCTGGCCAAGGCGCTGATCGCGGCCGGCATCGAGCACGGTGACCGGGTCGCGCTCATGTCGCGTACCCGCTACGAGTGGACGCTGATCGACTACGCGATCTGGTCGATCGGCGCGGTCACCGTGCCGATCTACGAGACGTCGGCGGTCGAGCAGGTCAAGTGGATCCTGTCCGACAGCGAGGCCAAGGCGGTGTTCGTCGAGCTCGACGCGCACGAGGAGACCGTGCGCGAGGCCGCGCCCGGCCTGAAGCCGATCTGGCGCGTCGACGAGACCCTCGACGGCTCCGAGGTGACGGACGCGGCCTTCGAGGAGCGGCGCGCCCGGGTCGGCTCGGCCGACCTGGCCACGGTCGTCTACACCTCCGGCACCACCGGCCGGCCCAAGGGCTGCCGGATCACGCACGACAACCTGCTGTTCACCGCCCGCAACGTGGTGGCGGGTCCCCTGGAGTCGCTCTTCGCCGGCAAGTCGCCGGCGGCGCTGCTGTTCCTGCCGCTCGCGCACATCTTCGCCCGCATGATCCAGGTCGCCATCATCGAGGCGGGCGCGATCCTGGCCCACACCCCGAACATGAAGAACGTGGCGCCGGACCTGGCCGAGTTCCAGCCGACGTTCCTGCTCGGCGTGCCCCGCGTGTTCGAGAAGGTCTACAACGGCGCCGAGCAGCGGGCCATCGCCGGCGGCAAGGGCGCGATCTTCGCCCGCGCCGCCGACACCGCCGTCGCGTGGAGCAAGGCCGAGAGCTCCGGCGGCGCGGGCCTGGGCCTGCGCCTGCGGCACGCCCTGTTCGACCGGCTGGTGTACGGCAAGCTCCGCACGGCCACGGGCGGCCGGCTGACGGCGGCGGTGTGCGGCGGCTCGGCCCTAGGCGACCGGCTCGGTCACTTCTTCAAGGGCGTCGGCATCGAGGTGTTCGAGGGCTACGGCCTGACCGAGACCTCGGCGCCCTGCTCGGTCAACATGCCGGGCGCCAACAAGATCGGCACGGTCGGCAAGCCGCTGCCCGGCGTGTCGATCCGCATCGCCGACGACGGCGAGATCCTGGCCAAGGGCCGCCACGTCTTCCACGGCTACTGGCACAACGACCAGGCGACGGACGACGCGATCGACGCCGACGGCTGGTACCACACGGGCGACGTGGGCGAGCTCGACGCCGACGGCTACCTGCGCATCACGGGACGCAAGAAGGAGATCCTGGTGACGGCGGCGGGCAAGAACGTCGCCCCCGGCCCGCTGGAGGACGCGCTCCGCGCGCACCCGCTGATCTCCCAGGCCATGGTCGTCGGCGACGGGCGGCCGTTCGTGGCGACGCTGATCACTCTGGACCCGGAGGCGCTGGACCACTGGAAGACGGTCAACGGCCTGCCGACGGCTACGCTGAGTGAGCTTTGCACGGATCCGCGCGTACTGGCGGAGATGCAGAAGGCCGTCGACACGGCCAATCTGACGGTGTCCAAGGCGGAGCAGATCAAGAAGTTCGTCATCCTGGACGTGGACATCACCGAGGACAGCGGGCACCTGACGCCGACCCTGAAGATCAAGCGCAACGTGGTGATGCGAGACTTCGCCAAGGATGTGGACGCTCTGTATAAATGACTACGCTGGGTATAGAAACCGCTACCCGTTGTCCCAGATTCTCTGGACGCTCTTGACGCCACCCCGCTAGCCTGAAAAAGCAATCGGGACCGGAGATCTGATACATCCCCGGTCCCTACCTTCAAAGGTAGGGGAGATAACGGTGAGCATCAAGGAAGCGGGTATGCAGTTCATCGGCAGCATCGAGAACGAATTCGTCCGGATAGGGGCCGACCAGATGGAGATGGGTCAGCAGCTCACTGAGCGCATCAACGGCGTCGCGGACCGGGTCAAGACACTGGACGGCAAGGTCACCGTCCTGGACGGCAAGGTCGTCGTCCTGGACGCCAAGGTCACCGCCCTGGACACCAAGGTCACCTCCATGCAGGCGTCGATAGACGAGCTCCAGGCCCGACAGGCAACGATGCAGACGTCGATAGACGGGCTCCAGGCCGGACAGGCGTCGATGCAGCAGACCCAGACGGAGATGATGCACATCCTCGTCGCCATCCAGCGCAAGCTCGACGTCAACTAACCAGCAACGCGAACGGCCCCCGGCACCACGCGCCGGGGGCCGTTCGCGTGTCAGCCCTTCGTCGCCCCGCCCGTGAGCCCCTTGACGAACTGCTTCTGCAGCAGCAGGTAGAACACCAGGATCGGCAGCGTGGCCAGGAACATGAGCGCGAACATCCCGCCGAAGTCCGCCGCGTACTGCCCGAGCGACTTGTAGATGCCCGTCATGATCGTCGTACCCTCGCGCGGCCCATAGATGATCAGCGGGTTGAGGAAGTCGTTCCAGATCCACACCCCGAGGAAGATCAGCACGCTGGCCGTCGCCGGGCGCAGCAGCGGGAAGACGATCTTCCAGAACGTCTGCCACCGCGTGGCCCCGTCGATGGCCGCGGCCTCCTCCAGTTCCCGCGGCACGCCCTTCATGAAGCCGGAGAAGACGAAGACCCCGAACGGCACGTAGTAACCGACGTTGAAGAGTACGAGGCCCTGCAGCGTCGACATCAGCCCGAGCGCCTTGAGCACCTGCGTGATCGGGATGAGGATCACCTGCGGCGGGATCATCAGCCCGCACAGCAGCAGGACCATGATCACCCGTGACCACCAGGTGTTCTGCCTGGCCAGGTAGTGGCCGAGCATGGCCGACAGCACCGTCAGGATGATGATCGACAGCGAGGTGACCAGGACGCTGGTGCGCAGCGACGACCAGAAGAGGCTGTCCGGGCTGGTCAGCACCCGGATCAGGTTGTCGAAGGTGGGCGGGATCGGCAGCGACATGGCGCCGCTGGCGACCTGCCGGCTCTCCTTGAAGACGTTGATCAGTGCGATGTACAGGGGGATGAAGAACACCCCGCCGACGACCAGCGCGACCAGCGGGCGCAGCCATGGCACGGTGGAGCGCATCAGAGCTGCACCTCCCTGCGCTGCAGCACGCGCAGCGTGATCACCGACAGCAGAGCGATGACGATCAGCATGACGACGGCCTCCGCCGAGGCGTAGCCGGTGCGGTTCTCCACGAACCCCTCCTGCAGGATGACGAGCGCCACGCTCGCGGTCGTCCCCGTACCGGGACCGCCGTTGGTGATCACCTTCACGTGGTCGAAGATCTTGAACGCGGAGATCAGCAGGACGACCGTGTTGATGGTGAGCGCGGGCGCCAGCAGCGGCCAGGTGACACTCCAGAACCTGCGCGCCGGGCCCGCGCCGTCGATCGCCGCCGCCTCGGCCAGTTCCTGGGGTACGCCCTGGAGCCCGGCGAGATAGACGACCACGCAGAAGCCGAGCATCTGCCAGCAGACGATCGACGACAGCGAGTAGAGCGCGATGTCCGGGTCGGACAGCCAGCCCGGCGGCTCACTGACGCCCAGCGCCCTGAGCGCCTGGTTGATCGGCCCGTCGTCGGCGAGGATGCGCGTCCAGATGACGCTGATGACCACGGAGCTGATCACCATCGGGGTGAAGAAGACACTGCGCAGCGCGTTGTACAGCCAGCCGCGGCGGTCGAGGAGCACCGCGATGGCCACGCCCAGGACGTTCGGCACGATGACGACGATCAGCGTGAGGATCGTGGTCACCCGCAGTGACTGCAGGAACGTCTCGTCCTGCAAGAGCAACTGGTAGTTGCGCAGCCCGACGAAGTGCGTCTTGGGCCGCAGCAATGCCTGGTCGGTCAGGCTGTAGCCGAAACTGAGCGTGATCGGCAGCACGACGAGGCAGAAGTAGATGAGCGTGCCGGGCGCGGCGAACGACAGGAAATGCCACAGCCCGGCCCCTTTGCCGCCCGGCCGTCGCCGGCGTACTCGGGCCTGCGCGTGGCCGGGCTTGTGATGGTGGATGGTGGTGCCAGCGGCCATCAGGCCAGACCCCTCCTGGTCGGAATCGGACCCCGGTCAGATCGGGGGGCGGGCGCTCGGCGGCCCGCCCCGCCGGATCAGCCGGACTTCTCCCACTCGGTGTCGAGGAAGGCCAGTGCCTGGTCGACCGTCTTCTTGCCGCTGACCAGGTCCTGCGCCGTGGACCAGAACTTGCCCTGCATGCCCGGCAGCATCGCCGTGTCCCCGGCCTCCCAGCTGAACGCGGGGACGGTCGCCTTCTCGGTCAGCGCCTTCTGCCACAGGTCGTAGACGGCCTTGAACACCGGGCCCGTGTCCGACGGAGGCGTGTAGCCCTTGATCGCCGGGAAGAGCGCGTCGGCCTTGACCGAGGCATCCAGGTTCTCCTTGGTGAGCTGGAAGGCCAGCGCGAACTTCTTGGCCGCGGCCATGTTCTTGGCCGTCGCGCTGACGGACAGCCCGCCGCCGGTGAAGGTCGGCATGTGCAGGGCGCCGTCGTCGCCGGGCCAGGCGAAGACCCCGATGTCGTCCTTCATGGGCGAGCCGTCGGCCGCGGCGGCGAACCAGCTGCCCATCGGGTACATCGCGCCCTTGCCGCCGAGGAAGGCCTCCTGCGTCTTGGGATAGTCCTGCCCGATCTGCCGCTTGTCGAGGTAGCCCTTGGCGGCCAGGTCGGTGAACTTCTGCGTGGCGGCCTTCATGGCCGGGTCGGTGGCGAACTTCACCTCGCCGTTGCGCCGCTTGGTCATCCAGTCGGGCGTCTTGGCGTACAGGTCCGTGGCCAGGATGGCGGTCCACGGCTGGGAGGTGACGAACACGCCGCCCGACACGAACGGGGTGATGCCCTTGGCCTTCAGCTTCTCGGCGTCGGCCAGCAGGTCGGCGTAGGTCTTCGGCGGCTCGGCGATGCCGGCCTTCTGGAACAGCTTCTTGCTGTAGTAGACGTTCGGGATCGTCTGCGTGTTGGTCGGCAGCTGGAGGACCTTCCCATTGACCGCGCCACAGGTCGGGCAGAGGAAGTCCTTGAGCTCATCCGGCGTCCACGTGGCCAGGCTCGGCTCCAGGGCGATCAGGTCCTGCATGCCGATCTGTACGTCGGGCAGCTGCCCCGAGGCGGCCAGCTGCTTGGCGTAGTCGTTGCGCTCGGACTCCGAAGGCGCGGCGACCAGCTCGACCTCCAGGTCGGGGTTGGCCTTGGTCACCAGATCGACCTGGGCCTTCCAGTACGACTCCGGCAGGTTCGGCGAGGGGAACACCAGGAAGGAGACCTTCTGCTTGCCGCCGGAAGCCGGCGCCGAGGACTGGTCTCCACTGGGCGAACTGCTTGAGCAGGCACTAAGCACGAGAGCCACGGCGAGGGTCGTCGCCCCGGCCGCGAACAGCTTATTCACTGTGCCACCCTTCTCACTCATCCGATCATTCGATGGGGGCGCGAAATGATGCGTGTGAATAGGTAGGACCACTACTAGGGGTAACAGCTAAGCACTGCAAAGATAAGGCTTGATCCCACAGAAAGGTAGGATCACTCTGGCTCAGCGCATGCCATGTGATCGGATTGGTATGCGGGGACCGCCAGTCCCGGCTCCACCAAGATCAAACGATGACCAGCTCGCCCGCCTGCTCGGACAGCGCGGTCCTGGCCGACTCGGGCAGCCCGCCGTCGGAGATCACCACGTCGGCCTCGCTGAGCCGGGCGATCGTGCTGATGCCCACGGTCCCCCACTTGGTGTGATCGGCCAGCACGACCAGGCTGCTCGCGGCCTCGACCAGGGCGCGGTCGGTCTCGGCCTCCATCATGTTCGGCGTGGTGAACCCGGCCCGCGTGGTCATCCCGTGCACGCCCAGGAACAGCACGTCCACATTGAGCAGCCGGATCGCGGCCACCGCCACCGGGCCGACGAGCGCGTCCGAGGGAGTACGCACGCCGCCCGTCAGCACCACCGTCTGGTCCGGCCGGCCTCCGTGCTGGAAGACGTCGGCGATGCGCACCGAGTTGGTCACCACGGTCAGGCCGGGCGTGGTCACCAGCTGGTGGGCGAGCGTCCAGGTCGTGGTCCCGGCCGAGAGCGCCACGGCGGTGCCCGGGAACACCAGCTCGGCGGCGCGGCGGGCGATGACCAGCTTCTCGTCCTCCTGCTGGCCCGACTTGGCGGCGAAGCCGGGCTCGTCGGTCGAGCCGGCGCCGATGACGGTCGCGCCGCCGTGCACCTTGGCCAGCAGCCCCCGCTCGGCCAGCAGTTCGAGGTCGCGGCGGATCGTGATGTCCGAGACGCCGAACTCGCGCACCAGGTCGACCACCTTGACAGCACCGTTCAGCCGTACGAGCTCCAGAATCGTCTGCTGTCGCTGGACGGCGAGCATCGCATCACCCAGTTCCCAACAGTTTCCCGACATTTCTCGACATGCCATTCGGACGCATCATGACACGCCACCTGCGGATTTCAAGGCCCGTGCTGGGTTGTGGTGGTTCGTGGGCGGCATTCGACATCAAATCGTGCGTTGACAGCTGGTTGAGTGTGCTCTTCTCTGAAGGAAATCGAGCGAATTCGGGGGAATGTGAGGGT
This sequence comes from Nonomuraea sp. NPDC049158, assembly GCF_040648335.1. NCBI lineage: Bacteria > Bacillati > Actinomycetota > Actinomycetes > Streptosporangiales > Streptosporangiaceae > Nonomuraea > Nonomuraea sp. NPDC049158. The sequence continues at coordinate 25,375 of NZ_JBEZDM010000027.1, forward strand.
CCTGGCAAGGAGGAACCACCATGGTCCAACGTCTGCCGATCTCCCGTCGCAACCTGCTGCTCGGCGCGGCCGCCACCTTCGGCGTCCCCGCTGTCCTGGCCGGCTGCGGCTCCAGCCAGCCCGCCGCGCCGCCGGGTGGTAAGTCGTCCGGAAACCTGGGCACGGTCACGTTCGGTTCCAACGCCTCGGACGAAATCCCCAAGAAGTCCCTCGAAACCGTGTTAAAGGGCTTCACTCAGGCCCAGGTGAAGATCAATACCGTCGACCACAACACCTTCCAGGAGAACATCAACCGCTACCTCAAAGGCACGCCGGACGATGTCTTCACCTGGTTCGCCGGATATCGCATGCAGTTCTTCGCCGAGCAGGGGCTCGCGACGGACATCTCGGATGTGTGGCAGGAGATCGGGAGCGACTACACCCCGGCCTTCAAGGCCGCCTCGACGGGCACCGATGGCAAGCAGTACTTCGTGCCGTTCACGTACTATCCGTGGGCCGTCTTCTATCGCAAGAGCGTGTGGCAGGAGAAGGGCTACGAGCCGCCCAAGACGCTGGACGAGTTCACCGCGCTGGCCAAGAAGATGAAGGCCGACGGGCTGATCCCGATCGGGTTCGCCGACAAGGACGGCTGGCCCGCGATGGGCACGTTCGACATCATCAACATGCGGACGAACGGCTACGACTTCCACATCTCGCTCATGGCCGGCAAGGAGTCGTGGACCGACCCCAAGGTCAAGCAGGTCTTCGACACCTGGCGCGGGCTGATGGAGTATCACCAGCCCGCCGCGCTGGGCCGTACCTGGCAGGAGGCCGGGCAGGCGCTGCAGCAGAAGAAGACCGGCATGTACCTGCTCGGCATGTTCGTCGCCCAGCAGTTCCCGGAGAACGAGCGCGACGACATCGACTTCTTCACCTTCCCCGAGATCAACCCGGCCTACGGCACCGACTCCATCGACGCGCCCATCGACGGCTACATGATCTCCGGCAAGGCCAAGAACGTCGACGGGGCCAAGGCCGTGCTCAAGCACCTGGCCCAGGGCAGCTCGCAGAACATCGCCACCAAGCTGGACCCGGGCACGCTGGCCTCCAGTTCCAAGGCCGACACCAGCGGTTACAGCACGTTGCAGAAGCGCGGCGCGGAGCTGGTGTCCAAGGCGACGCACCTCGCCCAGTTCCTCGACCGGGACACCCGGCCCGACTTCGCCTCGACCGTGATGATCCCGTCGCTGCAGTCGTTCGTCGGCAAGCCGAACGAGATCGACTCCTTGCTGTCGAGCATCGAGAAGCAGAAGACCAACATCTTCCGCTGATGGCCGCCAAGACCCGTCGCTACTCCGCCCGCGACGTGACCATCCTGGTCATCGGGCTGGGGGTGGCCATCATCGTCAACGTGGGCCTCATCTGGGGGCCCACGCTGGCCTCCATCGGGCTGTCGGGCACCGACTGGAACGGCATCAAGCCGATGGAGTGGGTGGGTGGCCGCAACTACACCGACCTGGTCAACGACTATCCGCCGTTCTGGTCGGCCATCCGTAACAACGTGCTCTGGCTGGGCTTCCTCGGCCTGGTCGCGACGCCGTTCGGGCTGTTCTGCGCGGTGCTGCTGGACCGGCGGCTGCGGCTGTCGCGCGTGTACCAGAGCGCGCTGTACACGCCGGTCGTGCTGTCGCTGGCCGTGGTGGGGTTCATCGCGCAGCTCGTCTACTCCTCCGACTACGGCGTGCTGAACGCGGTGACCGGGCTGACCGTGGACTGGCTGGGCGACCGGTCGATCAACATCTGGGTGGTCATGGTGGCGGCCGGCTGGCGGCACGTCGGGTACGTGATGATCATCTATCTGGCCGGGCTGAAGGCGGTCGATCCCGCGCTCAAGGAGGCGGCCGCGATCGACGGGGCCAACGAGGCGCAGGCGTTCTTCCGGGTGGTGTTCCCGACGCTGCGGCCGGTCAACGTGATCGTGCTGGTGATCACGGTGATCGAGGCGCTGCGCGCGTTCGACATCGTCTACGCCATCAACAAGGGCAGGAACGGGCTGGAGCTGCTGTCGGTGCTGGTCACCGAGAACATCGTGGGCGAGGCGAGCCGCATCGGGTTCGGCTCGGCCATCGCGGTGATCCTGCTGGCGATCACGCTCGGGTTCATCGTCACCTACCTGTCCCAGCTGTTCAGGGAGGAACGATGACGCTCACCGCGCCCATCACCACGCCCCCGGTCCAGGATCGGCGGGAGCCGGTGCGCCGCCGGGCGCGCCCGCTGCGGATCCTGCTGCACGTCTTCCTCGGCCTCGTGGCACTGGGCTGGGTCCTGCCGCTCGCGCTGGCGCTCTACGCCTCGCTGCGCCCGTACGACGAGACCGCGCGGCTGGGGTACTTCTCGCTGCCCGAGCACCTGACGCTGGACTACTACGGGCAGGCGTGGAGCCAGGCCGACCTGCCCCGCTACTACCTCAACACGCTGATCATCGTGATCCCGGGCGTGCTGATCACGCTGTTCATGGCGTCGTTCACCGCGTTCGCGATCGCGCGGCTGCGCATTCCGGGGCGCAAGGCGCTGCTGATCACGTTCACGGCGGGCAACCTGCTGCCGCCGCAGGTGCTCATCACCCCGCTCTACACCCTCTACACGCTCGTGCCGCTGCCCTCGTGGCTGTCGGACTCGCAGTCGCTGTACGACTCCTACCTCGGGCTGATCCTGGTGCATGTGGCGTTCCAGTTCGGCTTCTGCGTGTTCGTCATGTCGAACTTCATGCGCACGATCCCGGAGGAGATCACCGAGGCGGCGCTGGTCGACGGGGCCAGCGTGTGGCGCCGCTACTGGCAGCTCACGCTGCCGCTGTGCCGCCCGGTGCTGGCGGCGCTGGCCACGCTGGAGTTCACCTTCATGTACAACGACTTCCTGTGGGCGCTGGTGCTGATGTCGTCGGGCGACAAGCTGCCCGTCACCTCGGCCCTGAACAACCTGCGCGGTCAGTTCTTCACCGACTACAACCTGCTGGCGGCCGGCTCGATGCTGGTCGCGCTGCCGACGCTGATCGTCTTCCAGATGCTGCACAAGCAGTTCGTCGCCGGACTCACGCTGGGGGCCACCAAGGGCTAGAGGAGCGCGTGGAAGCGGGCGGCGACCTGGTCCCAGGTCCACTCGCCGGCGATCCAGTCACGGCCCCGGGCACCCATCTTCCGGGCCCGTTCGGGGTCGCCGAGCAGCTCGATCAGGGCCGCGGCGACCTCGGCCACGTCGGTGCCGTCGACCACGAGGCCGGTCTCGCCGTGCCGTACCGCGTCCGGGGCGCCGCCGGACGCGCCCGCGACGACCGGCAGGCCGGTCGCCGACGCCTCCAGGAACACGATCCCCAGCCCCTCCACATCGACGCCGCCCAGCCGGGTACGGCACGGCATCGCGAACACGTCGGCGGCGGCGTAGTAGCCGGCCAGGCTCCCCGCCGGGACCGTACCGGTGAAGCGGACGGACTCCTGCCCCCGCGCCAGCTTCTCCAGCCTCTTGCGGTACGGCCCGCCGCCCACGAACAGCAGCACCGACTCCGGCACCGCCCGCAGCACCCGGGGCCAGGCCCGGATGAGCTGGTCCTGGCCCTTGCGCGGCACCAGTCTCGACACGCAGATCACCACGGGCCGCCCGGCCAGCCCGAGCTCGGCCTTGACCGCAGCCGGGTGGAACTGGCCGGTGTCCACGCCCGGTGCCAGCCGTACCAGCTTGGCCGGCGAGATCGCGGCGGCCAGCCGGGCGCGCGTGTACTCGCCGAGGTAGGTCACCACGTCGGCGTGCGCGCCGATCCTGCGCAGCGCCCCGCGGAACAGCGGCGCGCTCGCCCATGACGCCTCGTGGCCGTGGGTGAGCATCACCACGCGCCGCGCGCCGGCCGCCCGTAACCCCGGCGCGAGCAGGCCCAGCGGGGCCGCCGAGCCGAACACCACGGTGTCCGCCCGCTGCTCGGCCAGCAGGCGGGCGGCCCGGCGGGCGACCGCCGGGGTCGGCAGCATGAGCGAGGTGGGGTGACGGACGATCCGGTACGGCTGGCGGCGGTCGAACTCCGCGCACCCCTGCCAGGCCGGAGCGTAGACGGCCACGCCGGGGGTGCGCAGGGCCAGCCCGTGCACGAACGACTGGATGCCGCCCGGGCGGGGCGGGAAGTCGTTCGTGACGATGAGCACACCGGTCACGGCTGCTGCTGGCCGTTCAGCGCGGCCCACTCCCGGGCCATGGCGAGGCGTTCGGGACCGGAGGGGTGTGATGCATAGAGGGCATACTCCACCGGATCCGGCGACAAGTCGGAAATATTGGTGATTGCCAGGCGTTTCTGCATCGAGATAAACGTGGCCGGGTCCTTCGTGAGGTTCAGGGCGTGGAGGTCGGCGCGGGCCTCGATGTGGCGGCTGATCACGTTCTGGGCCGGCCCCGAGAGGACCGTGGCCAGGCTCATCAAGCCCATGATCACTCCCACCGCCCGCGGGTCGGCCGCCGAGGCGATGCCCGTACGCCGCCGCAGCATGCCCAGGAGCAGGAACAGCAGGATCGTCCCGAACGCGGCGCCCAGCCCGGCCACCAGCGTGCCGACCAGCACGTCCCCGTACTTGGCGTGGCCCAGCTCGTGCGCCACGACCAGCTCGACCTCGGACTGCGGAGCCCTGAGCAGCGTGTCGTACACGACGATCCGGCGCGTGGCGCCGAAACCGGAGACGTAGGCGTTGAGCGCGTTCGTCCGGCGGGAGGCGTCGGCGATCAGCACGTCCTCGACCGGGACATGGGCGCGCTCGGCCAGCATCATCAGGTTGGCCCTGAGCGCGCCACCCGGCATCGGGCGGAAGTCGTTGAACAGCGGCTCGAACACGACCGGATACACGAACGAGGCCACCAGGGTGAACGCGAACGCGCCCGCGGCGGCCGGGATCCACCAGCGCCGCAGCCACCTGGCCAGTGCCACCACGACCAGCACCATGATGGATTGCAGCACCACGTTCACGGCCAGGCTCTTGAGCCGGTCGCCGGTCCAGCCGGCCCAGTCCTGCGTGGACAGGCCGTAGTCGCGCAGCTGCACCTCGTACCAGATGCCCAGGGGCCACCTGATCGCCTCGACGATCGCGGTCAGCACCACGACTCCGAGCACGACCCGCACCCACCACGGCCCGCGCAGCCGGCCCAGCACCTTGGCGCCGAACGGCGTGAGCACGAGCAGCCCCGCGAACAGCACGGTCAGCCCGAGCGACAGGTAGCTGGGCAGGCTCGTGGCCGCGTCGAAGGCGGCGGCTCTGGCGATCTCGGCGGCACTGAAGTCGCGCGCCGGGTCCGGCGTCACCGTGGGGGTGCCCGAGGGCATGACCCGCCAGGGCGTCGTGAACGCCACCACGGCCAGGATCACCACGCCGAGAACGACCAACGCCCAACCGGCCCCGGCCCGGCCGACCTCGACGTCCCCACGGTCCGCGACCCAGCCACCTGACACGGCACGGTCGCTTGGCGCGGCCCCGTCGCTTGGTACCGCACGGTCGCTTGACGCGGCACGGTCGCTTGGTATCGCACGGTCGCTTGACGCCGCTCGGTCGCTTGGTACCGAACGGTCGTCTGGCGCGGTGCCCTCGCCTGAGGTGGCGGAGTCGCCTGAGGTGGCGGCCTCGCCGGATGGCCCAGGTGGCGCGGCCGGCCGGGCGGGCGACCCGGACGGTGCGGCCGGCTCGCCGGACGGAGGTGCCGGGTGCTGATCGGAGCCCGCGTCGTCGTCAGGCGGCATGTCGTCGGTGCCCTGCAGATCTTCCATCCGCGTTCCCCTTACGCAAGCTGGTCCCGCACGTAGTCGCGCCACCGTGCCGTCAGCGTCTCTGCCGAGAGCCCGAGTCCGGTGAGCCCCCGGTCGATGCCACCCGTCTGAGCATCACGGTAGAGCCTCACCAGAGTCCCCTCACCGAACCGCTCGGCGATGAAGCGACACGCCAGCCACGCCTCCTGGTACGCCCGTGCCAGGCGTTCAGGCTCCCGAGCGGACGGTGCGAATGCCGCAGGCCCCGGCAATTCGCCCGGCACACGCCCCGCCCGCACCTCGGCGGCCAACTCGGCGGCGGCCACCCGGACCGGCAACCCCGCGTCCCGGTAGCCCACGTAGTCGGCGAACCCCTCATAAAGCCATACCGGCAACCGCTTCGTCCCGGCCGCGACGTGAGTGAGCTCGTGCGTGAGCACGATGTCCCGCCCGGTCGGGGTCAGCCGGGCGAAGTTCTCGGGCACCACGACCACCCTCCCGCCATCGGCCACCGCCGCCAGCCCGTCGACACTCCCCACCCCGGCCACCCGGGCAGCCTCGGCCGCCGAGCCGGGCACGAGCACCACGGGCCGCACCGGCTGGCCGAGCACGGCGGAGACCCGCGCTCCGGCGGCATCAGCCCTGCGCGCCAGGTCTCGGAGCGACTCGGACGCCGCGTGCTGACCGACGACAACCGAACGCACACCCCGTACGACCTCGGCGCCGTCCCCCCAGAGGCCCCGCGCCTCCGCCGGAAGCTCACGATCACCGGCCGCCAGGGTTGGGACGGTCGCGGACTGATCGAGACTGCCAGAGGGAAGACCGCGATCCGACGCAGACCGATCGGGCCCACCGGACGGCAGACCACGAACCGACGCGGGCCGATCGGGCCCACCGGTCGACAGGTCACGAACCGCTGCCGAGAGGTCGCCCGTCGCCGGAATTCGGTGCGGGGCGGCGCTGGCCGAGGCGAGGGCCAGGAGCAGCACCCCCACCACCAAGACTCGGCGGCTCACCTGCACGGACACGTTCCCCGATCGTAGTCGCCCCGCGCCGCGGACCGGCCGTCGCGGAGAGGCCAGGCTCGTGGTCGCGAAGAACGTCGTCACGGAGAGACCCGGAACACGCGAAGGTCCCGTCCCAGCTGGGACGGGACCTTCGTGACGGTCTTGCAGGCCAGATCAGGCCGGACTTACAGGCCGGGACGCACCGCGCCCACGAACGACGCCTTGCGCCATCCGCTGAGCTTCTCGACGCGCACCGTCGAACCCGTCCTCGGCGAGTGGACCATCTTGCCGTTGCCGACATACATGCCCACATGGCCGAGCCCATGGAAGAACAGCAGGTCACCTGGCTTCAGATTCTTCCAGGAGACCTTCTTCTTGATGCGGGCGAACTGGCTGTTCGTCACGCGCGGGATCTTGACACCGGCCTTCTTCCAGGCGTACTGGACGAGACCGGAGCAGTCGAAGGAACCAGGTCCTGTGGCCCCGTAACTGTAGGGGTCACCGATCTGGTCCTTGGCCACGGCGACGGCCGTGCGGGCCTTCACCTTTTGCCGAGCGACCGCTGTCTGTTGCGCGACCTTCTTCACGGAACTGACGGCTTTCGCCGCTGTATTAGTTCCGGAAACTTCGGCCGCATCACGCGTTGTCGCCGCCTGCGCCGTCGGGGCAGGGAGGACCAAACCTCCGGCCGCCACGGTCATCGTGAGCGCTGCGCCACTCAGGGCAATGCGGGACAGACGGGGGTTACTGGGGGAGGTAGACAGGATTTCTCCTTGGAGCTTCCACGAACGCCTACCGGGTTAGCTGACGGATTCGGGCCTGGAAGTCGCCCTACGGCGCGATACGCGCCGATTCACCCCTGATCCCGAGGGCGGGATCGCTGGGTCCCCGGCTCCGTGCCTCCTGGCTGCACGGACTCGGCAGGCCACCGCCACGTAATGACAAATGGAAAGGCGGTGACCTAACGGATTTCTTATCTGTCCACATCGGGGACCCGATGGAGAGTCGCGACGCCATGGCTTGTTCGCCGCGACGCCAGAAGTTACGCCCTTGAGTAACGCGCTGGCAAAGCCGTCATGGGGTTGTCAGGATCACTCAGAGGTGTCAGTAAAGTCCCGAACCGCAGCTGGAGTGCCGGGTTATGTTACTCAAATGTGACCCTTCTCACACTTGACGACACAGTGATCTGTCAGGTCCCTTTTGTCACTCTTGTCACACTGGTCCCGCTAGTAACACGCCTGAGGGTCCGGTGATCGTGTCGCGGCTGCGCGGAATTGGGCGTCGCGAGGGTCGCAGACGGGCCGAGATCAGTGATCGTCGTCACCGGCCGAAGGCATCGAGCAGCGTTCAGCCGATCCGACCAGCGGTATCGACCTGCGCGCCGAGGTCCGTTGACCAGCAAATCGGGGTCAGTTGAACAGCCGGTCGGGTTCCGCCGAACAAGCGACCGAAGCCCGTTGAACAGCCGATCGGAGCCCGTTGACCACCAGGCCGGGTCCGTTGACCAGCAAGCCGGTGAGTCCACATGGACCGCCAAGTGCCCATCGGCGGACCATCCGGTCCATGGCCACCTAAAGCCACGGACCGGGGCCAAGAGGGCGCACGTCACGGCGCCCAGCGCGCCCCACCGGAGGAGCGTGTCCCTGGACAGAGCCCAGCCACGGACGGCGGATGGGGCCCACCGTGCTTGCCGTACAGGAAATAAGTGAGCGCCAGAAAGGCCCTACGGACGGATAGCTCCCACCAGGGTGCCGCCGTAGGAAGACAGGGTGACGACTTTGACCACGTCGCCGGTCTGGGGGGCATGCACGATCTGCCCATTGCCCGCATAAATGCTGACATGTCCAAGACCCGAGCTGAAGATCAGGTCGCCAGGCTGCAGGTCCTTCAGATCCACCTTGCGGGCCGAGCCCCAGGCCCACTGCTGCCACGTGGTGCGGGGCAGCGAGACGCCCCCTGCGCGCCACGACGCCTGCGTGAGGCCCGAGCAGTCCCAGCCGCGCGGTCCCGTGCCGCCGAACACATACGGCTTGCCCACCTGCGCGTAGGCGAACCTGAGCACCGCCGCGGCGTTGCCGGAGGCCGAGCCCGTGTACTTGATGCCGGTGCTGTTGGGGTCACCGGTCTTGTAGGCGCCGAGCTTCTCCAGCAGCTTCTTCTGCTTCGCGATCAGCTTGCGGACCTCCGAGCGCTCCTTCTCGACCCCGTCGCGCTCCTTGTCGGCCGCCTGCAGCGCCGTCTCGGCCTTGTCGCGCTCGTCCTTGAGCCCGCGGTTCTCGCGGTCGAAGGCCGCCAGCCGTGCCACCTTCTCCTCCGACAGCTGTCCCGCGAGCGCCATGCTGCCCAGCAGGCCCGTGGGATCCGACTGGCCGATCATCGTAGGCCAGGAGGTGGAGTCGGGGCCGCGCGTGTAGGTGTCGACGGCCATCTCAATGACCTGGGCGCGCAACGTGGCGACCGTCTCCAGCTTGCGCTTGTAGCTGGCGTTCAGCTTGCCGTACTCGCCTTGGGCCGCCTTGTACTTCTCAGTCGCCGTATTGTAGCGGTCGACGACCTTGTCGGCCTGGTCGTTCAGCTTCTTGAGCTTGGCTTTCGCCTGTTTGATCGTGGGCTTCGGCGCGGCCAGTGCCTCGCTTGTGGGGAAAAGCAGCAGTCCGATCGCGAGTCCCGCGGCCAGTGACACCCGGCCAAACGTCACAGTGTCGCCTCCAGGGGAATATATCTGGGGCGAAATGGTACAGAAGTGGCGGGTGTGCTTTCACCCTAACAACCGATTCGTAATCTATGCACGGCCCAGTCTGCGCAGCAGCAGAGCCGACGGAACCGGTCTGGCTCCCATGCGCCGGACGGACTCGGCCACCTCGCGGTCGGAGGAGACCACCGCCATGGCCCGGCCGGGCGGCTCGGCGCGGACGAGCTGGCGGATCAGGTCGTCGGCGATCTCGCCGGGCGCGCTGAAGAGCACCCGCACGCCGCGCGGCGCCACCACCTGGACGGGCGCGTTGAGCTCGGCGCCGTCGAAGACCACGGTCACCTCGACCCTGGTCTGCGCGACCAGCCCGCCGAGGCCGGTCATCAGCCGGTTGCGCTGGTCGGCCAGGGTCAGCGTGCCGTAGCCGGTCTTGGTCACGTTGTAGCCGTCGATGATCAGGTGCACCTGCGGCAGCGCGAGCAGCTGGTCGAGGAGCTGCGGGTCGTCGTCGGCCAGGGCGCGGGCGGGCACGCCCCTGACGCCGGGGCGCTCGCCCGTGAGCGCGGCCACCGAGTCGGCGGGCCTGCTGATCATGGTGGGCAGGGCCAGCTCCCTGCGCAGCCCGGCGGAGGCGTCCTGGAGCGCGTCGAGCAGCACCCTGACGCGGGCGTCCTCGATACTCCTGCCCTCACGCGCGGCCCGGCGCGAGGCTTCGAGCTGCTTCTCCACATCGGCCAGCCGCTCGCGGAGCCGGCGCAGCTCGGACTCGCCCGCGCTGCCCGCGGCCGTGGCGGCAGACTTGGCGTCGTCGGCCGCGTGCTCCATCTCCTCGGCGCGGCGCACGGCCGCCTTGCTTCGCTCGCGGGCCTCGTGGAGTTTGCGGCGCAGGTCGGAGTTCTCGGCGCGGGCCGCCCTGAGCTGCTCGCGCAACCGGTCGGACTCGTCCTTGGCGGCGCTCTTCTGGGCGGCGAGTTGCTCGCGCAGTCGGCTCACCACCTCCTCGCGCTCGGTCCCCTCGGCCGCGACCGCCGACTGCTCGAGATCGGCCCGGGCGGCCTCGACCATCTCCGCCCAGCCGACCGGTCGCGTCAGATAGGCCGCGGCGGCCACCAGCACGGGGTCGGCGGCGGGTGGCACGTTGCCCTCGATCAGCGAGGCGACGAGCTCGGGCCATCCGGCGGCCACCGACTCGGCGACCACCTCGCGGAACTCTTTGTCGTTCTCCAACTGGGCGGCGATGGGCGCGCTGCCCAGTTTGGCGCGCTTGCGCGGATCGAACTTGGCGATGCCGCGCAGCGGCGGCGGAATCGTGGCAGCGGGCATGGACCCGAGGACCTGCGCCGCCAGATCGACGACGTTGAGTCTCACCTGCTCGGGAAGCGGGCGAGACAGACCTTCACCCGCTGAACTCATCCCACGGTCCCTTCGTGACATGCCCTTTCAGACAAGGGTACGGCTGTCGTGTACCTGACCGTAACGGCAGGTCGCATATGGACAAGCGCTTGCTAGGGGTATACGACTGGGCCGGGACCCGCGTTCACCCGGTGTTCATCCAGGAGGCCGACCATGACGGACGAGATGCGCACCTCCACCCGTGACCTGGAGGAACTGCACGATCGGCTGGGAATCTGGCTCAGCGGGCGAGTTGACCGGCAGGTGACGGTGTCCGAGCTGTCGAGGCCCATGGAAAACGGCATGTCCAGCGAAACGCTCTTCTTCACCGCGTCCTGGCCCGGACAGCGCGTCCGGTGCGTGGCCAGGATGGCGCCCGCCCAGGAGGCGGTGCCCGTCTTCCCTTCCTACGATCTGCGGGCCCAGTTCGAGATCATGCGCTCGGCCAGGGAAAAAGCTGGGATTCCAGCGCCCAGGGCCCTCTGGTTCGAGCCCGACCCCGGCCCGCTGGGCACGCCCTTTTTCATCATGGAACGGGAGGATGGTGACGTACCGCCCGATGTCCTGCCGTACACGTTCGAGGGCTGGATGCTCGACGCGGCGCCGCACGATCGGCGCCGGTTGCAGGACGCGACGGTGGCGATCGTGGCCGCGCTGCACGACGCGCCCTTCACCGACCGGGACCTGGCCGTACTCCCGGAGGGCGGGCTGCGCCGCCACGTGGACGAGCAGCGCGCCTATTACGAGTGGGCGCACGGCGGGATGCGAATCCCACTGCTGGAGCGCGGCTTCGACTGGCTGGAGGCGCACTGGCCGCGCGAGTCGGGACCCGACGTGCTCTGCTGGGGCGACGCCCGTATCGGAAACGTGATGTATCGCGACTTCAGCCCGGTGGCGGTGTTCGACTGGGAGATGGCCGCGGTGGGGCCGCGCGAGCTCGATCTGGCGTGGATGATCTTCCTGCACCGTTTCTTCCAGGACCTAACGGAGGCCCTGGGCATGCCCGGAATTCCCGACTTCATGCAACGCGACGACGTTTGCGGGAAGTATCAGGAGCTGACGGGTTATCGGGTGCGGGACATGGAGTTCTACGAGATGTACGCGGCGCTGCGCCACGGGGCCATCATGGCCAGGGTATGGCAGCGCCGGATCCACTTCGGCGAGCAGCCCATGCCGGACGACCCCGACGACCTGGTGCTGCACCGGGCCACGATCGAGCGGATGCTCAAAGGCTGGCGTCGTACACCATGAGCGCGATCTGCACCCGGTTGTTGAGGTCCAGCTTGGTGAGGATCCGCGAGACGTGCGCCTTGACCGTGGCCACGCTCATGTAGAGCTCGCGGCCGATGGCGGCGTTCGACTTCCCCTGGCCGACGGCCAGCGCCACGTCACGCTCGCGCTCGCTGAGCTTGGCCAGCAGGTCGCGGGCATCGCGGGCCCTGTCCGTACGCCGGCCCGCGCCGCCGCCGTCCTCGGAGACGTGCGTGATGAGCTGGCGGGTGACGGCGGGCGACAGGATCGGCTCGCCGGCCGCCACCTTCCGGATCGCCTCGACCAGCTCGCGCGGCGGGATGTCCTTCAGCAGGAACCCCGCCGCCCCCGCGCGCAGCGCGCGTACCACCTGGGCGTCGGCATGGAAGGTGGTCAGCACCACCACCTCGGGCGGCGACCCGGCGGCGCGCAGCGCCTCCGTCGCGGTGAGCCCGTCGACGTCGGGCATCCGGATGTCCATCAGCACCACGTCGGGCCGGTGCGCGGCGACCAGCGGCGGCACCTCCGAGCCGTCGCCCGCCTCGGCCACGATCTCGATGTCGCCCGTGCCGCCCAGGATCATCGACAATCCGGCTCGCACCAGGGCGTCGTCGTCGACGATCAGCACGCGGATCGGCGCGGTCATGCGTCCTCCCGGGAAGTCTCCACCGGCCAAGGTAACCAGGCGCGCACCAGGAAGTCGCCTTCGCGGGTCGCGCCGTGTTCGAGTCGCCCGCCCGCGAGCTGGGCCCGCTCGGTCAGGCCGATGAGCCCGGCGCCGGCTCCGGGGATGCGCGTGCTCTGGCGTACCCGGAGCGGGTTGCGGACCTCGGCCGTCAGGCCCGCCCCTGGACCGCCGGCGACGGTGACCGTCACGGGGGCGCCGCTCGCGTGCTTGCGCGCGTTCGTGAGCGCCTCCTGGACGATGCGGTAGACGTTGCGGCCCAGTCCTTCCGGCGCGTCACCGGCGTCGAGCGCGAAGTCCACCTCCATGCCCGCTTCGTGGCACTCCTCGATCAGCGGGGGCAGGTCGGCCAGCGTGGGCTGCGGGCGGTCGGGCACGGGGTCGCCGGCCGCGGGCGCCGAATGGCGCAGCACGCCGATCACCTCGCGCAGGTCCTGCAGCGCGTGGTGGGCGCTGTTCCTGATCGCCCCGGCGGCCCTGGCGATCTCCTCGGCGGGCGCGTCCGGCCGGAACTCCAGCGCGCCCGCGTGCAGGCTGAGCATGGAGATGCGGTGCGCGAGCACGTCGTGCATCTCCCTGGCGATCCGCTCGCGCTCGAGCCGCTTGGCCTCCTCCGCCGCGCTGTCGGCGCGCTGCCTGAGCGACCAGACCAGCTGCCGCCTGGCCCGGACCACGATGCCCCAGGCGAACACGGTCAGCACGATGGTCGCCCCGAAGGCGTTCTGCCCCAGCACGCCCAGCTCCGGGTCGGGCCTGAGCACGGAGAACGGGATCAGCGTCAGGAGGCCGAGCAGCGCGAGCGGCCCGGAGATCTTGAACGGCCGGTGCACCGCCACGGTGAACAGGGCGACGAGGCTGGGGCCGCCCACCAGCGACAGATAGACCGACAGCACCGCGGTCACCAGCGCCAGCCCGACCGGCCACCTGCGGCGCAGCCACACCGCCGCGCACGCCAGCGCGCCGACCACCTGCTCGATCGCCACCACGGGCGTCGGCTGCCCCTCCAGGTCCGGCATGCTCAGCAGGGCCAGCCCGCAGGCGGCCAGGAACAGCAGGACGTCGACGATCCAGTCGCGGGTCGAGCGGCGCACCGGACGCCGCTCAACGCCGTCCCCCAGCAGGACTGAGGGCAGCAGCCAGCGGTATTCCGTCACGTTCCACGAGGTTAGAGCCTGCCCGGGCCCAAGGACAGCGACCAAAGTCGATGGTCGCCGAGACCTACGGCCGACGCGGCGGGGATCGCGGGCGCGGAACGCTGGATGGCATGAAGGTGATACTCGACCTGGTCGGCTGGCTGCTGGTGGCGCAGGGCGTCGGCGGCGTGGCCAACACCCTGTTCGGCTGGTGGCGGTGGGCCCACGACCTGCTGCTGGTCAACATCCTGCCGTTCCTCCACGGCCGCGAGATCTTCGCCGCCATCGTGATCGGCGTGCTCGGGCTGGTGCTGCTCTCGGCTTCGGCGTCGATGCGCAAGACGGAGAACCGGACGTGAGCACGACACCGCGATCGGGCGAGCCAGAGGTGAGTACGACGACGCTGCGTCCGCCGCGTAACCAGGCCGACAGACGGGCGATCTCCTGGTGGACGGTCCAGGCGATGATCCTGGCCGTGCCGGTGGCCGCCGCCGCGGTGGCGGCCTACTGGCTGTTCACCGACCGGTCCGTCTGGCTGGGGATAGTGACGGCCGTCTTCGTGGCGGGCTGCCTGCTGCTGGCGGTGGCCGTGCCCCGCGCGTACTACCGGGTGGAGCGCTGGGAGGTCACCGGCGAGGCCGTCTACACGCGCAAGGGCTGGCTGACCCACACCTGGCGGGTCGCGCCGATGTCGCGCATCCAGACGGTCGACACCGCGCGGGGGCCGGTGCAGCGACTGTTCGGGCTGGCGGACGTCACGGTGACCACGGGCTCGGCGGCGGGCGCGATCAAGATCGAGGCGCTGGACCACGAGCTGGCGGCCGAGCTGGCACAGCGGCTCACCGCGATCACGCAGGCGACGCCGGGGGATGCGACGTGAGCTGGCGGAAGCTCTCCTCACGGAGCCTGGGCGCGTCTGCGGTGCTGTCGCTGGCGATCGTGGTGCCCGCGGTGACCGTCCTGGTGCGCGCGCTGATCGGGCTCGACTGGACGCTCGGCGCCACGGTCGCGGCAGGCGCGGGCGCGGCGGTGCTGATCGTGGCCGGGGTCCTGACCTACGACGGGGCGCGGCTCCGCTCGACCCGGTGGCGGCTCACCACGGAGCGCCTGGAGCTGCGCTCGGGCATCGCCGTACGGCAGCACCGCTCGATCCCGCGCGACCGCGTGCGCAGCGTCGACCTCACCGCGGATCCGGTACGGCGGGTGTTCGGGCTGACCGTCGTCAAGATCGGCACCGGGGAGCACCCGGGCGAGGGGACCGAGCTCACCCTGGACCCGCTGACCAGGCGCGAGGCCGAGGAGCTGCGCCGCACCCTGCTGCGGACCGGCGAGGTCCCCCTCGCGGACGGCGGCGCGGTGGCGGAGCTGCGGTGGGCCTGGATCAGGTACGCGCCGCTGTCGGTGTGGTCGTTCGCGGGCGGCGCTCTGGTGCTGGGGGCGCTCTACAAGCTGCTCGACGCGTTCGGCGTGAACCTGTTCACCACCGGGACGGCGGCGGGCGCCTGGGGCTGGGTCACGGGACGGCCGTGGCTGGCGGTGCCGCTGCTCGTGGCGGCCAACGTGGTGATCGGGGTGGCGGGCGCGCTGCTGTTGTTCGCCGAGTCGTGGGGGCGCTACCGGCTGGAGCGCGAGCCTGGGCGGCTGCGGCTGCGGCGCGGGCTGCTGACCAGCCGATCGCTGACGCTGGAGGAGCGGCGGCTGCGCGGCGTGGAGATCAGCGAGCCGCTGCTGTTGCGGCTGGGCGGCGGCGCGCGGGTCAAGGCCGTCGCCACCGGGCTGCGCAAGGCGGCCGAGAACGAGACGGAGGACGTGGCCGCCCTCACCCCACCGCTCCCCCGCGCCCTGGCCGAACAGATCGCCGAACACGTCATGGGCCTGGGGCGGTCCGGAGCGGTGACGCCCCTGGCGGAGCCGTGGCAGGCCGCAGCGTCGCCCGCGGTGAGCCCGGAGCGGGGCGCGACGTCGCCCGCCGTAAGCCCGTGGCGGGCCGGGCTGGTGGCCCATCCAACGGCGGCTAAGCGCAGGCGCGTCGTCCGCGCCGTCGTCGCCGTCGCGGCACTGGCCGCGTTGGCCGCAGTCCCGCCACTCCTCTGGACGTGGCAGGGCGGCTGGATCTGGCCCGTGGCCGTGCTGGTCATCGGGCTCCCGAGCGGCCTGTGGCTGGCCGCCGACGCCTACCGGGGGCTGGGCCACGCGCTCGGCCCGCATCACCTGATCACCAGGAGCGGTTCGGCCGCACGGCGTACGGTCGCGCTCGACAGGAGCGGCATCGTCGGCTGGACGGTCGAGCAGTCGTTCTTCCAGCGCCGCGCCGGCCTGCTCACGCTCTCGGCGACGACGGCGGCGGGAGACGGGCACTACGACGTGGTCGACGTCGGCACGGGCAAGGGGCTCGACCTGGCGGCACGTGCCGTACCCGGCCTGCTGGAGCCCTTCCTCGCCGGGGAAAGCAGCGAGCCGCGGATCTCCCCCGGCTTGCCCATGCCCCTGTACTGGACAAGCTAGATCACGCGGCTCATTTGCTTCGCGGGGCCCACGTTATTTACCGCGCTTGCAGCGCACTTGCAGAGCTGTAACCGTCGCCGTCAAGCTCCTGCGGAGGGGACGATCCGCGACGGGAGGGTACGCGGCGGCTCGAAGGGCGACTCACCTGCCGAGCCGCGCGCCAAGGTGAGCCGCGTGCCTCTGCGGGGAGCTGAGCGGCCCCCAGACGTCCGGCGCGGCGCCGGTCATGCCCGTTGACCGCGACCGGGCCGGCGGTGCGCGACAGTGGCCGCTGGACGGCCTGAAGCAGGCTGCCAGGCCGGGCGCCCGCTGCCCGGTCAGGCCGGGCGCCCGCTGCCCGGTCAGCTACCGATCGGCTTCTTGGCCAGCTCCGCCAGATACGCCTTGGCCAGGGACAGCGCCCCGTCGCGCGCTTCCTTGTCGGGCATCAGCTTGACCTTGGGTGAGTTGACCGGCTCGTCCTTGGGCCGCTCGGCGCCCGAGTAGTCCACCACGATCACCGTCGCCCCCTGCCGCAGCACCACCGTGCCGGAGGAGGCGAACGTCTCGCCGTGCATGATCCGCACGTACTGGCTGAAGGCCGCCTCCCCCAGGCCCTTGACCTCGGACAGCCCGCTCCACGAGATGCCGCCGATGGTGGAGCCCGCGTTGGTGCCGCGGCTGCCGCGCTGCCCCGTGTAGTAGGCACGCGCGGCCGGCGCGTCCTCGACGCCGGCCCGGTTGGTGAAGCGGTGCGTGGTGATCAGCGCGCTGCGGATCCGCTTGACGTCGGCGCCCACGGGGATGTCCAGGTTCAGCCACCGGCACTCGGTCTGCGCGTCGTTGCCCACCTCGGTGCCGCGGGCGCGCGGTGTGGGCGTGGGGACCAGCCGGCTGACCGGTTCTTTCATGGCCTGGCAGGCGGGCGGGAAGACGGCGAGGTTGGTCGGCGAGGGCGTTCCCTCGGGCTTGGGCGTGCTGGTGACGGCGGCCTTGTCCGGCTGGGCCAGCACGTTGGGGTGCTGCGCCTTCCAGGCCGCGAGGCCCTTGGCGATGTGCCCGAGTACGGTGCTGGCCTCGCGGATCCCGTTGGCCTCGGTGACCGACTGGGTGGTCGAGTTGCTGAGGATCTGCGCGTCCTTGCGCTGCTGGTCGGCTTGGTACTTGACCCTGATCGTCATGTCGTCGACGCGGGCGTGGGCCTCGCCGAAGGAGTACCACAGCAGCTTGCCGGAACGGCGCCAGGTGTATTGGGCGTACGCGGCGTCACCGATGCCGGGTACGTCCTTGACCGGGGAGACGTACTCCTTCTCCCCCTTCTCCGGCGTGGGCTTGGCCGTCTCGGCGTACTTGCCGCTGCCGTAGTCGATGTCGTAGGAGTTCTGGGCCATGGTCCGGCCGGTCTTGGCGCCGTCGCCGCGGTGCTGCTCGACGCGGACGTCGATCTCGCGGCTGCGCCAGTATTCGCCGAACGAGATGCGGCGGTTGAGCCAGTTGCAGGTGAAGCTGAGCGTGTAGTCGGAGTCGTTGGCGCCCTTGGACACCGTCGCCTGCGGCACGAGGCGTTCGGCCTCGCTCTTGGGCAGCATCGAGCACACGTCGAGCGCCGGCGCCGCCGCCGAGACGGGCGACTTGACCGGCTTGGCCCCGGTCGAGGGCGTGGAGCGGGCGGCCTTCCCGTACACGATGTACGCGCCCGCGCCGCCCGCGATCAGCACGACCACGGCGACGGCCACCACGGGCAGGATCCACGACCGCCCGCGCGGCGGGGGCGGAGGCGGGGCCGGGGGTGGGGGCGGCCACCAGGGCGATTCGGGCGGTCCAGGTGGCATGGTCGGCTGCTCGAACTGCCTGCCCTGGATCGGATAGGGGTTTGTCGGCGGCTCGAACGCGCTACCGGGATTCACGAGGGACTCCTGAGGTTGCCCTGACTTGCGGGGAAACATGCTAGTCACACCACTTGCAAGATGCTTGCGAAGGGCTCAGTTGCGCAGCGCATCGGAGACCACGCGGGCGGACTCGATCGCCGTCTTCCGGTCGGCCGGGGAGCTCGGCGGAACGTCCTCGCGGCGCAGGATGACCTCGCCCACGAGGTTACTCGTACGGAAGAGCAGCGTGCTGTCCGATCGGCCGGATTTGGTGCTGTTCATGTAGAGCTCATAAGCGTCTTGGACGAACGCCGCCTCGCCCACCCCCGGCACGTCGGCCAGAGGGCCGACGGTCTTGCGGAAGACCGTGCCCTTCGCCGCCGCCCGGCTGCCCCGCTCGCTGTCGAACCGCAGCCGGGCCACGGCGGGGCCGCTGTAGTCGCCGTCGGGCTGCTCGGCCCTGGTCCGCACGGTGATCGACCGGACGATCCGGGAGCCGTCGCGCACCTGCCACACGCACTCGCCCGCTCTGGTGCGTTGCCGCTTTACCGCGCCCGGCAACGAAGGATCCTTCAGCAGCTGCCCGGCCCGCGCGTCACCGATCAGCCCGCACGGGTCGGGCGCCGCCGTGTAGCTGCCCGTCTCCCTCGGCCCGTTCAGTACGCGCACGCCGTACCAGCCGCCCACCCCCACCACGGCGACGACGGCCAGCACGACGGGCACGAGCCACCACCGGCGCCGGCGAGCGGGCGCGAGCCACCGGCCGGCACCGGAAGCCGGCACGCCGCTCAACCGCTCGCCGATCTGCTCGGCCGACGGCCGGGTCGCGGGGTCCTTGGCCAGCATGGCCATCAGCAGCCCGCCGAGCTCGCGCCCCGCCCTGGCCGGGAACGGCGGGTCGTGCAGCAGGACCGCGGCGGCCACCGCGGCCGGCAGGGCGCGCTCGAACGGCGCCCGGCCCTCCACCGCGGTGTAGAGGCTCGCGCCGAGCGACCACAGGTCGGAGGCGGGGCCGGCGGCCTGCTCGTTCAGCCGCTCGGGAGCCATGTAGCCGGGCGAGCCCGCGGTGCCCCGCCGGTCGCCCCGGCCGCTCATCGGGGTCGCGATGCCGAAGTCGGTGAGCATGGCCGAGCCGTCGGCGTCGAGCATGATGTTGCCCGGCTTGACGTCCTGGTGCAGGATGCCGTGCGCGTGCGCCACCCGCAGCGCCGACAGCACCTGCGCGCCGATGCGGGCCACGGCCTGCGGCGGCAGCGGGCCGCGCTCCTCGATGACCTTGTCCAGCGAGCGCCCGGCGACCAGGTCCATGACGATCCACGGCTGGTCGCCGTCGAGCACCACGTCGTGGACGAGCACGATGGCGGGATCGCGCAGCCGTCCAGCGGACCTGGCCTCGTGGATGGCCCGATCGGCGAACTCGGCCCGCTGGCGCGGCGTCAGCCCCTCCGGCACCCGCATCTGCTTGACCGCGACCTGCCGGTCGAGCGTCTGGTCGAGCGCCCGCCACACGGTGCCCGCGCCGCCTTCGCCGAGCCGCTCCACCAGGCGGTAACGGCCGGCCAGGAGGTAGAAGTCAGCCTGCACTGCGCAACGCCCGCTCGCTGGCCCGCGCCGCCTTCAGCGCCGACTGCCTGATGTCCTCGTCGGTGGGCTTGGTGGTGAGCGTGGTGTACTCGACGCTCACCACCAGGTTGGCCAGCCGGTAGTAGACGTGGGCGGAGTGCACCCGCCCCGACGGCCCGGTGAGCTCGAAGGCGAAGGCCTCCTCCCCGACGCCGGTGAGGGCGTGGACCGGAGTGCGCTTGGCCTTGAGCGAGTTCTTCACGCCGATCTCCGGCCAGGTCCAGTCGACCTGGTCGTACTTGGCCCAGTAGCGCTGCTGGTTGCCGAACAGCGTGTGGGCCGTCACCGGAGTCATCGACCACGGGTCGGCGGTGTCGGAGTCCTTCTGGAGCTGCAGCCCCACGCCGGTGCCCTGGACCGGCCAGCCGCACTTGGGGCCCACCTCGTCGGAGCCGGGCTGTGGCTTGGGCGGCTGCCGGGTGTTCAGCAGCTCGCCGATCTCGGCCTGGGCGAGGAGCGAGCACACGTTCATGGGGACGCTGAAGGCTTCCGGCACCTTGTCCTGATTTTTCGTCACAAGGTAGGTGACGCCGGCGGCGATCACCAGCACCGCCGCGGCGGCGGCGATCCAGACGATCGCCTTACCGCGACGCTTCACCCGGCCGGGCGCGGTGAGGTCGTGCTGCGTCGCGAGCCGGACCGTCCGCCCCGCCGCGACCTCCCCGAGCGCGTGAACGGCGGCCCGCGCGTCAAGGCGGGCGGCGGGATGGCGCGCCATCATGGCGCCGAGGACCGGCCCGATCGGGCCGGGCACGACCGGCGGCGGCAGCGTCAGCGTCGCCCTGATCCGCTCGGCCGGCGTGCCGCCGTAGGCCGGCCCGCCCGCGGCGGCCGTGAACAGCGTGGCGCCCAGCGACCAGATGTCGCTGGCCGAGCCGCCCGGCTCACCCTCCAGCCGCTCGGGCGCGATGAACCCGGGCGAGCCGATCATCAGCCCCTGCTCCGTCAGCGTCGCCTGCCCCTCCTGCCGGGCGATGCCGAAGTCGGTGAGTACGACCCGGCCGCCGTCGGTGAGGAACACGTTGCCCGGCTTGACGTCGCGATGCTGCAACCCCTGCGCGTGCGCGGCGGACAGCGCGTCCAGGACGCGCGCCCCGATGTCGGCGACCTGCTCCTGCGGCATCGCCCCGCGCTCCCGGACCGCGTCCGCGAGAGTGCGGCCCCGCAGCAGCTCCATGACCAGCCACGGCCGCTCGTGCTCGACGATGACGTCGTGCAGCGCCACGATGCCCGGATGCCGCAGCCGGGCGGTCGCCTGGGCCTCGCGTACGGCCCGGGTCACGAGGTCGCCGCGCTCCTTGGCGGACAGGCCCTCGGGCAGCGTGAGCTCCTTGACCGCCACCTCGCGGTCAAGCATCTCGTCCCTGGCCAGCCACACCCTGCCCATGCCGCCGCTGCCGAGCGGCCGCAGCAGTGAGTAGCGGCTGGCGAGTCTTCCCCCGGACATAAACGGAAGGGTAACTAAGGATCAAGCCGGACAGTTATTCGTGCGAATCTGATAACTGTCGGTCTACCTCTCTATGGTCTTGGTTCGTGGATCCGGTTCAAGGCACTCTCGACGAGCTCGGCACTCCGCTGAGCGACGTCACGTTCGTCGTGTTCGACCTCGAGACGACCGGGGGTTCCCCGGCCGATCACATGATCACCGAGATCGGCGCGGTCAAGGTGCGGGCGGGCGAGGTGCTCGGCGAGTTCTCCACGCTGGTCGATCCCGGCGGGCCGATCCCGCCGTTCATCTCCGTGCTGACCGGCATCACCGATGCCATGGTGGTGGCCGCGCCGCGCATCGAGTCGGTGCTGCCGGCCTTCCTGGAGTTCATCCGCGGCACGACCCTGGTCGCCCACAACGCGAGCTTCGACACCCGTTTCGTCAAGGCGGCCTGCGCGGCCCACGGCTATCCCCCACCGGCCAACCCGGTCGTCGACACCGTCGACCTGGCCCGCCGGGTGCTGACTCGTGACGAGACGCCCAACGCCAAGCTCGCCACGCTGGCCAGGTTCTTCCGCAGCCCGACCGATCCCTGCCACCGTGCCCTGCAGGACGCCCAGGCCACCGTCCACGTGCTCCACGGGCTGATCGAGCGGGCCGGCTCCTTCCAGGTCCACACGCTCGAAGAGCTCAAGTCCTTCGTCCGCGCCCCCACTCCCGAGCAGCAGCGCAAGCGCCACCTGGCCGAGTCGGTGCCGCACTCCCCCGGCGTCTACCTCTTCGAGGACGAACGCGGCGAGGTCCTCTACATCGGCAAGAGCACCAACCTGCGCAACCGCGTCCGCTCCTACTTCACCGCCAGCGAGACCCGCCCGCGCATCCGCGAGATGATCGGCATCGCCGAGCGGGTCCGCCACATCGTCTGCACCACCGGCCTCGAAGCCGAAGTACGCGAGCTGCGGCTGATCGGCGGCGCCAAACCCCGCTACAACCGCAGGTCGCGCTTCCCGGAGAAGGTCGTCTGGCTCAAGCTCACCGACGAGCCGTTCCCCCGGCTGTCGATCGTGCGCGAGCTCAAGGACGACGGCGCCGCCTACCTCGGTCCCTTCTCCAGCAGCCGCGCGGCCGACGACGCCCGCATCGCGCTGCACGAGGCGGTGCCGCTGCGCCAGTGCACCCAGCCGATCAGCCTGCGCACCCAGCGCGCGGCCTGCGTCCTCTACGAGATGGGCCGCTGCGGAGCGCCGTGCGAGGGCAGGGAGAGCCAGGCCGACTACGCGCTGCACGCCCAGGCCGCCCGCCGGGCCATGACCCTCGACGCCTCGTCCGTCTTCTCCGCGGTGTCGGCCCGCATGGAGCGCCTCTCGGTCGAGCAGCGCTACGAGGAGGCGTCCATCGACCGTGACCGTCTGGCGGCCTTCGTCCGCGCCGCGGCCCGCATGCAGCGCCTCACGGGCATCACCCGCATCCCCCAGCTGGTCGCCGCCAGCCCGGCCTTCGACGGCGGCTGGGACATCCATGTCATCCGCTACGGGCGCCTCAGCGCGGCCGGCGTCATGCCACGCGGCGCCCACCCCGTCCCCTACGTCGAGTCCCTCGTGGCCATGGCCGAGAGCGTCATCCCCGGCCCCGGGCCCGTCCACGCGGCCAGCGCCGAAGAGACCGAGTGCATCCTGCGCTGGCTGGAGTCACCGGGGGTCCGCCTGGTGGAGGTCGACGGCGAGTGGAGCCTGCCCGCCCATGGCGCCGCCCGCCACAAGGCCCGCATCGACCTCGCCTACCGCGGCCTCGATCAGGGCCGCTAGAGTTGCCCCATGGTCACGGCTATCGTCCACATCAACGCCGAGGTAGACCGGATCCCGGAGGTCGCCCAGACGATCGCCGAGATCGAGGGGGTCAGCGAGGTCTACTCCATCACCGGCGAATACGACCTGCTGGCGATGGTCCGGGTGGCCGCCTACGAGCAGATCGCCGAGGTGATCCCGGGGCGCCTCAACAAGGTGGCCGGCGTGCTCCACACCGAGACCCACATCGCCTTCCGCACCTACTCCAAGCACGATCTCGACGCGGCGTTCTCCATCGGCTTCGGCGAAAGCGACTAGCCGCCCACGGGGATTAGCCGCGTTACGACCGGCACGGGCTGAGCGCCGCCCATAGCGCGGCAAATCAGGCTTTTTTACGGCCGGCCCGGTGAGCCCCCATGCGCGTGCGGGGCTGGGCCCTGTCCAGGGATACGGTCCTGAGGTGTGCGGGGCTGGGCGCCGTGACGAGACGGTGAGACCGTGGCTTCCGTCGACCCCTCACCGCACGGGCCCTGACGGCAAAAGAACGGGCCCGGGCGGATGATCCGCCCGGGCCCGAACCGAAGAGAAACTACCGCGTCAGCGTGTGGTCGTCGCCGGCGCCGATCGCCGCGTGCTCCTCTTCCTCATGCCCTTCACCGTGCGCATGCCCGTCGCCGAGAGGAATCTTCTCCCCTCCGTACGCCTTGGACATCCGGGCGCGCAGCTTGCCGAGCGGGCCGCGCATCCCCTTCGGCGGGATGCCCGCGCTGTCGGGCGCGGCCGGCAGCATCAGCACCGGCTCCTTGCCCTGGACGTGCGCGGCGATGTCGTCGTCGGCCGGCGTGTGCAACTCGATGTACTCGCCGTGCGGCAGCCGCTTGATCACACCGGACTCGACGCCGTGCGAGACGACACCCGCGTCGTAGCGCTGCAGGCCGAGGCAGATGCGATACGTGATCACGTACGCCAGCGCGGGCGCCACGAAGATCAGCACCCGCCCCACGTACGTGGTCACGTTCAGGCTGATGTGGAAGTTGGCCGAGATCTCGTCGTTGGCGCCGAGCAGCCAGAGCACACCGTAGAACACGATGGCCGTCATGCCGATCGCGGTGCGGTGCGGGTTGTTGCGCGGGCGCTCGGCGATGTGGTGCTCGCGCTTGTCGCCCGTGACCCAGCGTTCCAGGAACGGATAGAGCGCCAGGCCCGTCATGATGATGCCCATGGGCACCAGCGCCGGGATGATGACACTGAGCGGCAGTGTCCCGGCATGGGACGTGCCGAACAGGTTGATCTCCCACGGCACCATGATGCGCAGCGCGCCTTCGAGGAAGCCCATGTAGAAGTCGGGCTGCGAACCGGCCGAAATGTCGGCGGGCGTGTAGGGACCGAACAGCCAGATCGGGTTGATCTGGGCGAAGGTCGCCAACCCCGCCACCACCGCGAACGTGAACAGGAAGTACGCGCCCGCCTTGGCCATGAAGGCCGGGTAGAAGGGCGCTCCCACCACGTTGTGGTTGTTGCGGTTCTTGCCGGGCATCTGGGTGTGCTTCTGCGTCCACATGAGCACCATGTGGGCGGAGACGAGCGCCAGGATGATGCCCGGGATGAGCAGGATGTGCAGCGAGTAGAACCGGGAGATGACATCCTCACCCGGATATTCCCCACCGAACAGGAAGAACGTGACGTACGTGCCGACCAGCGGCAGCGAGATCGCCACACCCTCGGTGATCCGCAGACCGGCGCCGGACAGCAGGTCGTCAGGCAGGGAGTAGCCGGTCAGGCCCTCGGCGAGCGCCAGCGTCAGCAGCCCGACGCCGATCAGCCAGTTGAGCTCGCGCGGCTTGCGGTAGGCGCCGGTGAAGAACACCCGCAGCGCGTGCACCATCATGCCGGCCACGAACATCAGGGCCGCCCAGTGGTGCATCTGCCGCATGAGCAGACCACCCCGGACGTCGAAGCTGAGCTCCAGCGACGACGCGTAGGCCTGGGACATCATGACGCCCTTGAGCGGGGCGTACGACCCGTCGTAGGCGATCTCCGCCATGCTCGGCTTGAACCAGAACGTCAGGAACGTACCGGTCAGCAGCAGGATGACGAAGGAGTAGAGCGCGATCTCGCCCAGCAGGAACGACCAGTGGTCGGGGAAGACCTTGCGGAAGTTGCGCTTGAGGAAGTTGCCCGCGCCGAGGCGCTCGTCGAGGAAGTTCGACGGGCCGGCGATGGCCTTGGGAACAGTGGTCAGCTCGCTCATGCCTGGCCTCCCTTGGACCTGGCCTCGGCTTCGGCGTCGCCGCGCTCCCAGTAGCTGGGACCGGGCGGCACGTTGAAGTCCCCCTTGGCGACGAGGAAACCCTCACCGTCGACCGTGATCGGCAGCTGCGGCAGCGGCCGGGCGGCCGGGCCGAAGATGACCTTCGCTCCGTCGGCGGCGTCGAACGTCGACTGGTGGCAGGGGCAGAGGATATGGTGGGTGGTCTGCTCGTAGAGGGCCGCGGGGCAGCCCACGTGCGTGCAGATCTTGGAGTAGGCGACGATGCCGTCGTGCGTCCAGTTCTGGTTCGTCCCCGACTTGATCTCTTCGGGCCGGAACTTGATCAGGATCAGCGTCGCCTTGGCCAGGGCGTTCAGGTCGTGCTGGTAGCCATCGGGCACCACCGACAGGATGCCGCCCGGCGAGTTGAAGTCGGCCGCGCGGATCGGCTGGCCGGTGCCCTCGACGACGAGCCTGCGCGGCTTGCCGTCCTTGGTCTTCTCACCCCAGACCGTGTGCCGCAGCATCTTGTTGAAGGCGGCGCCGGGCATCTTGGAGTTGTCGAGGTCGCGCAGCAGCACCACCGGGAGCAGGCCCAGCGGCGCGGCCGCGAGCAGCAGCGTGCGGCGCAGCAGCTTGCGCTTGACGAACCCGCTCTCGTTGGCGCCCTGAATGAAGGTCTCGGCGACGCCATCCCGGGTCTCCTCGGCGGAGACCATGGGGTGGCGCTCCTGGACCAGGGAGTATTTCGGCATGATCATGCGGACCCAGATCACGATGCCGACGGCCAACCCCAGCAGCGCCACCGTCAGCGTGCCGCCGAGCGCCAGGTTGGACACGCCGGTGCTCTCCGGGCTGCCGACCTGGAAGTAGACGTACGAGATGATGAACGCGATGGCCGCGAGGAACGTGATCGTGAAGCAGAGCGCCACGATCTTCTCGGCCTTGCGCGCCTTCTGCTCGTCCTGCAGCGTGACGCCCGGGGTCTCCACCTCGGCGTCCTCGCGTTCGGGGGCGCCGAGCATCGAGGTGCCCGGTGCTGGGGTGCCGATGACGCGCCGAGGGACGCGCTCGTCCGGCTGCTCGATCTCGTGCTCGTTGTCTGTCATGACTTCTGTCGCTTCTTCGCGGTGATCCAGATGGCGGCGAGGGCGAGGGCACTGAGGCCCGCTATCCAAGCTACGAGACCTTCGGTGACCGGGCCAATACGCCCGAGGCCAAAACCTCCCGGGTCCTGCTGCTCGCGAACACTGGTGATGTAGGCGATCATGCTGCGCTTCTCTTCAGGCGTGATCGTCGAGTCGTTGAAGACCGGCATCGCCTGCGGGCCGGTGATCATGGCCTCGTAGATCTGCGTGGGAGACGCCTGGTTCAGGTTGGGGGCGTATTTGCCCTGCGTCAGCGCGCCGCCCGCGCCGGCCCAGTTGTGGCACTGGATGCAGTTGGCGCGGAACAGCTCACCGCCCTTGCCCGCGTCGCCGAGCTTGGCGTCGACCTGCTCCTTGCCGGGCACCTGCGGACCGCCGCCGAGCGACTGCACGTAGGCGCCGAGCTTGCGGATCGAGTCCGGGTTGACCCATTTGTGCTCCGGCTTGCGCGGCGCCTGGGCGCCGGAGTCGGCCGCGGGCATGCGGCCGGTGCTCACCTGGAAGTCGACGGCCGCGGCCCCGACGCCGATGAGCGTGGGAGCCTTCCCGCTGATGCCCTGCGCGTTGAGCCCGTGGCAGCTGGAGCAGTGCAGCTCGAACAGGGCCTTGCCCTCGGCCACGTCGTCGACCCTGCCTGACGCGAGGGCCGCGTCAGCAGGCTTACCCACCTGGATAAAGGCGGTGTATGCCATCCCGACCAGCGCCAACGCGAAAATCAGGACGGCGTATCTCGCGAGGGGATGCCGCCGCCAAGCGGTGATCCTAGTCACAGAGATCCCGTTCCTTAACGAATAATGTAGATGGTCGCGAAAAGACCGATCCAGACGACGTCGACGAAGTGCCAGTAGTAGGACACGACGATGGCGCTGGTGGCCTGCTCATGCGTGAAGCGCTTCGCGGCGTACGTGCGTCCCAGCATGAAGAGGAACGCGATCAGGCCACCCGTGACGTGCAGGCCGTGGAAGCCCGTCGTCAGGTAGAACACCGAGGTGAAGGCGTTCGCGGAAAGGGTCGCGCCCTCCTTCGCCAGCTCGCCGTACTCGTACAGCTGACCGGCGACGAAGACCGCGCCCATCAGGAAGCTCACGAGGTACCAGAAGCGGAGCTTGCCGACCTGCCCCTTCTCCGCGGCCCATACGCCCAGCTGGCACGTCACACTCGACAGGACCAGGATGATCGTGTTGACCGTCGCGAACGGGATGTTCAGGTGAGCGCCTTCGGCTTCCACGCCCTTCTGCAGGAGCGCGGGCCCCCACTCGAGGCCGTTGCCCTCGCTCACCGACCGGATGGTGAAGTACATCGCGAACAGCGCCGCGAAGAACATGAGCTCAGAGGACAGCCAGACGATCGTACCGACGCTGACCAGATTGGGTCTGCGGTACGGCTGTGCTGTCGTCGTCGAAGTTATTGCGGATGCTGTCGCCACGGGCAGCATTATTGCGGCTTCTGTGGGCGGTCCCGCGCACGACCCCCCCGTAAGCAGGAACAAACATGCCCGTAACCTCAAAAAATGAGGACAAAACGCCCGCCAGAGACGGCGGCCTGGGATTGCGGGCCGGGGCACCGGTACGATCCCAGGTGACCATACAGCTACGACCGATAGTGAGCGCGACCGTGAGCACCGACGACACGATGAGGGTCCTCGTCTACAGCGACGACGCCGCCACCCGTGAAGAGGTTCGGCTGGCGATCGGCCGGCGACCCGCCGCCGATGTCCCCCTCGTGGAGATCGTGGAGTGCGCCACCGAGCCCAAGGTTCACCAGTGGCTGGGCTCCGGCGAGATCGACGTGGCCATCCTCGACGGCGAGACCCAGCCCGCCGGCGGCATGGGCGTCTCGCGCCAGGCCAAGGACGAGGTCTACGACTGCCCGCCCGTCTGCCTGATCATCGCCCGGCGCGACGACCGCTGGCTGGCCGACTGGTCCAAGGCCGACGCCGTGGTCCCGCAGCCGCTGGAGCCCATGGTGCTGGCCGACACCGTCGCCGACCTCATGCGCCGCCGCGCCTCGACCCGACTCAACGCGAAGTAGGTGCCTGCCGTGGATGCCCGGACGACCTGGCCCGCCCTGCTCTCGGCTCTCCTGTCGGGTGAGCATCTGACCGCTGATGAGACGTCCTGGGCGATGCGGGAGATCATGTCCGGCTCCGCGACGCCGGCCCAGATCGCCGGGTTCGCGATCGCGCTGCGCGCCAAGGGCGAGACGGTGGCCGAGGTCGTGGGCCTGGCCCGCACCATGCTGGACCTGGCCACCCCCCTCGACGTCGAGGGCCCGGTCGTCGACGTCGTCGGCACCGGCGGCGACCGCGCCCACACGGTCAACGTCTCGACGATGGCCGCCATCGTGGCCGCCGGCGCGGGCGCCCGTGTGGTCAAGCACGGCAACCGCGCCGCCTCCTCCTCGTGCGGCGCCGCCGACGTGCTGGAGCACCTGGGCATCCGCCTCGACCTGACGCCCGAGCAGACGGCCCTGGTCGCCCGCGAGGCGGGCATCGCCTTCTGCTTCGCCCCGGTCTACCACCCCGCGCTGCGCTTCGCCGGGCCGCCGCGCAAGGAGATCGGCGTCCCGACGGTCTTCAACTTCCTCGGCCCGCTCACCAACCCGGCCCGCCCCGCGGCCCAGGCCATCGGCGTCTTCGACAAGAACATGCTGCCGGTCCTGGCGGGCGTCTTCGCCGAGCGCGGCGTCTCCGCCCTGGTCTTCCGCGGCGACGACGGCCTCGACGAGCTCACGATCGCCACGACCTCCACGGTCTGGATCGTCAAGGACGGCGTGGCCACCCAGACCGTCTTCGACCCCTCCGTCCTCGGCATCCCCCGGGCCGACGCGGGCGCCCTCAAGGGCGGCGACGTCGCCTTCAACGCCCAGGCGGTGCACGACCTCCTGCGCGGCAAGACGGGCCCGGTGCGCGACGCCGTGCTGCTCAACGCGGCGGCGGCCCTGGTGGCGCTGGACGGACCCGGCGACGACCTCGACGCGGCGATGATCGACGGCTACGCGCGCGCCGTCCAGGCCGTCGACTCCGGCCGCGCCGCCGCCGCCCTGGACCGCTGGATAGAGACCAGCCGCTCCCTCCGCCCAGCCTGACGCCATCGGGACCTGACTTGCGGCGGGACCCTCAAGAGGGCCGCCACGAGGGCTACAGGGACGGACAGAGGGTCTCAGCGGTAGAGCCCTCCACGAGTGGAGCTCTCAGCGACAGAGCCTTCCGCGATAAGAGCCCTCAGCGGTGCAGGAGCGTTCAGCGGTGCAGGAGCGTTCAGCGGTGAAGGAGCGTTCAGCGGTGCAGGAGCATGGTGGGGGCGGCCTTGAGTGAGCTCCACTTGAGCCACTCCCGCCAGCTCTCCTGCCAGTGCCCCCACCCGTTGGTCGGCTCCAGCACCCGGGGCGAGCCCGTGATGATGATCGGGTCCCCGATCAGCGTGTTCTTGATGAACCAGGCCGCGTTCTCCGGGCTGACGTTCACGCACCCGTGGCTCACGTTCGAGTAGCCCTGTGAGCCGACCGACCAGGGCGCGCTGTGCACGTACTCGCCGCTGTTGGAGATGCGCACGGTGTTGTAGACGGTCAGCTGGTAGTAGCCCGCCGAGCCGGGCCCGATGCCGGGCGAGGTCATGACGGTCACCGGCTCCCTGGACATGGCCAGGTGGATGCCGGAGGTCGTGTAGTACTTCCAGTCGCCGCCCTGACCGGCGCTCATCGGCATGGTGCGGATCGTCTTGCCGTCACGGCGGACCGTCAGCACGTGGACGTCGGTGCTGCCCTTGGTGATCTGTGAGCGGCCGATCTTGAAGTCGAAGGCGAAGTCGCGCTTGCCGTACACGCCTTCGGCCCCGCGTACGCCGGCCAGGTGGGCCTCCATGCGGACGTTGGTGTGCGCCGGCCAGTAGTGCAGCGGCCGGAAGTCCACGTGCCGGTCGTCGAACCAGTGCCAGGCGCCCTCGACCGGCTTCGAGCTGTGGATCATGAGATTGCGCTCGACCGCCACCCGGTCGGTGATCGGCTGGTCGAAGGTGATCATGACCGGCATGCCGACGCCGACCGTCAGGCCGGTGTCGTAGCGGTTCGGCGTCACCGTCTCGATGTCGAAGGTCTTGGTCGCCTTGACCGTCGAGAACGTGCTGGTGCTCTCGATCGGCTTGCCGTCGGCTCCGGCGGCCAGCGTGGTGATCGTGTACGTGGTGCCCGGCCTGGCGGTACGGGTGCTGCGCCAGGCGGTGCCGTCGGCGCTGAGCACGCCCGGCAGATCGCCCGCCTTGCCGCCGCCCTGGATCCGGACGCCCTTGAGGGTGCCGGACTGGGCGGTGACGACCACGGTCTGGTCTGTCGGGATATTTCCGGCATTGTTGAGTGGATTCACCACCACGGTGGCCGCCACAGGCGGCTTCGCGACCCCCTCACCGACCGCGGCGGTCTGACCGGCCGCAGCCCCGGCGGCCGGACCCCCGGTGGCGGCACCGGTCGCCCCGGCGTTGCCGGCAGGGTCGGTCTGGGTCCCAGAACACGATGTCAGCAGGGCCAGGGCCAGCAGCCCGGCGGATCCATGAGCCAAGCGCCCCACGTGCACTCCCCCGTCCGAGATCGATCCATTCCCCTCACTTGTTACCCTGAGTGCTTGATTCGTCACATCCGCGCACCGGTAAAGAACAACAAAAAGCGGGCGTCCTCTCCCAGAAGAGGACACCCGCCGAAAGTCTCGCGATCAGTGCGAGAAGTTACCCCGGTAGTACTGGAACACGAATCCGATCATGGCCATGATGATCAGGAACACGCCGATCAGGAACATCCAGAACCCGATCACGAACCCGGCGAAGGCGAACGCCGCCGCCAGGCAGAGGAACAGCGGCCACCAGCTGCTCGGGCTGAAGAACCCGATCTCACCGGCGCCGTCGCTGATCTCGGCCTGCTTGTTGTCCTCGGGCTGGTCGCCGATGCGGCGCGCCGTGAACATCAGGTAGTAGCCGATCATGAACGCGAAGCCGACCGAGATGGCCATGGCCGTGGTGCCGACCGGCTCGCCGTGACCGGTGTCCGCCTTGGTCCAGAACCAGTAAGCGACGTCCACACCGGCGAAGAACAGGCCGCACAGCAGGAACAGCCAACCCTGTACCTTCATCAGGCCTCGACCTCCTGGGGCGTCTTGGCGGACACGTGCGGGTAGTGCAGGTCGAACGCGGGACGCTCGGACCGGATCCGCGGCAGCATGGTGAAGTTGTGCCGCGGCGGCGGGCAGGAGGTCGCCCATTCGAGCGAGTTGCCGTAGCCCCACGGGTCGTCGACCGTGACCTTCGGCGCGCTGCGCGCGGTCTTCCAGACGTTGTAGAAGAACGGCAGCACCGACAGGCCGAGCACGAAGGCGCCGACCGACGAGATGAGGTTCAGGTCGGTGAAGCCGTCGGCGGGGCTGTAGTCGGCGTAGCGGCGCGGGAAGCCGACGACACCGAGCCAGTGCTGGATCAGGAACGTCGCGTGGAAGCCGATGAACAGCAGCCAGAACTGCAGCTTGCCGAGCTTGTCGTCGAGCATCTTGCCGGTGAACTTGGGCCACCAGAAGTAGAAGCCGGCGAACATCGCGAACACCACCGTGCCGAACACCACGTAGTGGAAGTGGGCCACGACGAAGTAGGTGTCGCTGATCTGGAAGTCGAGCGGCGGCGAGGCCAGGATGACGCCGGTCAGGCCGCCCAGCAGGAAGGTGATCAGGAAGCCGATCGAGAACAGCATCGGCGACTCGAACGTGAGATGCCCACGCCACATCGTGCCGATCCAGTTGAAGAACTTCACGCCCGTCGGCACCGCGATGAGGAACGTCATGAACGAGAAGAACGGCAGCAACACCTGCCCGGTCGGGAACATGTGGTGCGCCCAGACCGTGATCGACAGGCCGGCGATCGAGATCGTCGCGGCCACGAGGCTGATGTAGCCGAAGATCGGCTTGCGGCTGAACACCGGGAAGATCTCACTCACGATGCCGAAGAACGGCAGCGCGATGATGTAGACCTCCGGATGACCGAAGAACCAGAACAGGTGCTGCCACAGCAGCGCCCCTCCGTTCTCCGGGGTGAAGATGTGGGTGCCGAGCTTGCGGTCGGCCTCCAGGGCCAGCAGCGCGGCGGCCAGCACCGGGAAGGCCATCAGCACGAGCATGCTGGTCAGCAGGATGTTCCAGGTGAAGATCGGCATCCGGAACATGGTCATGCCCGGCGCGCGCATGCAGATGATCGTGGTGATGAAGTTGACCGAGCCGAGGATCGTCCCCAGGCCGGACAGCGCCAGACCCATGATCCACAGGTCACCGCCCATGCCCGGCGAGCTGATCGCGGTCGACAGCGGCGTGTAGGCGAACCAGCCGAAGGAGGCGGCGCCGTTGGGCGTGAAGAAGCCCGACACCGCGATGATGCTGCCGAACAGGTAGAGCCAGTAGCTCACCATGTTCAGCCGGGGGAAGGCCACGTCGGGCGCGCCGATCTGCAGCGGCATCAGCTCGTTGGCGAACCCGGCGAACAGCGGCGTCGCGAACATCAGCAGCATGATCGTGCCGTGCATGGTGAACAGCTGGTTGAACTGCTCGTTGCTGACGAACTGCAGCGCCGGCTGCGCCAGCTCGGCCCGCATGATCAGCGCCATGACGCCGCCGATCAGGAAGAAGACGAACGACGTGATCAGATAGAGGTGACCGATGATCTTGTGGTCGGTGCTGGACAGCCACTTCACGACCACCGCGCCCTTGGCGGCGCGCCTCGGGGTCGTGGAGATTGGCTCTTGGATGGCGGTCACTGAGCGCTCCCAGCCTGAGTCGCGATGTACTGGTCGTACTCAGCCTGCTTGACGAGCTTCACCGAGAAGAGCATGCGGCTGTGGTCGACGCCGCACAGCTCGGCGCAACGGCCCGCGTAGACGCCGGGCTTGTCGAGCGTGGTGATCTCGAAGAAGCGGCCCTTGTTGTCCTTGGGCAGCCCCGGGATGACGTCACGCTTGAACAGGAACGCCGGCACCCAGAAGGAGTGGATGACGTCGGGCGACTCCAGCTCGAACTCCACCTTCTTGCCCACGGGCAGCACGAGCTGCGGGCCCGACTTGTAGTCGCTCACAGGCTGGCCCACGACCGGCTTCAACGTCTTGCCGTTGATCGTCGTGGTGAACCGCCAGCTCCACTGGAACGCCTCCACCTTGACCTTGACGTCAGGGTGGCCGGAGAGCACCTGCAGATCCCGGCTGTCGCGCGCGGTGAAGAAGAAGAACACCGACACCATCACCAGCGGGATCAAGGTGTAGAGCATCTCGATCGGCAGGTTGTAACGCACCTGCGGCGGGAGCTCGGCCTTGGCCTTGCGCTTCACATGGAACACACACGCCCAGATGATCAGGACGATGACCACGGCGCCCGTGGCGAGTGCGGCGACCCAGGCCCCGTTCCAAAGATTCTGGACGATGTCGCCCTGGCTGGTGATGTGCTCAGGAAGCAGACCCTTGGACCAATCGGCCTCGGGAACGTCATTAGCACATGCCGTAGCGGAGGCCAGCAGCAACGCCAAAGCGGCGGCTCGCGGCACTCTGCGCCGGGCCAACGAACGCCGTGTCGAACGGCGAGTCGGACTCACGGATCGCCTACCCCACAGATGAAGCCCAGGAGTCCTCCTGGGCGCTCGTAATGTCTAAAAGCACAGCTGATTGCAGACACATTAGCGTGCAAGAGCCCCGCCCTCCCGCGCGCCCCCTCGAAGGCGTACGGCAAGTGGGACGATGGGTCTCGTGGCGTACTTTGACGCGGCCTCGACCGAGCCGCTCCACCCCCAGGCCCGCGAGGCGCTCCTGGCGGCGATCGATGTCGGCTGGGCCGACCCCGCGAGGTTGTACGGCCAGGCCCGCCGTGCGCACCTGCTGCTGGAGCAGGCCCGTACGGAAGTGGCCGAGGCGCTCGGCGCACGCCCGGACGAGGTGTCGTTCACCTCTTCGGGCACGCAGGCCGTGCATCTCGGCGTGCTCGGCACCCTACACGGCAGGCGGAGGGCGGGGCGGCATCTGGTGACCGGCGCGGTCGAGCACTCCAGCGTGCTGCACGCCGCCAGCCTGCACGAACGCGGCGGCGGTACGGTGGAGATCGTGGGGGTGGATCTGCGCGGACGCGTCGACCCGGCCGCCTTCAAGGCCGCCGTCTCCAGGCCCGACACGGGCCTGGCCTGCCTGCAGACGGCCAACCACGAGGTCGGCACGCTCCAGCCGGTGGCGGAGGTGGCCGCGGCCTGCCGGGAGCACGGCGTCCCGCTGCTGGTCGACGCCGCGCAGACGGCCGGTCGGCTGCCGATTCCGGACGGCTGGTCGGTGCTGACGGCCAGCGCCCACAAGTGGGGCGGTCCCGCCGGGGTGGGCGTGCTGGTGGTGCGCAAGGGCACGCGATTCCGGTCGTACCTGCCGGAGGACGAGCGCGAGCGCCGCCGCGTCCCTGGGTTCGAGAACGTGCCGGGCATCGTCGCCGCCGCGGCCGCGCTGCGCGCGATGACCGCCGAGGCGGCGCGCGAACGTTCCCGGCTCTCCTCGCTCGTCGACAAGATCCGGCGGACCGTGCCGGAGATCGTGCCCGACGTGGAGGTGATCGGCGATCCGGTCGAGCGGGCGCCCCACATCGTGACCTTCTCCTGCCTCTACGTCGACGGGGAGGTCCTGCTCACCGAGCTGGACAAGGCCGGATTCGCGGTATCGTCCGGGAGCTCGTGCACCGCTAGTACGCTTCGTCCATCGCACGTTCTGGAAGCCATGGGCGTGCTCACACATGGGAATGTCCGGGTGTCACTGCCCAGGGGCGCTTCCGCGGCCGAGGTCGACAGGTTCCTCGCCGTGCTGCCCGATGTGGTGCACCGAATCCGGCAGGACGCAGGAGTCGCATGACCGAGGTTATTCAGCCGGCGTTGACGATCGACGCGCTCGGGAAGAAGTGCCCGATCCCGATCATCATGCTCGCCGAGCAGATCAACTATGTCCCGCTCAACGCCGTGATAGCCGTCCTGGCCGACGATCCGGCCGCGTTCACGGACGTCCCCGCGTGGTGCCGCCTGAAGTCCCACCGCCACGTGGGCTCCTACGAGTTGCCGCAGGGCGGCTGGTCCATCCACGTACGCCGCAATTACTGAAATTTCGTACGTACAGCACAAAGCATCGAAAGTACCCCAAAGTGGGTAGGAACCCCCTCGGGCCAGACCATCGACTTCCGGGGGGAAGACATCATGGATGGACACTCGCACCAGACCGCGCGCGACCTGATGAGCCAGGGCGCGGAGTGCATCCCCGCCCACGAGACGCTCGACCGGGCCGCGCAGATGATGCGTGACAGCCACGTCGGGGCACTGCCGGTCTGCGTGGACGACCGCGTGACCGGGATCATCACCGATCGCGACATCGTGATCAAGTGCGTGGCCGAGGGGCGCGCCCCGTCGGCCATGCGGGCGGGCGACCTGGTGGTCGGGCTGGTCTCGGTACCGGTCGACGCCACGGTCGAAGAGGCCCTCCAGCTCATGGAGGAGAATCAGATCAAGCGGCTGCCGGTGATGGCGGACACGCGGATCGTCGGCATGATCACCGAGGCCGACCTGGCCAGGCACCTGCCCGACGACCAGCTGGTCGAATTCGTGCACCGGGTGTACATGGGCGCCTGACCGCCTGCCGCGTCGCGGGCCGCACAGGCCCCCGCCGTGGTCGCGTCCGTACCGGGCGCGTCTTCACGGGAAAACACACCACCCCGCCGCACTGACCGTGCGGCGGGGCGCTCCACGAGCGGTGGGTCAGGCGTGGTGGCAGCGGACGAGGTCCGCGATCTCCTCGGCGGCGCCGGCCCCGTAGGCGGCGGCGAACCGCTCCAGGAAGGCCTTCTGGCCGAGCTCGTACTCCTGACCACCGACCCGCTCCAGCACGTGCGTGGCGGTCAGGTTGCCGAGCTGTCCGCAGCGCTCCAGCGGCAGGCCCCAGGCCAGGCCGGACAGGAAGCCCGCGCGGAAGGCGTCGCCGACGCCGGTCGGGTCGGCCTTGCCCTGCTCCGGCGCGGGAGCGACCTGGATGGACGGCTCGCCCGCGCGGTCGATGACGGCGCCCTTGGGGCCGAGCGTGGTGATGCGGACGCCCACTCGGTCGAGGATCTCGGCGTCGGACCAGCCGGTCTTCTGCTCGATGAGCCCCTTCTCGTAGTCGTTGGAGAACAGGTAGGCGGCGCCGTCGACGAGGTCACGGATCTGCTCGTCGCCCATGCGCGCGAGCTGCTGCGAGGGGTCGGCGGCGAACGGGATGCCACGCTGGCGGCACTCGTCGGTGTGGCGCAGCATGGCGTCGGGGTCGTTCGGGCTGATGAGCACCAGGTCGAGACCGCCCACGCGGTCGGAGACGGGCCGCAGCTCGATGAGCCGCGCCTCGGCCATCGCGCCGGTGTAGAACGAGGCGATCTGGTTGTGATGCTCGTCCGTGGTGCACAGGAAGCGGGCGGTGTGGTGATTCTCGGAGACGTGCACGGAATCGCAGTCCACGCCGTGGCGCTCCAGCCAGGAGCGGTAGTCGGCGAAGTCCGAGCCGACCGCGCCCACGAGAATCGGGGTGAGCCCCAGGCAGCCCATGCCGAAGGCGATGTTCGCCGCGCAACCGCCGCGACGTATCTGCAGGTCGTCGACCAAGAAGGACAGCGACACCCGATCGAGCTGCTCGGCGATGAGCTGCTCGCCGAAGCTTCCTGGGAAGGTCATCAGGTGGTCGGTCGCGATGGAGCCGGTGACGGCGATGCGCACGGGATTCTTCTTCCTCGTTGTCAGCAAGCCAATGAACCAAACGAGGATACGCGAGTAAGGATACGCGAAGGTCCCGCGTCGCACGGATGCGAGCGGGACCTTGGCGGCATCGACTAGTTGAACGAGTCGCCACAGGCACAGGAGCCGGTGGCGTTGGGGTTGTCGATGGTGAAGCCCTGCTTCTCGATCGTGTCGACGAAGTCGATGGAGGCGCCCAGCAGGTAAGGGGCGCTCATCCTGTCGGTGACCACGCTCACGCCGCCGAAGTCGGTAACGACGTCGCCGTCCATCGAGCGGTCGTCGAAGAAGAGCTGGTAGCGCAGACCGGAGCAGCCACCCGGCTGCACGGCCACGCGCAGCTGCAGGCCCTCTTCGCCCTGCTGCTCAAGCAGCGCCTTGACCTTCGCGGCGGCCGCGTCAGTCAGGATCAGGCCCTGCGTCGTGGTCTCGCTGCTCTCAACCGTCATCTGCTGACTCCCTAACCCGGCTGTCTGTTTACGACGTCCTACTTAGACGCTACCAACACATCCCCTGTGCTACACATTCCCAGCCCTCCAGACCCCCGGAATAAGTGCTACGGGCGATATGTCATGATGAGTATCGTCAGTTCGACGATAAGGGGGTATGGCCATGGCCACCCAGACTGGGCTACCGCTCTTCGTACTCGGCCGGGACGCCGATCCGCACAGTGAGAAGGGGGTCGACTGTCCTGGTGAGCTGCCACCCGCCTCCGATCCGGACCTGGTGGAGCGGGCGCGCAAGGCCAAGGAGGCGCTCGGTGACCGTTTGTTCGTGCTGGGCCACCACTATCAGCGTGACGAGGTCATCCAGTTCGCCGACGTCACCGGCGACTCCTTCAAACTCGCGCAGCAGGCCGCGGCCAGGCCGGAGGCGGAGTTCATCGTCTTCTGCGGCGTGCACTTCATGGCCGAGTCCGCCGACATCCTGACCGGCCCGGCGCAGAAGGTGATCCTGCCCGACCTGGCGGCGGGCTGCTCGATGGCGGACATGGCCACCTTCGACCAGGTCGAGGAGTGCTGGGAGTCGCTGGAGGACGCCGGTCTCGCCGATCAGGTGATTCCCGTCACGTACATGAACTCCAGCGCCGACATCAAGGCCTTCTGCGGCCGCAACGGCGGCGCGGTCTGCACCTCCTCCAACGCCAAGAGGGCTCTCGACTGGGCCTTCGAGCAGGGAGAGAAGGTGCTGTTCCTGCCCGACCAGCATCTGGGCCGTAACACCGCGGTGCTGGAGATGGGTATGTCGCTGGACGACTGCGTCGTCTGGAACCCCCACCGCCCGAACGGCGGCCTCACCCGCGAGCAGCTCGACCGCGCCAAGATGATCCTGTGGAAGGGCCACTGCTCGGTGCACGGCCGTTTCACGGCCGAGTCGGTCGATGACGTACGGCGCCGCATCCCGGGCGTCAACGTGCTGGTGCACCCGGAGTGCCGGCACGAGGTGGTGCTCAAGGCCGACCACGTCGGCTCGACCGAGCACATCATCAAGACGCTGGAGGCGGCTCCGGCGGGTTCGAGCTGGGCGATCGGCACCGAGCTGAACCTGGTCAAGCGGCTCGCCACGCAGTTCCCCGACAAGAACGTCTCGTTCCTGGACAGGACGGTCTGCTACTGCTCGACGATGAACCGGATCGACCTGCCGCACCTGGTGTGGGCGCTGGAGTCACTGGCGCTCGGGGAGGTCGTCAACCAGATCACGGTCGACGCCGACACCACCCACTGGGCCAAGGTCGCCCTGGACCGCATGCTGGCCCTGCCCTAACCCCTCACACCGCCCCATCGCGCTAGTCGCCGAAGGCGTAGACGACCCGGACGCCGATCGACAAGGTCTGGCGTCCGGGGCTGATCGACGCCTTCTCCGCCGCCGCCAGCGCGGCGAACGCCATCGGCTGCGGGCCGCCCACCGACTCCTCGGTCACCGAGACGACCCCGCCCAGCGGGCGCCCGGCGAGTTCGGCGTACTGGGCGGCCTTGGCGGCGGCGTCGCGGAACGCCCGTGTCCTCGCCTCCGCCAGGGCTCCGGTGGGGTCGGACAGCTCGAACGTCACGCCGTTCAGCCGTGCCTCCTCCCCCACCCCCGCCACGGTGTCGATCACCCGGTCGGCCCGCGACAGGTCGCGGACCAGCGCCTCGACGCCCTGCGCGGCTCTGTAGGCGGCCACCTTGGGATAGACCTCGTACTCGGGGCCAAGGGACAACTCGCTGGTGCGCAGGTCCTCCGGGGCGATGCCGGCCCCCGTCAGCGCCTCCGTGAGCCGGACGGCGGCGGCCCTGACGGCGGCGAAGGCTTCGGCGGCCGAGGTCCTGCGTACCTCCACGCCCGCGTTCAGGCGCATGACGTCGGGCGCGGCCGAGACCGCCCCCTCGCCGGCGACGGCGATCTGCTCGTGCTCCGTTTCCACGCGCACCCCCTTGGGTCCGTAGGATCGGCGGGTTCGTCAGGGCGTACCGCGGCTGAAGCGCATGCCCATCTTGTCGAACTCGGCCCGCTTGGCCGCGGTGGCCAGCACTCTGATGACCTGCCCCTTCAGATCGATCACAACCGCCTCGTATCCGGCGCCCTTGACCCGCCACACGGCCAGGTGCTGGTCATCCCACCAGCCGATGAGCCGGTTGGTGGTGAACGGGATGGTGACGGGCGTGCTCCCGCCACCCGTCGTGGACCTGGCGCAGAGCGTGCCGCCCGCCGCGGTGCAGTGCGACAGGAACAGCCCGCCCGACGGGGAGACGTCGTCGCCCTCCACCCAGACGGGCGAACCCGCGCTGGACAGCGTACGCAGCGCGTTGCCGTCCAGGTCGTAGAACTTCATCCGGCCGTCCACCCACGTGCCGACGGCCTGCCCGCCGGCGTCCCAGAAGAAGCGCCACTCGCCCGCGCCCTTCTCCTTGACCTGGTAGACCTTGCCGGTGCCCCGCGCGACGTCGATGACGCCGTAGCCGTACTCGACGCTTGCCGCCCCGCCCTTTCCCTTGAAGCCCGTGTCCTTGAAGAGCGTGACCAGGCCGAGTTTGCCGTCCGGCGACCAGCGTGGCGTCGTCGGGAACACCGGCCTGGCGCTGAGTTTCACCGTGCGCTTGGCGCCGGTCCGGTGGTCGATGATCGACACGAGGGAGTAGCCGTCGCCGCTGTAGTCGACGTCGGTGGCGAGCGCGCGGCCGCCGTCGGCGTCCAGGGCGTACTCGAAGTAGTGGTTGTCGAGCGTGAAGTCGTCGGAGGCGGCCCGCCGGACGTAGACGCCCTTGCCGCCGTTCATGCTGTAGGAGGCCAGCTTGATCGGGTCGGCGCCGTTCTCGCGGATCTCCACGGAGGTGCCGGGCAGTGCGATGGTCCGGGTGCTCTGGTCCGGGCTCGGCGTGGGGGTTGGGGTCGGGGTCGGGGTCGGGGTGTACGAGGCATCCGTGCTGTTCGTGTCGTCCGGTGTCGGCGAGGAGGTGCCGATCGGGCCGGGCAGGGACGCGAGCCGTACCGCGACGACGCCGCCGACCGTGGCCAGCGCCAGCGTGCACGCGACCGCTATGGCGACGATCCACCCGACGCCCCGCCTGCCGCCGGTCCGGGCGGGCGGCTGGGTCAGCGGGAGTTGCTGTTGGTATAACGGCCGCGCGTACGGGGGCGGCGGTGGCTGCTGGTACGGCAGGCGCGTCGACGGCACCGGCCCGGAGCCCCCCGGCGCCCGAGGCGTGGAGCCCATCGCCGGGACCGGGCCTGAGGCGGCCACGGCGGTGCCCTGGTGCAGGAGGCTGGGTGCGGCGCCGCCGGACTGGTCCAGGGGGCGAGGTGCGGCGCCGCCGGGCCCGTGGCCGAGCAGCCGCATCAGCGCGTCACTCGCCGTGGGCCGCCGCCCGGCATCCTTGGCCAGGCAGTCCGTCACCAGCGATCGCAGCGCCGGATCCTGGATCGGTGTGACGTCGGCGTCGGTATGGATGATCCGGTTGACCACCGCCGGCAGGCTGTCCTGCCCGAACGGCGGCTGCCCGGAGGCGGCGAACAGCAGCGTGCACGCCCACGCGAACATGTCCGCCTGCGGCCCGGGAGCCGCCTCCGTGAGCTGTTCGGGCGCCATGAACGACGGCGTGCCGATGGCGCTGGCCGTCAGCGACGAGGTCAGGTCGAGCGCCCTGGCGATGCCGAAGTCGATCACCCGGGGCCCGTCGGAGGCCAGCACGACGTTCGACGGCTTGAAGTCGCGGTGCACGATGCCCGCCTGGTGGATGGCGACGAGCGCGGTCACCGTACCGATCGCCAGGCGGTGCAGGGACGTCCCCGAGCGCGGACCGTCCGTACGCACCACGTCATCGAGCGTCGGCCCGTCGATGTACTCGCTGACGATGTACGGCAGGCCGCCGAACAATCCCGTCTCGATGACCTGAGCGGTACAGAAGGGGGCGACCCGCCGGGCCATCGCCACCTCGCGGACGAACCGTTCCGACGCCTCGTGATCCCCGGCCAGGTCCGCGCGGAGCAGCTTCACCGCGACGCGCGCGCCGTTGGCGGCGGTCGCGAGGTAGACGGTCCCCTGCCCGCCCTCGCCCAGCCGCCCCGACAGGGTGTACGCCCCCACCGACGCGGGATCTCCTGGCCTGAGGGCCACGAGGTCCGGCATGTACAACCCCCATATATGGCGTCTTTTCCGCCATTCTGGTGGGTTACGCGGCTCCGCGTCAGCCCATCGACGCACACACCAGCCAGAACACTCTCGTCAGGTCGGTCCGCGCTCCGCCGCCGAGGCCGGGGTGCGCCGTCGCGTCACAGGCCACGGACGGCGTCGAGTCACAGGCGCCGAACGGCGTCGATGATCGCGCCGGAGGCGGTGAGGTGGATGCGGCGGGTCGAGGAGGTCAGGCGGACGAGGTCGGCGTTCAGGTCGCCGGCCAGCCGCTCCTGACGTCGCGCCCGCCCGCGCACTCCGATCACGGCCACCGGGCTGATCACGGTCACCGGTACGTCCGGAAAGGCGTGCCGCGCCCGGACGCGGCGCAGGTCCGCCGCCATGTCCCGCCGGGCCAGAAACTCCCCCACCGCCGCGGCGAACACCCGCCCGGTACGGTACCCGCGCCCCCGATCCGGCAAGCCGCCGACCAGCCGATGGACCACCGGACCCGCCAGGAAGGCGAGCGCGGCGGCACCCCAGGCGCCGCCCAGCGCGGGCAGCCATCGGCCGACCGACCTGCCGAGCGACGAGGCGCGCCGGCCACGGTCGGCCCGGCTCGGGTCGACGAGCACCAGCCGGGACACGCACATCGGATGCAGCCTGACGAACGCCTCCGCGTGCCAGGCGGCCACCGAGTGGGCCACCACGGTGACCTGTTCGGGATGGGCAGGGGCCAGGGCGGCCAGGCGGGCCGCCTCCCCGTACAGGGTGGGTGGAGCCGGCG
Source organism: Nonomuraea sp. NPDC049158 (assembly GCF_040648335.1). Taxonomy (NCBI): domain Bacteria; kingdom Bacillati; phylum Actinomycetota; class Actinomycetes; order Streptosporangiales; family Streptosporangiaceae; genus Nonomuraea; species Nonomuraea sp. NPDC049158. Next base: position 68,030 of record NZ_JBEZDM010000027.1, read on the forward strand.
AGGCGGGGCTGCGGCCGAGACCGGGCCGGTCGAAGCGGATCACCTGGTGGCTCCGGGCGAGTTCGGCGGCCACCCCGTCCCAGTGGGACGAGGCTCCGCCCAGTCCCGCGCTGATGAGCACGACCGGCCCCGCACCCTGAACGACCACATGCGGCCCCGCACCAAGCAGCAGCGGAGGTTCGTCGGCCTCCAGCAGCCGCAGCGCGACGTACACCAGCCACATCGCCACAAGGGTCGCCTGCGCGCGCTGCACCAGCCCGGCCGGGTATCCGCCCGCGATGGCCGCCAGCGTCAGTGCGGTGACGCCCAGGGCCGCGCCGGTGATGAGCCAGGCGGTACACGTGTCCCAGTATCGGCTCAGCAGGCCCATCGCGGCCAGCACGGCGGCCGTGGCCAGCACGCCGGTCACGGCGTGGACGTGGTGCGAGAGTGACAGCGGGCCGAGTTCGCAGACGGGATCGTCCAGCGCGGCGCAGTCGAGCGGGAACAGCCCACCGGCGAGCACGAGAACACCGAAGGCCGCCAGCCCGAGCCAGGCGAACCGTTCCCGCCGCACCCTGGGCGTCAGCGCCACCCCGAGCACGATCGCCAGCCCCGCCAGCACGTCGGCGGTCCTGAACAGGCGCGTCGCGGGCTGGTCGCGCGCCGCCAGCTCGCCGACCAGGCCGGTCCGGTCGGCCAGCGGGCTGGTGAACTGGCCGGGCATCCAGGCGCTGTACAGCACGGCCGCCACCACGAAGGCGGTGGCCGCGAGCACCAGCAGTCTTCGCTCCACGTGATCATTAGATCACCCGGTGCGATCAGAGGCCGGGGGCGCCCCATACCGGGAACCAGCGGCCGAGATCCTGTTCCAGCGGCAGCTCGCCCTCCAGCGCGCCTCTGGCCTGGAGTTCGAGCGCGTTGTCGCGGTGCTGGCCGGACAGCGGCGCGAACGGGTAGAACGTGCCGCGTTTGTACAGGTAGACGATCGCCAGCCGTCGGCCGTTGGGATCGGCGAAGGAAACCAGCGAGCAGAGCAGCGAGGGGCCGAATCCGGCGCCCTCCAGTGAGGCGTTGACCGCGTGGAGCTCGGTGACCAGGTCGCTGACGTCGTCGGGCGATCGGCGTACCAGGAGCCAGGTGTAGCCGTAGCTGTCGGAGGACTTGTCGACGCGGTCGCCGAGCAGCGCCTGTACGTCGCTTTCGAGGGTGGCGAACGCGCCGCCCTCCGCCGCGCGGAAGGACACCGAGCCGAGACCGGTGGGAACGAGACCGGTGGCGGCCTGCAGCGTCACCGCCGCGGACGGCAGCGCGAACAGTGCGTCGAGGTTGGGCGGTGCGGGCTTCGACCGGCCTAGCAGGGTGTCGAGCCAGCCCATACGGTCAGCCCCTTCCGAGTTGGGCGGAGATCCTGGCCAGCTGCTCCAGGCGGCGCTCCAGCGGTGGGTGAGTGGAGAACAGGGTGGCGATGGAGGTGCCCTTGGCCAGCGCGGGGGCGAAGTAGAAGGCGTTGAACGGCGCCGCCTCACGCAGGTCCTGGCTCGGGATCCTGGCCATGTCGCCGGTGACCTTGGTCAGCGCGCTGGCCAGGGCCGACGGCCGCTGGGTGAGCAAGGCGCCCGCCCGGTCCGCGGCCAGTTCGCGGTAGCGCGACAGGGCCCGGGTGAGCAGGAAGCTGATCGCGTACACGACGATCGAGACCAGCATGATGATCAGCCCGATCGGCACGCCGCCGTTGTTGTCGCGGCTGCGGCCCAGCCCGGTGTAGAGGGCGAACCTGGTCATCAGACCGGCCACGATGCCGAGGAACGAGGCGATCGTCATGACCGCGACGTCACGGTGGGCGACGTGCGACAGCTCGTGTGCCAGCACGCCCTCCAGCTCCTGGGGCTCCAGGCGGCGCAGGATGCCGGTCGTCACGCAGAGGACGGAATTGTTCTGGTTGCGGCCGGTGGCGAAGGCGTTGGGGACGTCGGAATCCGCTATCGCCACCCGCGGCTTGGGCATGTCGGCCATCGCGCACAGGCGGTCGACCATGCCGTGGAGCTCGGGAGCCTCTTGCGGCGAGACCTCCCGGCCGTGCATCGCGAACAGCGCGATGCGATCGGACAGGAAGTACTGCGCGAGCAGCAGGCCCCCGGCGAGCACCAGCACGACCAGTCCTTGAACGCCCACGGCGATGAGGACACCCATGAAGGCCACGTAGAGCAGCCCCAGCAGGAACATCGTCACGACCATGCGGGTGGTCAGGCCGCGGTCGGGCGCGAACCGCGTGTTCATGGCTAGCCCGGGATGAGACCCTGGTCGCCCAGCATCTCCCGGACCTCCTCGATCGAGGCGTCCGCGGGGGGAAGGATCAGCTCTGACGGCTCAAGGCTGTCGTCGGGAAGCGACTTGCCCACGTGGCGAACCTTGTCGAGCAGGGCGTGCAACTTGACCCGGAAGCTCGCCTCGTCGTCGGACTCGATGGCCGACTCAAGCTCGCTGTCGAGCTGGTTGAGCACGGAGATGTCCTCGGCCGAGATCTCGACCTGCCCCTCGCCCATGATTCTGACGATCATGCGCCCTCCCCAGGCTGGCGCAGCTGCTGCGTGTTCTGAGGCTGAGCCTGCTGGGGCGCGGCCTGGCCCTGGCCCGGCTCGATGGCGCTCTTGGGCGCCGGACCCTGGCCGAGCTCGGCCTTCATCCTGGCCAGCTCCAGCTCCACGTCCATGCCGCCGCCCATGCGGTCGAGCTCGGCCTGGATGTCGTCGCCGCGGGTGCCGCTGTAGTCATCGAGCGCGCCGCTGGCGAGCAGCTCGTCGATGGCGCCGGCCCGGGCCTGCATCTGCGCGGTCTTGTCCTCGGCGCGCTGGATCGCGAGACCGACGTCGCCCATCTCCTCGGAGATGCCGGAGAAGGCCTCGTTGATGCGCGTCTGCGCCTCGGCCGCGGTGTAGGTGGCCTTGATCGTCTCCTTCTTCGTACGGAAGGAGTCGACCTTCGCCTGCAGCCGCTGGGAAGCCGTGGTCAGCTTCTCCTCCTCGGCCTGCAGATTCTCATGCTGGATCTTCAGGTCGGCCATCTGCCCCTGCAGATTGGACCGGCGCTGGAGGGCCTCACGGGCCAAGTCCTCACGCCCGACGGACAGCGCCTTGCGGCCCTGCTCCTCATAACGCCTGGCCTGCTGTTCGAGGCCGTTGACCTGCAACTCCACCCGCTTGCGCGAGGTGGCGACGTCCGCCACGCCCCGGCGTACCTTCTGCAGCAGCTCAAGTTGCCGCTGGTAGGAATAGTCGAGGGTCTCGCGCGGATCCTCCATTTTGTCCAGGGCCTTGTTGGCCTTGGACTTGAAGATCATCGAAAGTCTCTTCATCACGCTCATGCGCGTCGGCCGTCCCCTTCTTAGGTCGTGCTGGTGTTCACCCAGTGCAGCGCAGCCGCCTTGGGATTACCCTACGCATAACGCACGGGGGCGTCACTAAGTTGCCATCCAGGTAGGGTTGACGTTGTGTTGCGACGCCGTTCCCAAACCTCCGTGGACGACACCCCCGTCCCCATTGACGATCCTAAGCCCCAGGGCAAGGGTCGTCCCACACCCAAGCGCCGGGACGCGGAAGGCAGACGGCGCCAGCCGGTCACCGCGCCCAAGGACCGCAAAGAGGCCTATCGACAGGCCCGCGCCAAGCAGACTGTCGAGCGCGAGCGGGCCCGTAAGGGCATGCTCGCGGGCGACGAACGCTATTTCCCGGCCCGCGACAAGGGCCCGGCGCGCAAGTTCGCGCGCGACTGGGTCGACTCGCGGCGGCTGCCGAGCCAATACTTCCTGCCGTTCTCGCTGGTGATCCTGCTGGCGACGTGGATCCCATGGCCCGCCGACATCCGTCCGCTGGTGCTCGGCTACGTGATCACGATCGGCTGGCCGATCATGATGATCGGCGTGCTCTTCACCTCGATCTTCGTGGCCTGGCGGATCAAGAAGCTGGTGGCGGAGAAGTATCCCAAGGAGAACCTGCGCGGCGTCGGCTTCTACGCCGCGATGCGGGCTCTGCAGATCCGCAAGCTGCGCTTCCCGCCGCCCGCGGTCCTGCCGGGCGGCAAGCCGGTTCCGCCCAAGAAGTAGACCCGTTCATTCCGGCGTCTCCCAGCGCAGCACCCCTCGCGTGACCGTGGGCCGCCAGCCGTCGAACTCCCTATGGTTCTCCAGGCTGTCGGCGACGGCCGACATCAGCGCGTAGTAGGAGGGCAGGCGCGGGCTCATGCCGGAGATCGTGTCGTCCCAGCCGACCTTGCCGCCGACGGAGTCGACCACGGCGTACTCGCCTTCCCCTCCCTCACGCCGGCCGAAGGAGAGGAAAGGGATCGTCCGGCCGCTCCACCACTCGATCGCCGGATCGGTCCCCTCGTCGGTGCCGTCGCGCGCGCAGAGGGCCCGCCAGGTGTCCCTGATGTCGCGGATGCCGAGGTTGACGGCGCCGTCGAACCAGGCGCCGAAGCCGAAGGCGCCGGCCCCTCTGGAGCCGTTGTGGCGCAGCAGCGAGGCGCGCAGGCTGTCGGGGAAGTCCACGCCCATCTGCGACTCGGCGACGGCGATCGTCTTGGCACGGCCCGGACGGCCCAGCGTCGCGTACGTCTTGGGCGCGTTGGCCTTCAGCCACCGCTCGACGCGCCGCCACTGGCGGTCGACCGCGCGTTTCACCTTGGGGTCGAGCGGCCGGACGGTGACCGGCCGCCGCTGGGGGCGGCAGAACGGATCGGGTACGGCGGGCGCGGGCGTCGAGGACACGTCGTCGGTGGCGGGCTCGTTCGAGATGGGCTCGTTCGAGATGGGCTCGTTCGGAGTGGGCTCGGCGGTGGCAGTGGCGGCCATGGCCGAGCGCCTCGCGGCGTCGCGGAACATCTCGCCGACAGGGTCTTCCTCCCGGTCGTGGATCGGCATGCCCATGAGCGCGAACACTCCGAAGACGACCGCGGTCAGCGCGCCCACGCCGAGCAGCGCCACCATCGGCCGGGCCTGGCCACGCACCCGGTAACGCGCCAGATCAGCCCTGCTGGGGCGACCCAGGATCGGCTCTGGGCCGCTCGGCTCCGGCCCTTGCTCCGTCCCTTGCTTCAGGCTGCGGGCCCGGCGGCGCAGCCGTACCGCTATCGCGGTCAGGATGGCCGCGGTCAGCGCCAGCCGTACGAGCTTCAGCACGTCGCGCACCCTATCCCGATTTAGATCACTTCATGAGACGGGCCTAAGGTCGGATCTATGGAATTCCGTACCCTCGGTCGCAGCGGTCTCAAGGTCAGCGAGATCAGCTACGGCAACTGGCTCACCCATGGCTCCCAGGTCGAGGAGGACGCCGCCAAGCAGTGCGTGCAGGCGGCACTCGACGAGGGCATCACGACGTTCGACACCGCCGATGTCTATGCCGGCACCAAGGCCGAGTCGGTCCTCGGCCGGGCCCTGAAGGGCGTACGCAGGGAATCGCTGGAGATCTTCACCAAGGTCTACTGGCCGACCGGCCCCGGCCCGAACGACCGCGGCCTGTCCCGCAAGCACATCACCGAGTCCATCCACGGCTCGCTGCGGCGTCTGCAGACCGACTACGTCGATCTGTACCAGGCGCACCGCTTCGACTACGAGACGCCGCTGGAGGAGACGCTCAAGACCTTCGACGATCTCGTACGGCAGGGCAAGGTCCTCTACCTCGGCGTCAGCGAGTGGACGGCCGACCAGATCGCCCAGGCGCTGAAGATCGCCGACGACATGGGCTTCGACCGGATCGTGTCCAGCCAGCCTCAGTACTCGATGCTCTGGCGCGTCATCGAGCCGGAGGTCGTACCGCTCAGCGAGCGTGAGGGGATCGGCCAGATCGTCTGGTCGCCCATCGCGCAGGGCGTACTGACCGGCAAGTACCTGCCCGGCCAGGCCCCGCCGGCAGGCTCGAGGGCCACCGACACGGCCGGCGGCGCCGACATGATCGCCCGCTTCATGAACGACGACGTCCTCACCCGCGTACAGGAGCTCCAGCCGATCGCCGCCGACCTGGGCCTCACCATGGCCCAGCTCGCGGTCGCCTGGGTCCTGCAGAACCCGAACGTCTCCAGCGCCATCGTCGGCGCCTCCCGCCCCGAGCAGGTGCGCGACAACGTCAAGGCAGTAGGGGTCAAGCTCGACTCCGACGTACTGGAGCGGATCGACTCCGTGCTCGGCCCGGTCGTCGAGCGCGACCCCGCCAAGACGGCCAGCCCCCCGAAGCGCCCATAACATCCCCGGCAGCAAAAACCCCTTGAGCAACAATGACGCTCAAGGGGTTTTTCATTTCGCCTTGCCTCACTCCGGACGCAATGACAATCCCGTGTATTCGACCCGGTCCTCGTCGAGCAGCGCCACCTGCTCAACCCCGGATTCCAGCAGCTCACCCCAGTTCTCGCCAAGCCAGGACTCCGCGTCCGCCTGGCTCGGAAAAACTTCTCGCGGCAAAGGGCGATCCGTCACCTCACCACCATTTGCATTTTCATAACGCCATCGCCATGTCATGCCATACGCTCCTTCTCCGCGGGTTCGCCGACGCACCCTCCGACGGCACTGGAACCTTACTCCCGAGCTTGGAGGTCAATCGATGCTGCGCGCGTATCGAGTGGCGGCGGAAGTCGCTGTGGGGGCGGGCCGTGTGGCGAGGGCCGCCTACGGAGCGGCCCGTGTGGCGGGAGTCGCAGTGGGGACGGCTCGATGATCGGCTGGCGCTTCTCCGCCTCGTCCGACGGCACCGCGACGGAGCCACCCGGGGGCGACCTGCCGTCGTTCCAGATGGTGTGCGGCAAAGACGCTGCGGCCTCCGGCAGCAAGCGGGTCGTGGTCAGGGTGGACTTCGGCGACCCCGAGTCCGACGCCTTCCCCGGCGAGCAACCGCCCGCGGAGGGGCTGACGAAGTGCGTGACGGGCGCGGAGACCGCCTCTATGGCCCCCACTGACCTCAGCCGCCAAGGCCCGTGTGAACGCTCAGGGGGACGTAGTGGCGATCAACGCCTACCCGGCCAGAGCCGCCGCCGGCACCGACCTCGGCACCCCCACCTCACCCGCCGACGCCTCACTGGACGGCGCCTCATCGGACGGCGCCTCACTGGACAACTCCTCATCGGACGGCGCCTCATCGGACGGGCCACCACTCACCCTGATCCTGGGCGGCGCGGGCGCCCTCGTCCTCCTCGGCGGCGGCGCCATCGTCGCCACCCGCCGCCACCCCCGAACCCCCTCCCACTGACCCACGCCGCACGCCCCACGCCCACGCCTACGGCCCCCGGCCCCCGGCGCCGGCCCTGACGCGCCGAGAGCGGCAGTTCCCGCTGTAGGCCACTCCCAGCCCAAGGGCCCGCAGCCCGGAAACGGCAGTCCCGCTGCGGCCATCCCCCAGCCCCAAGAGCCTCAGCCCGCCGAAAGCGCAGTTCCGCTGCGGGCCGGGATGCCGGGGCCTATGTACGCTCGGCCCGGTGAAACTCCTTCTCCCCGGTACTGCGGGCCGCACGGGCTGGCCAGAGCCGGGTTGCCCATGCGCCTCGTGTGCCGGGCTTCCCGCCGGCCACCGACGACCGTTCGAGCTCGTCGTCGACGGTGTGGCGCGCTTCCCGTTCGACGACGTACCACCCGGTTACCGGATCCTGGCCGACGGTCAAGGCCTGGAGGGCCCAGACGGCACCCGCCTGCTGTACGCGCCCTCAGCCGCGACCACAGGCCCAGATGCAGCGGCGCCCTTGGCGGCGACGTCGGCCCCGGGAGTCACGACGGCCCCGGACGCGACAGCACCCCCGGAAGTCACTACGACCCCGGACGCGACAGCACCCCCGGAGGGGACGGCAGCCCCGGCAGCCACGACGGTCCCGGAGGCGACAGCAACCCCGGAGGCGACGGCAGCCCCGGGACCCACAACGATCCCGAGGGCGACAGCGACCCCAGAAGCCACAACGATCCCGGAGGCGACAGCGACCCCAGCCGGCCCGTACGACGTCGTGCTGGTCGATCCGCTCGACCGGCCCGAGCGGATCGGGCTTCTGCGGCGGGCGGGCCTGGTGGGCGGCGGCACCCAGGTGGTGGCCGTCGGGCTGGACCACCGGGTCAGGTCTGAAGAGGAGCTGTCGCGGCGGCTGGCCCTGTGGAACGTACGAGCCGTGCCGGACGGGACGACGCTCGACACCGCGCTCGCCGCTCCACCGGCGCCGACGCAGCCGAGGAGGGTCCTGCTGCTGGGCGGTTCCCGTTCGGGCAAGTCGGCGGAGGCCGAGCTACGACTGGCCGCCGAGCCGTACGTCACCTATGTCGCCACCGGCTCGCGCGGCGAAGGCGACGGCGAGTGGGCGGCGCGGGTGCGGGCCCATCGGGAGCGCAGGCCCGCGCACTGGGCGACGGTGGAGACCACCGACCTGACGGGTGCGATCCGGGCGGCGACGACGCCGCTGCTGGTCGACGGGCTGGGTACGTGGCTGGCGGCGGTGTTCGACGAGTGCGGCGCCTGGGAGGGCGATCGGGCGCCGGTCGCCGAGCGCTGCGATGAGCTGGTGGCGGCGTGGCGGGGTACGACCCAGCGGATCGTGGCCGTGTCGGACGAGGTGGGCATGGGCGTGGTGCCCGCGACGGCCAGCGGGCGGGCGTTCAGGGACGAGCTGGGACGGCTCAACGAGCGCCTCGCCGACGAGTCTGAATATGTCGCCCTGGTGATCGCCGGCCGCCCAGTGCGCCTGTGACACCGGGGAAACGCGACGTCGGAGCGCGGCCGAGCCGGGCGGCGAACTGCCCTGGTGTACGACCGGGCCCGGCGGCGGGCCGCTCCGGATACGGCCGGGCCCGGCGGAGGAGTATGACCGGGCCTCGCGGCGGGCCGCTCTGGTGACGAACCGTCTGGCGTACGGCCGTCTGGCGTACGGCCGTCTGGCGTACGGCCGTCTAGTGGCGGATCGCTCTGGCGTACCAGCGACCCTCCATGCGGTCGACGTGCAGAGGGCGGCCGAAGCAGTCGGACAGGTTGGCCGGCGTGAGGACGTCCGCCACCGGCCCGGCCGCCAGGACGCGCGCGTCGCGCATGAGCATGGCGTGCGTGGTCGTGGCGGGTACCTCCTCCAGGCGGTGGGTCACCGTCACCGTGGTGAGCACCGGTCTGGTCGTCGCCAGGTCCTCCACCGCCTCGATGAGGTCCTCGCGGGCCGGCAGGTCGAGGCCGGCGAACGGCTCGTCGAGCAGCAGCACCGCCGGGTCCGCCATGAGCGACCTGGCCACCCTGATCCTGGCCCGCTCGCCCTGGGAGCACACCCGGAACAAGCGCTCGGACAGGTCCTTGCAGCCCACGTCCCCCAGCAGGCGCAGTGCGCGGTCCCGCTCGGCGTCGCCGTACTTGTCCCAGAGCGGGGCGCTCGTGCCCGTATGGCCGGTGAGCACCACGGTGAGGGCGGTGGCGCCTTCCTCCTCCAGGAGTTCCTCGTCGATCAGCCGCTGGCTGGAGGCCACCAGGCCGATGTGGCGCCGCAGCGAGCGTACGTCGGCCCGGCCGAGCCGGTGGCCGAGGACGCTGACCGTGCCCTCCGTCGGGTGCCGTACGGCCGCGGCCAGCGAGAGCAGCGTCGTCTTGCCGGCGCCGTTGGGCCCGAGCACGGCCCAGTGCTCGCCGTACTCCACTCGCCAGTCGACCGCACTCAGCAGCGACTTGCCGGCGACCCGGACTCCTACGCCTTCGAGTTCAACAACGTGCATCCGGCCACCCTAGTGGCCGCCCCCGGACTCCCTCAGCGTCCGATGGGTGGGTGTTATTGCTATTTTTACGGCCGGCCCGGTGAGCCCCACCCGCCATATGCGGCTGAGGTCTGTCCAGGGGCACGCTCCTCCGGTTCACCGGGCTGGGCGCCGTGACGTGCGTCTTCTTGGCCCCGGTCCGTGGACACGCTGCCACCGTAGGGAGAGCGTGCGCGCTTTCTTGACCCGGTCCGTGGGGAGGAGCGTGTGCGGCTACCTGGCCTGGTCCGTGGGGAGGAGCATGTGCGGCTACCTGGCCTGGTCCGTGGACGCGGCGGCAACCGTAGGGAGGGCGTGATGGACGGGGTGCGGTTCGCGATCGGGACGCTGAGTGTGTTCCCGGTCCGGGTGACGCGCGTGGATCGCCAGGTGGCGGGGCGCGCGATGGTGCTGGCCCCGGTCGTCGGGCTGGTGCTGGGCGCCGTGGCCTGTCTGCCGTTGCTGCTGCCGGGGCCGCCGTTGCTGGGTGCGGCGCTCACGGTCGGGCTGCTGGCCGTACTGACGCGAGGGCTGCACCTGGACGGCCTGGCGGATCTCGCGGACGGGCTGGGCAGCGGGAAGCCCGCCCCTCAGGCGCTCGACATCATGAAAAAGTCGGATATTGGGCCGTTCGGCGTGATCACCCTGGTGCTGACGCTGCTCATCCAGGTGACCGCCCTTTCCGGGCTCGGACCGGCCGCCCTGGTGGCCGCCTGCGTCACCGGCCGGTTGGCGCTTACCTGGGCCTGCCGGTCGGCAGTTCCCGCCGCCCGCCCCGACGGGCTCGGCGCGCTGGTCGCGGGCACGGTACGGCCGGGCGCCGCCTGGGCGGCCACCGCCCTGACCCTGGTGGCGGCAGCGGGCCTCGGTCTGGTGGCGGGACAAAGGATGGTCTACATCCTTCCGCTCGGCGTGGTGGCCGGGCTCGCCGCGGCGTTGCTGCTGCTCCGCCACGCCAGGCGGCGCCTGGGCGGGGTCACGGGGGACGTGCTGGGGGCGCTCGTCGAGACCGCCACGGCCACCACACTCACGGTCTGCGCCGTGCTCGGCTGACCGACGCGGCCTGCCGTACCACTCGAGAGAACGTCATGCCTACACGGCGGGCCGCTCCGCGATGAAGGCGTTGATCAGGGCCGCGCCGCGCTCGGCGTCATCGATGCTCACGGCCAGCTGCCCGCCAGAGCGGTACCGGATGATCAGGCATTCGCCGCCCCGCAGCATGATGGTGGCGCTGCCCGGCAGCCCGCGTATGCCCCAGCCCCCGACCTGGCTCGGATACCGCACCTCGGACCACGCCTTGTCGATCTTCGACAGCCGGATCCGCCGCACCGGCCAGCCCAGCGGCCCGAACCCGATCGCCAGCCCGTCCCGGGTGACCCGGGCGGTGAGCGACGAGGTGAGCAGTCCGGCGAACAGCACGATGCCCAGCCCGGGCACCGTGCCCCCGACGTGCAGATCCGCCAGGACTCCGGTGATCGCCAGCACGCCGGCCACGGCGAGGGCGACGGCCGCGGCCACGCTCATGGCGGTCAGCCAGGAATTGGTGATGCGGCTGACCCATACCGAGCGCTGTCCCGGCTGGAGCCGCAGGCGCGGCGGCTCCTCGCCGGCGGGCGGGCGCTGGTCGGGGCCGCCTCGGCCGAGATGGCCGGCCAGGAACGCGGCGGCGAGCGCGGCGCCGATGACAACCACCACGGTACGGCCTTCCAGTTCCGCCTCCCGCCAGGTGGGCGCGTCGAGGTTGGCCAACAGCGCCGCACCGCTCATGCCGAGCGCGAACACCCCCATACCGGCCAGGGACCCCCACCAGTACATCCGGCTGAGCCTGCGCTCCATCGCCTTCCCGTTCACCGCGACCCCGAACAGCACCGCCCAGGCCACCCCCCACGTCACGACGCTCACGACCAGGAAGGCAGTGAAGGACTGCTCGCCGTCGGGCACGAGACCCGATCCCCAGTGCGCGGCCAGCGGGTCGGGCAGCCGGTCGCGCAGGGCGAGCGGACCCGCGACCAGCGCGGCGGCGACGATCAGCCCCCACGCGGCGGCGGCGAATCGCGAGATCATGGCAGCTCCTCCAGCATCGTGATGAGGTCTTCGCGGCGGTAGCCGAGCCTCGTGGCCTCTTCCAGCAACTCGCGGGCCCGCTGCAGGAGCAGCGCCCGCCCGTCGGCGCGGCCCGCGACGCTGACGCCGCGCCCCCGCCTGAACTCCAGCAGCCCCTCGTCACGCAGGTCACGCAGGGCGCGCAGCACCGTGTTGGGGTTGATGCCGAGCGCCTCGGCCAGGTCGCGGGCGGGTGGCAGCCGGTCTCCCGGCGCGTACGAGCCCTCGCCGATGGCGCGGCGGATCGCGCCGGCCACCTGCTCGTGGAGGGGACGCGCGTCGTTGAGGTCCAGGGTCAGCAACATGGTGCTAATGACACTAGCACCAAGTCGTCTTGCCCACGCATTGACGAATGGTAGGATGAACCCCTGTTTGTGAGTACCTCTAAACCCTGGATAGCATCGGTTTACGTGACCACTGTGCGGCTGAACTCAGCAGATCCAGTCTCTTTCGACACCGACGCGCTGATCGTCGGGTTCCGGTCCGGCCCCGAAGGCCCTCGCCCCGCCACGGGCGCCGAGTCCCTCGACGCGGCCTTCGGCGGCAGACTCGCCGCCACGCTCACCGCCGTCGGCTTCTCCGGCAAGCCCGGAGAGCTCGCCAAGGTGCCCGTGTTCGGCGCCATCACCGCTCCGCTGCTGGTCGCGGTCGGCCTCGGCGACTCCGCCGACGCCGAGACGCTACGCCGCGCCGCGGGCGCCGCCGTACGGTCCCTCGCCGGCACCGCCCGCGCCGCGCTCCTCCTGCCCGCCGAATCGGCCGACCAGGCCGAGGCCGTGGCGCTGGGCGCGCTGCTGGGCGCCTACGGGTTCTCCCGCTACCGCACCAACGGCGAGGTGAAGGAGCCCGTGGGCGACCTCACCGTACTGTCAGCGAATGAAGCGGATGGATCCGACGGGATCGCCGGCCGTGCCTCCGTACTCGCCGAGTCGGTCACGCTCGTCCGCGACCTGGTCAACACGCCGCCCTCCGACCTGTGGCCGGCCAAGTTCGCCGAGATCGCCGAGCAGCGCGGCGGCGAGGCCGGGCTGAGCGTCGAGGTGCTCGACGACAAGCAGCTCAAGGACGGCGGCTACGGCGGCCTCATCGGCGTCGGCCAGGGCTCGGCCAACCCGCCGCGCCTGGTCCGCCTCTCCTACACCCACCCCGAGGCCACCAAGACGCTGGCGTACGTGGGCAAGGGCATCACGTTCGACTCCGGTGGCCTGTCACTCAAGCCGTCCGCCTCCATGGACTGGATGAAATCCGACATGGGCGGCGCGGGCGCGGTCCTGGGCGCCCTGATCGGCGTCGCCCGCCTCGCCCCGAAGGTCAACGTCGTCGGCTACCTCTGCCTGGCCGAGAACCTGCCCAGCGGCACCGCGCAGCGCCCCTCCGACGTCATCCACAGCTACAGCGGCAAGACCGTCGAGGTGCTCGACACCGACGCCGAAGGCCGCCTGGTCCTCATGGACGGCATCGCCCGCGCCGCCGAGGACTCCCCCGACCTGATCGTCGACGTGGCCACCCTCACCGGCGCGCAGATCGTCGCGCTCGGCTGGCGCACGGCCGGCGTCATGGCCAACGACGACGCCGTACGCGAGCTGGTCGTCGAGGTGGCCGGCGCCGCGGGCGAGGGCGCCTGGGGCATGCCGCTGCCGGAGGAACTGCGCAAGGGCCTCGACTCCCCGATCGCCGACATCGCCAACCTCCAGCCCGAGCGCTGGGGCAGCATGCTGGCCGCGGGCATCTTCCTGAAGGAGTTCGTGCCCGACGGGGTGCGCTGGGCGCACATCGACATGGCCGGACCCGCGTTCAACAAGGGCGAGCCGCACGGCTACACGCCGAAGGGCGGCACCGGGGCCATCACCCGCACGCTCATCGGACTGGCCGAGCGGCACGCGAGCATCTGAAACAAATGAAAAGATGACGGCATCACGAACACCCCGACAAGGAGCCTGACTGTGGCCTACGACATCGTCGTCCTGGGAGGCGGCAGCGGCGGATACGCCTGCGCGCTACGGGCGGCTGAGCTGGGCAAGACGGTCGCCCTGATCGAGAAGGACAAGATCGGCGGCACCTGCCTGCACAGGGGATGCATCCCCACCAAGGCCCTGCTGCACTCGGCCGAGGTCGCCGACGAGACGCGCGAGAGCGAGACGTTCGGCGTCAAGGCCCGGTTCGACGGCATCGACGTGCCCGGCGTCCACGCGTTCAAGGACAAGATCGTCACCCGCGCCTGGAAGGGCGTGCAGGGCCTGCTCAAGGGCGCCGGCGTGACGATCGTCGAAGGCGAGGGCCGCCTGGTCGGATCAAACCGGATCCAGGTGGGCTCCGAGGTCTATGAGGGCCGCGACATCGTCCTGGCCACCGGCTCCGCGCCCAAGTCGCTGCCCGGCCTGGACATCGACGGCGAGCGCGTCATCACCAGCGAGCACACGCTGAGGATGGACCGCGTGCCCTCCTCGGTGATCGTGCTGGGCGGCGGCGTGATCGGCGTCGAGCTGGCCAGCGTCTACCGCTCGTTCGGCGCCGAGGTCACGATCGTCGAGGCGCTGCCCCACCTGCTGCCGACCGAGGAGGAGTCGAGCTCCAAGCTGCTGGAGCGCGCCTTCCGCCGCCGCGGCATCAAGTACGAGCTGGGCGTCTTCTTCGAGGGCGTCAAGACCACCGACACCGGCGTGGTCGTCACGCTCGCCAACGGCAAGACCCTCGACGCCGAGCTGCTGCTGGTCGCGGTCGGCCGCGGCGCCGTCTCGGCCGGGATGGGCTTCGAGGAGCAGGGCATCAGGATCGAGCGCGGCGCGGTCGTGGTCGACGAGCACTGCCAGACCTCGGTCCCCGGCGTCTACGCCATCGGCGACCTGATCCCGACCCTCCAGCTGGCCCACGCCGGGTTCGCCGAGGGCATCATGGTGGCCGAGCACATCGCCGGACTCAACCCGCCCGCCATCGACTACGCGGGTGTGCCGCGGATCACCTATTCCGACCCCGAGGTCGCCTCGGTGGGCATCACGTCCGCGCAGGCGGCCGAGCGCGGCATCGAGATCGTCGAACAGGTCTACGACCTCGCGGGCAACCCCAAGAGCCAGATCCTCGGCACCGCGGGTGCCGTCAAGGTCATCGCCCAGAAGGACGGCCCCGTGGTGGGCGTCCACATGGTGGGCCGCCGCATCGGCGAACTCGTGACCGAGGGTCAGCTGATCTACAACTGGGAGGCGCTGCCCGCGGAGGTCGCCCAGCTCATCCACGCCCACCCGACCCAGTCCGAGGCCGTCGGTGAGGCGATGCTGGCCCTGGCCGGCAAGCCGTTGCACGTACACAACTAATTCAAGCCCTCGAAATCAGAACGCGAGAGAAGATAACGATGCCGGTCTCTGTACAGATGCCCCAGCTCGGCGAGAGCGTCACCGAGGGCACGGTGACCCGTTGGCTGAAGAAGGAGGGCGAGCGCGTCGAGGCCGACGAGCCGCTCCTCGAGGTGTCGACCGACAAGGTCGACACCGAGATCCCGTCGCCGTCCGCCGGCGTCCTCACCAAGATCGTCGTCGCTGAGGACGAGACCGTCGAGGTCGGCGCCGAGCTCGCCGTCATCGACGAGAACGGCCAGGCCGGCGGCGCCGCCACGCAGGAGGCCGCGCCGGCGCCCGCCGCGCAGCCCGAGCCGCAGCCGGAGCCCGAGCCGGCCCCGGCTCCCGCGCCGGTCTCCTCGATCCCGCAGCCCGCCCCTGCCCAGGCTCAGGCCCCGGCGCCCGCGCCCGCCCCGGCGCCCGCTCCGGTGCAGCAGGCCCCGGCCGC
Source organism: Nonomuraea sp. NPDC049158 (assembly GCF_040648335.1). NCBI lineage: Bacteria > Bacillati > Actinomycetota > Actinomycetes > Streptosporangiales > Streptosporangiaceae > Nonomuraea > Nonomuraea sp. NPDC049158. The sequence continues at coordinate 83,613 of NZ_JBEZDM010000027.1, forward strand.
TCAGGCGCCCGCCCCGCAGGCTCCGGCCGCCGCCGAGCCGACCCCGCTGCCGTCCTCGGGTGACAGCCCCTACGTGACGCCGCTGGTGCGCAAGCTCGCCAACGAGCACGGTGTCGACCTCGAGGCGATCACCGGCACCGGCGTGGGCGGTCGCATCCGCAAGCAGGACGTTCTGGAGGCCGCCAAGTCGCAGCGCGAGCAGGCCGCCGCGCCGGCTCCCGCCGCCGCCCAGGCCGCTCCGGCTCCCGCCGCCGCCGCGCCCGCTCAGGCCGCGCCGGCTGCGGTCGCCGCCGCTCCCGAGCCCGTCGAGGTCGACACCACGCTGCGCGGCCGTACGGAGAAGATGTCGCGACTGCGGCAGACCATGTCCAAGCGCCTGGTCGAGTCGCTGCAGACCGCGGCCCAGCTCACCACGGTCGTCGAGGTCGACGTCACCAAGATCGCCCGGCTGCGCGACCAGGCGAAGGCCGACTTCCTGCGCCGCGAGGGCGTCAAGCTGTCGTTCATGCCGTTCTTCGAGATGGCGGCCATCGAGGCGCTCAAGCAGCACCCGAAGCTCAACGCCACGATCAACAACGAGACCATGGAGGTCACCTACTTCGACGTAGAGCACCTGGGCCTCGCGGTCGACACCGAGCGCGGCCTGATCGCGGCGGTCATCAAGAACGCCGGCGACCTCAACCTGGCCGGCCTCGCCCGCAAGACCGCCGACCTGGCCGAGCGCACCCGCGCCAACAAGGTGACGCCCGACGAGATCACCGGCGGCACGTTCACGCTGACCAACACGGGCAGCCGCGGCGCCCTGTTCGACACGCCGATCCTGAACCAGCCGCAGGTCGGCATGCTCGGCACCGGCGCCGTCGTGAAGCGTCCCGTCGTGATCGACACCGCTGAGGGCGAGGTCATCGCCGTTCGGTCGATGGTGTACTTGGCGCTGACGTACGACCACCGCCTCGTGGACGGCGCCGACGCGGCCCGCTTCCTGACCACCGTGAAGCGGCGCCTCGAAGAGGGCCGTTTCGAGGCTCAGCTGGGCCTCGCGTAGTTCAGGCGCACCAGGGCCGGGGAGTCTTCCTCGGCCCTGGCCACCGCCTCACAAAGGGCTTCGCGCTTTTCAGACCGGACATGGCCGTGCAGTCGGCCAGCAAGTACGCGGCCCTTACGTCGGGCTATGCCCTTGATCAGTTAGACGCCCGGTGAGGAAGGCCCGCTCAACCTCGTTGCCGGTCAGCTCCAGCGCCTGCCGGTACGCGGCCGCCGCCTCGTCCGTACGACCGAGGCGCTGAAGCAGGTCTGCCTTGATCACCGGCAGGTACTGGTACCGGGAGAGCCGGCCATCCTGCTCCAGCGCCTCCACCAGCGTCAGTGCGACCGCCGGTCCGTGGAGCATCGACACCGGCACGGTCCGGTTCAGCGCGACCCCCGGCGCGGCCCCCGCGCAGCCCGGCCACGATCAGCTCGTGCGCCTCGGCGAGCGCGCCGCGGTTCCACCGCGAGCGGTCCTGCTCCTCAAGGCGCAGCAGCCGGCCGTCAGCGCCGGTCCGGGTCGCACGCCGGGCGTCGGTGGCCAGGATCAGTGCCAACAGCCCTCGTACCTCGGGCTCGTCGGGCATGAGTTCTCGCAGCGCGCGGGCCAGGTCCAGCGCGCGGTCGGCCAGGTCAGTGCGCATGAGCGCGGGGCCTGAGGGTGCCGTGTGCCCGGCGGTGAACAGCAGGTGGAGCACGCCGAGTACGGCTGCCAGCCGGTCCGGCAGCTCCGCCGGGCGCGGGACCCGATAGGGGATGCGGGCGACGGAGATCTTCTTCTTCGCTCGGGTGATCCGAGCGGCCATCGTCTGCTCTGACACCAGCAGTGCCCGGGCGATGTCCGGGGTCGGCAGTCCGCACACCAGCCGCAGTGTGAGCGCGAGCCGCGCCTGCTGCGCGAGGGTGGGATGGCAGCAGGTGAAGATGAGCCGCAGCCGTTCGTCGGGTACGGCGTCCTCGAGTTTCGCCGCGTCCGCCTCGTCGTGGTCCGTCAGCCTGTGCGGAGCGGGCTCGTCGGGCTCCACCAGCAGGGGCAGCTTCGACTCCTCGGCCAGGTCCAGGTCCTGCGCGACGCGCACCGTCGCGGCGAGCACGAAAGCCCACTCGCGCCGATGCGCGTCGGCCACCGCCTGTCTCGCGCCCGCCTGGCCCGCGCACCCTTGTTCCGGGGCCGTCTGTTCCGCGGCCGTCGCAGCCGTCATCGGGCGACGGGCGCGATGCCGCCTGCGACGGGACGTACCTCGACGCCGCCACGGCCCCACTGGACGGCGGGGTTGCGACGCGCCAGGTCCAGGGCGGCGTCCAGGTCAGGGGCCTCGATGACGCAGACGCCGGCGACGACTTCCTTGGCGTCGATGAAGGGCCCGTCGGTGACCGCGTCGCCGCGCAACGAGGTGTCGGCGGACCGCAGCGCGTACGCCGCGATCATGGCGCCGGAGTCGACGAGGTCGTCGGCGTGCCGCTGGCTCGCCGCCTGCTGCTCAGGGGTGTAGTCGCCGGCCGCGGCGTCGTCGAAGATGAGGATCGCGTACTGGGCCATGAGGGTCTCCTTGACTGTGCGTCCGGTCGGTACGCCTCTACGTCGGACGGGCGACGCGAATTCGACAGACCGTACGCGAACCTTCTCCAGATGCGCCCTGGCGCGACTTCAGCAAGGCACCCCCGCTACTTGACGGATCGACGAGCCGGCCGGGCTGGGCGTGGCAATTTCATGGCGATGGAATTACCCAGGTCAGGGGTGCGTTATACCCATCTGTGCGCCTGGCCTAGACAGTGAGTATCCCTCTGGCCGCGCCGCCAATGTCCGAGTACGGACGTCATACCCATCACATGCATCACAGGAAATCACCTGTGACCGCTGAACCCGCCTGTGCGCGGGACCGGGGACCCATGTCTCGATCGGGGCTAATCGGCACGACAACGTGCCGTAGGGCAGCTTCCACGCCCGAGCCCGTCAGCTAACCCGGTAAGCGGAATGGAAGCAAGGAGTAATCACCATTATCCGCACCCCCAAGATCAGCTATGCCAAGATCGCGCTCGGCGCGACCCTCACCGCCGCCGCCCTCGGCGCCCACACCGCGGCGAACGCCGACACAGCCGCCACGGCCCCCACGCAGCACACCGCCGCCGTGGCTCAGGCCGCCCCCGCCTCCGCGCAGGGCGGCAGGAACGGCGAGACCAAGGTGAACGTCACCGCCCAGCAGGTCCTGAACCTGGCCAAGGCCCAGGTCGGAACGTCCGAGGACGCCAACGGCGGCGGCACCAAGTTCCAGAAGTGGTACATGAACTCGGCCCGCGCCGCCGAGACCGTCCAGCGTGACGGCGGCAGCAGGCAGGACTACCTGAACGCCGCCTGGTGCTCGATGTTCGTCTCCTGGGTCGGCGAGGAGACCGGCGCCCGCTCCCAGGTCGGCTGGGACGCCTACACCGTCGCCCACGCCAAGTGGTTCGCCGCCAACCACCGCTGGGGCACCGTGGCCAAGCCCGGCGCCGTGGTCTTCTACTCCTGGAGCGGCAGCAAGGACCTGAGCTCCATCAGCCACGTCGGCTTCGTGGTCAAGGACAACGGCGACGGCACGATCTCCACGGTCGAGGGCAACACCGGCAACGGCAAGGTCGAGCAGCGCGTCCGTCCCACCTCCCAGGTCGTCGGCTACGGCTACCCGCAGTACGCCGCCTGACAACTGGTCTGGCGCCTGTGGCACCCCCCGAGCGGCGTCCCCCCGGAGCGGTGCGCCGACACCAGAGGTGGAAAGATCATCACATGCCGATCGATCCGCACCTGCTCGCCGTTTTCACCGCGACCACCATCGTCGCTCTGATCACCCCCGGACCGGACATGCTGTTCGTGCTGGGATGCGGTCTGCGGGGTGGGCCCCGCGCCGGGCTGCTGGCCACGGTCGGCGTGATCACGGGTGACGCGTTGTACATCGCCGCGGCCGCCGCCGGGCTCGCCGTGCTGCTGACGACGTTCCCGGTCGTGTTCACGGTGCTACGGCTCGCCGGCGCCGCGTACCTGATCTACCTCGGCGTCCAGATGATCCGCAACCGCAAGAACAGCCAGGCCGACGATCCGGCCAGCCGCGGAATGTCCGGCCGGCGTGCCTTCCTCAACGGCGTGGTCTCCTCCATGGCCAATCCGCAGACGTTCACGTTCATGGTCGCTTTCCTGCCCCAGTTCATCGATCCCGGGGCGGGGCCGGTCTGGCTGCAGTTCGCCGTCCTCGGCGCCATCCTGATCGTCCTGGAGTTCCTGGCCGACGCGACGGTCGGCGTGCTGGCCGGGCGCATCGGCGGCTGGCTGCGCGGCCGTCAGGCGGTGCGCCGCCGGATCGACGCCGCGACCGGGAGCGTGTTCATCGGTTTGGGCGTCACCCTCGCGGCCGAACGCTGACCGACTGCGGCACAGCCGGCGGAGGAACGCGGCCTCCGCCACCCACCTGGCCCCGCCCTGCCGGGCGACGCTAATCCGCGACTCTCATCTACGTGGCGGCTGGGGACATGCCCGGGAGCAGGCCGCCGGCCGCGAGCCTCACGGCAGTGACGCGAGCATTCGCTCCCCCGCCGACCGCAGGTGGCCGGTCATCGCGTCCGCCGCGGCCGGGCCGTCGCCCGCCACGACCGCCCGCACGATGGCCTCGTGCTCGGCGCGCGTGAGCTCGGCGGCGCCTTCCCTGGCGTAGAAGATCCGGAAAGCGCGCGAACGGACGAACAACCGCTCCAGCGTGTCGGCCACGACCAGGTTCCCGGACATCTGGGCGAGTTTGCCGTGCAGCAGTTCGTCGGCCTTGGCCATCGCGGTGAGGTCGCCGCCCGGCACGTCGACCTGCCGGCGCAGGAACGCCCGATCCTCCGTACGGAACTCCTGGGCGGCGCGGGCCGCAGTGGGAGGTTCGAGCAGCAGCCTGCACTCGTAGAGGTCGGAGATCGTCTTGCGGTCGGGCAGGTCGGCGGCGACGAAGCCGCGGTAGGGATGCTTGCTGACCAGCCCGTCGGCCTCCAGCCGCCCCAGGGCCTGGCGGATCGGCGTGTTGGAGATCTTGAGCTGCGCGGCCAGAGCGTCGATCTTGACCCGGCTGCCGAGCGGGATATGCCCGCTGAGCAGCATCTCTCGCAACACGTCGTAGACGTCGTCGGCGAGCACCTGCCGCCGTGGGAGCGCCAGTTCTGGCGATGGGGAGTCAGTCATCCAAGCCTCGGGGAGTCGTTCATCCAAGCCTCCTGGCGTTCAAACATAGCGGCACATGGGGTTGACGTGGACGTAACGTGCATGCAACATCTGACTTCAAACATCGTACACGATTATGTCGAGGCCAGCTGTGATCAGACTCCGCATCCCCATAACGGCGTGCCTCGCAGCCGCCCTGCTCACCGCCTGTTCGTCCAGCACGCCCGCAGCCGTCGGCGGGGCCATCACCGAGGACCGCGACGCGACGTTGCTGGTGTGGAGTGACCCCACCCGGCTGGCCGGATTCGAGCAGTTCAAGAAGACCCACCCGAACCTGAGGATGAAGGTCGAGACCTACGACGGGCAGAGCCTGCTGACGAAGATCCAGCTGTTCAACCGCACCGGTAAGGGCTGGCCGGACGTCGTCTTCGCGGGGCAGCCCAACGTGGTCTCCCAGTTCGCCGGGAAGCTGAACTACGCCCAGCCCCTCGACTCGCTGATACCGCAGCAGATCCGCGAGAACTTCGGCACGGCCAACGCGCCCTGCGAGGTCGGCGGCAAGCTGTACTGCTTACGCAACGACCTGGCCCAGACCGTGCTCTGGTACAACAAGCCGCTCATGGAGCGCTTCGGCTACCAGCTCCCCAAGACGTGGACCGACTACCGGGCGCTGGGCGAGCGGGTGGCCAAGGAGCACCCCGGCTACGTCATCGGCAGCGCGGGCAGCTTCTTCACCTACTACGACTACTTCTGGTCCAGCGGCTGTCCGATCCAGCAGGTGACCGGGCCGGACAAGGTGCACATCAACCTGAAGGACGCCAAGTGCACCCGGGTCGCCGACGTGCTCGACCCCCTGATCAAGAACGGCTCGCTCACCAAGGCCGGGCTCTTCGACCCGGAGATGGCCAAACTGGGCAAGGAGGGCAAGGTCCTCATGCTGCCCGGCGCCTCCTGGCTCGGCGACTACCTGTTCAAGCCCAAGGACCTGTTCGCCACGCCCGACGGGCAGATCGCCGCGGCACCGTACCCGTCCTGGGAGGGCGAGACGACCAATTGGTCCGGCAGTGCGGGCGGCGGCGTCTACCTGGTCTCTCGCCACTCCAAGAACATGAAGGGCGCCGCCGAGATCATCCAGTGGATGACCACCGACGCCGGCTACCAGAAGAGCGCGCCGACCTACCCCGCCTACGGCCCCTCGGCCGACGCGTGGGCCAAGCGGCTGGCCACCGACCCGTTCTACGCCGCCGACCCGTTCCCGGTCATGCGGGAGCAGGCGGCCAAGGTCAACCCGGTGCAGCAGCCCACCCGCTATGACGTCGAGGGGGCGTTCACTCAGACGGTGGTCCCCGCGATCCGCTCCGGTGGCACCGTCGGAACCGGCCTGGACGCGCTGCAGACCGAGCTGGTGAACCTGGCGAAGGCCCAGGGTTATGACGTCGGGTAGGTTGTTCGGCTGGCTGTGCGTGGCGCCGTACCTGATCCTGCTGGTGGTTTTCGGGATCGGCCCCATCCTGTACGCCCTCTACGAGTCCCTGAGCGACCCACGGGCCTACCTCAACGCGACCGCCGACTTCCGGTTCCTGCCCGCGGTGGGCAACGTGTCGCTGTTCATGGCGCTGTACCTGCCGGTCATGGTGATCGGCGTGCTGCTGCTGGCCCTGTTCGTCCAGGACCAGCGTCCCCTGTACGGCACGACGTTGCGGCTGGTCTACATGCTGCCGGGCGCGGTCACCGGCTCGGCCAGTGTGCTGCTCTGGTACGTCATGCTCCAGCCCGCGCTCAGCCCCTTCGCCCCCCTGCTGAGCGGCATGGGCCTGCGGACCGGCAACGACGTGCTGAAGCCGTCGCACCTGGTGGTGATCTTCGCGCTGATGGCCTTCGCCACCGGGTTCGGCCAGTGGGTGGTCATCATGTACGGCGCCCTGCAGGGAGTGCCGCAGGAGGTGCTGGAGGCCTCCAGGATGGACGGCTGCACCTGGTGGCAGACGGCCCTGCGGATCAAGCTGCCGCTCATCTCCAAGTACGTGGTCTACATGGTCATCCTGGCCTTCACCGCCGGGCTGCAGATCTTCATCGAGCCGCAACTGCTGTACGGCGTGGCCTTCACCGGCTCCAAGTCCTGGTCACTGAACCAGCTCGGCCTGCTGTTCGCCTTCGACAACGGCGACTTCGCCGCGGCCGCCGCGCTGTGCCTGATGCTGCTGGCCGTCTGCGCCGTGGCCGCCTGCTTCCTGGTGTTCAAGGCCAAGTTCTTCGAGACGGAGGTCGACCGATGACCAAGCGGCACGGAGATCGGCCGATGACCGAACTGATCGGCGGGGCTTGGGTGTGGCGGATGTCCGTGTCCGTCGTACTCGGCCTGGTGGCCCTGGCCTGCGCGCTGCCGTTGGTGTGGCTGGTGCTGGCGCCGACCAAGTCCGACGCCGAGATCACCGGCAGGCATCCGCTGTCCTTCGGCTCGCTCGGCGGCTACCTGGCCGCCTGGCGGAACCTGACCACCTTCAACGACGGCGTCATCTACCAGTGGATCGGCAACTCGGTGCTCTACACCGGCGGCGCGGTACTGCTGTCGGTGACCACGTCCCTGCTGGCCGGGTACGCGCTGGCGGCGACGAAGATCGCCGGGCGGCGGGTCATCCTCCTGTCCACGCTGCTGGCGATGATCGTGCCACCCGCCGCGCTCGTGCTCCCACTCTTCCTGGAGGTGAACGCGGTCCAGCTCACCGGCACCGCCTGGTCGGTGATCCTGCCCGCCGGCCTCTACCCGTTCGGGGTCTACCTCGCCTTCATCTATTTCTCCACCCTGCTGCCGCGCGAGGTGCTGGAAGCGGCCAGGATCGACGGCTGCTCGGAGGCCGCCCTGTTCGCCAGAGTCGCCCTGCCCCTGGGCAAGCCGCTGATCGCGCTGCTGACCTTCTTCGCCTTCATCGGCAACTGGAGCAACTACTTCCTGCCGTTCGTGATGCTCGGCGACGACGAGACCTTCAACCTCCCGGTCGGGCTCGGCGTGCTCATCTCCGGCTCACCGGCGCTCAATCCCGCGCTGGGCGGCAGCGATCTGCCCATCCACCGGCCAGAAGCGGCGATCACGGGCGTGCTCACCGTGGTGCCCGTGGCGCTCGTCTTCCTGTTCGCCCAGCGCCACCTGGTGCGCGGGCTGCTCGACGGCGCCGTCAAGAACTGAACCCGCGCCGTCAAGAACCGAAACCGCAAACGGAGTGAACGTGAAGATCACCGCTGTCGACGTCGTCCTGTGCGCGCGGCCCGCCGTCACGCCCGCCTTCCGCTGGCGCGACGGTCTGCCGGGATCCGAGCCCGCGCACACCGGCGGCTGGCTCGTGTTGTCCACCGACGACGGGCACACCGGCTACGCCTACAGCCAGCGCGGCGTCATCCTGGCCGACATCGTCGACCGGCGGCTCCGCCCCGAACTGCTGGGCGCCGACGCCCTGCAGCGCGAGTGGCTGTGGCACCGCGTCTGGGAGTTGGACCGCATCGAGGAGATGCCGCTCTACATCCACGGCCTGGTGGACGTGGCGCTGTGGGACATCGCGGGCAAGGCGGCCGGGCTGCCGGTGCACCGGCTGCTCGGCGGGTACCGCTCCGCCATCCCCGCGTACGCCTCCACCGCGACCTTCGCCACCATCAGCGAGTACCTGGACGTCGCCGACCAATGCCTGGAGCTCGGCTATCCGGCCATCAAGCTGCACGCCTGGGGGAACGCCGACCGTGACATCGCCCTGTGCGCCGCACTGCGTGAGCACGTCGGCGACTCGGTGCCGCTGATGTACGACGGATCCGCCGGGTTCGACCTGCTCGACTCGATCAAGCTGGGCAGGGTCCTGTCCGAGGCCGGCTACCTCTGGTACGAGGAGCCGATGCGCGAGTTCAGCGCGACCGCCTACCAGCGCCTGGCCGAGAAGGTGGACGTACCGCTGATCGTCGCCGAGACCAGCGACGGCGCCCACATGAACACCGCCGACTTCATCGCCAACGGCTCCGCCACCGCGGTGCGCACCAGCGCGGGCCTGCGCGGCGGCATCACCGGGGCCATGCGCATCGCGCACCTGGCCGACGCCTACCGGATGCGCGCCGAGGTCCACGGCGGCGGCATCGTGCACACCCACCTGTGCATGGCCATCCCCAACACCACCTACTACGAGTCGTTCGTCCCCGCCAACCCCGTGACCAGGGAGGAAGCGGTCGACGCCAACGGCCTCGTCCACGCGGGAACCGCGCCCGGCATCGGCTACGAGGCCGAATGGGAGCGCACGTCCGTACCAGCCGGGCTGGAGCCCTTCACCTCCTGAAATCACCCCAACAAAGGAGATCACCGACATGAGCGACAAGCGGAGTACCGGCCCGAGCCGGCGTGCCGTCCTGGCGAGCGCCGCGGCGTTGCCGCTGATCGTGGCGGTGGCGACGCCCGCCACCGCCGCGGCCAAGGCCAAGGGCTGGTCGTGGAAGCTGTTCAAAGACGGCACCGACGTGTGGCAGCGCAACTACTGGAACGGCGGGGAGCAGTTCGACTTCCGGCTCGGTGGTGGCGGCTGCGTCCCGCAGATGCGGCACTGCCCCAGCGGCTACCGGGCGCTGCTCTCGCCCACCTACGAGGGTGAGGAGACCGACCGGGTCATGCAGGCCGTCCTGTGGGGCCTGAACGTCGAAGCCGCGACCAACGTCCTCGACCGGCGCTGGAACGTCAACCAGGCGGGCACCCGCCCCGGCGCCTACCAGCGCACCGTACGCGTCGAACGGACCAACTCCACCACCACCGACGTGTGGACCATCGCCGACCGGCAGTGGTACGCCGAACTCGTCGCCGACTTCGCGGGCTCGGACGCCGTCCCGCAGCTCACCCGCTACACCAGGCTGGCCGGCGGAGCGCTGGAGATCCGCCGCGTCATCCGGCTGCCCAAGGTCGTCAACGCCGGTACGACGGTCGCCGACGTCGAGTTCTACCTGGAGAACTGGCTGCCGTTCCTGCGTTCCACCGACACCTTCACCGCGCTGGCCATGCGCCTCGACGCCAACGGCGACCCGAGCGAGTGGTACCGGGCGGGCGAGAACATCCCCTACTACCCATGGACGCCGACCGGCGGCACCAGCGGCTACGCCATGGTCTTCAAGGAGGGCGCGCACCGGACCACGCCCAACGTGGCCGTCGTCTTCTCCAAGAACCCGGGCACGAAGTACGCCACCTCGGCCGTGTTCGAGAACGTACGCAACTCGATGGACTGGGACACCGGCATCGGCGTCCTGCCCGGCGCCCACATCACCGGCGGGGAGGCCGGCAGCATCCTGGACTACACGATCCGCATCGCGCCCAACGGCGGCACCACCGCCGGCCTGGTCACCGACCTCAACGCACAGGTCGCCGCGATCCGGCCACCCGCCCTGTACGGCCCGACGCACGCGCTGTCCGGCGAACTGGGCGCCATCGCAAGGCGGCTGCGCGGCTATCTGACCTCCGCCGAGGGAACGCGGACCAACCACCTCGCCGCGCTCCTCACCTGACCCACTGACCCCCTGAGCCCCCGATTCCAGGGCCCAGGGGGTCAGCGCGGAGCCGGTTGAACCATCCATCAGTCAGAACCGTTTTGAGGGGCGAACGTCGCACGTGTCGTTGTTCATGGGCAGATGGGAATCAGCTACGTCTCGTCGCGCAATCGTCCTGCTCATAGGCACCACGCTCGCCGCCTCGGTCTTCGCCGGACCGGCCTCCGCCGGTACCGACACCACCCCGCCCAGCGCCCCGACCATCCTGTCGGCCTTCGAGCAGCCGTTCCTCGAGTGCGGACGGCAGGACGTTGCGGTTCCCCGCGATCGGCCGGTTGTCCGGCGACTGGGGCGGCGGTTCGTTCCTGGGCGACGAGACGTTGTGGCGGGCGGTGCGGGCCGAAGACGGTCGCGGCCCTGACACCGCGTTGCGACGGGTGGTGACCGATCACTTCGCCGTGTCCTGTGTGGCCGACCTCGTCGAGCGGCTCCACTTCGGGGAGGTCGGCCGCGCCCGGCTCCAGGAGCTCAATCCGCTGCTGCTGGCGACCGCGGGGGCCGGCGACGCCGTGGCCAGAAAAGTGGTCGACCGGCTGGCCGAGGAGGTGGTCCTGCTCGCTTCGGCGGCGCTGCGCCGGTTGGATCTGCTCCACGTTCCGGTGGACATCGTGCTTGGGGGCGGCGTCCTCGCAGGTGGCGATGAGTACCTGCTCGACCGCATCCACGCCGGTTGCCACCGGGTGGCGCCGAAGGCGACGGCCCGCGTGGTGGACGTGCCCCCGGCCGTGGGCGCCGCGTTGCTGGGCCTGGACAAGCTCGGCGTGAGCGCCGACGCGGAACACCGCCTACGCGACTGCTACCGCGGTCAACTTCTATGATCAAGCCGGTGGAAGATCAACCGGCCGGTGGGCTCGCGCCTCTGTACCTGCTCACGGGCGCTCCTGGCGCGGGAAAGACGACCTTGCTGCCGTACCTGCTGCGGGCGGCGGGCGGGTTGGTCGTGATGGACATGGACGAGCTGCTCGAGGACGGCGCGCTGCTCGGGGTACCCATCGCGGAGCCGCAGGCCGCTCCTGTGTGGCCCGCGTACGACCGGATGTGGACGCGCATCGTGACCATGGTGCGGCGGGCGGGGACTCCAGTGCTGTTACTGTGCCCGATCCCCGATCCTCACGAGCTCGCTTCGGAGGGGCGGTGGGGCGGGCCGGTCCATTGGGCCTTGCTGGACTGTCCCGATGAGGTACGAGAGGACCGGCTGCGGACGCGCGACCTGGGGCGGGAGTGGATCGAGGAGGCCATCGAGGGCGCGATTGAGGACGCCGCGCAGGGCCGGGCGCTGATCCCAGTGGTGTTCCTCTCCGGGACCTCCGGGGCTTCCGGGACCTCCGGGGGTGAGGAAGGGGGCGGGGACGTCGCCAGTCTAGCGTCGCGGATCCTCTCATGGACGCGCTCCGGGACCACGACGGCCGGCGCGGCTTCGTGAGGCGCTGACGGCGTGCGGATCGCGCTTCTGGGTGAGCTAGAGGTACGCGACGCGCAAGTGGCAATGGGCCGCCCCGCCGAGTCGCTGATTGCGTTCCAGCGCTCCGCGAGCATCCAGCGACGCCTTGGTGACCGCAGTCGTGAAGCACGGGCACTGGATGGCACCGGTGAGGCTTATCGCGAGCTCGGCGCCCCCTTGAGGCGCTCGACTTCCATCGTGCGGCAGCGGCCATCCACCGCGAGCTCGGCGATCCATGGCAACTGAGCGTTGCGCTGTACAACATAATGCTGGCGATCAGGAGCGCTGAGCCGGGCGAGGACATTTCTGAACAGCCCTTCGGACGGCCATTCGGCTAATTGACGGGCGTTGGCCACCGGTCGCTCTCGCCTGAGAACCGCGATGCAGGCTTTGGGCGAAGCGCGTGGCGGAGCCGCATCTCAGGGAACTGCCCGAGCGAAGCGAGGACCGACGCGGGGGCGGGCGCCAGCCCGCCTGGCAGGGCGAGCGAGCGAAGCGAGCACCTTCGATCGGGGCGGGCATCAGACGGCCGACACTCCAGACGGGTAACGGGTGGGGGCGGGAGGCCTCCGGCGTAGTGTGGGGGTATGGCGATCATCGTTACGGGGGCGTCCGGGCTGCTCGGGGGGCCGTTGGTGGACGCGCTGCAGGGGCAGGGGCAGCGGGTTGTCCGGATGGTGCGACGGCCTCCGGAGAGCGATGAGGAGGCTTACTGGGAGCCTCGGGACGATGTGATCGATCTTTCGGTGCTCGAAGGGGCCGAAGGAGTCGTACATCTGGCCGGAGCGCCCATCGCCGACAAGCGCTGGAGTGAGGCGTACAAGCGCGAGCTGGTGCAAAGCCGGGTCGACGGGACTCGGGTGCTCGTCAACGCGTTGCGGCAGCTGTCCCGGCCGCCTGAGGTGCTCGTGTCGGCCTCGGGGGTGGATTTCTACGGTGATACCGGGGATCGGGTCATCGATGAGTCTCAGGGGAAGGGCACCGGGTTTCTGGCTGATCTGTGCGAGCTCTGGGAAGGTACGGCCAGGGCCGCCGAGGAGATCGGTGTCCGGACCGCGCAATTGCGTACCGGGCTCGTCTTGAGCGGGCGGGGTGGAGCGCTTGGGCGGATGCTGCCCATTTTCAAGATGGGGCTCGGCGCGCCGCTCGGGAGTGGGAAGCAGTACTGGTCCTGGATATCCGAGGACGACTGGGTGCAGGCAGTACTACATATCCTGAAAAATCGGGAATTGGTGGGGGCGGTTAATCTGACTTCGCCCAATCCTGTGAGCAATGCGGAGTTCACCACCACGCTCGGGAAAGCCCTGCGTAAGGGCACCGTGCCGATGCCCGTCCCGGCCTTCGCGCTGAGCATCGGCCTGGGAGAGTTCGCGCGGGAAGGGCTGTTGCCCAGCCACCGGATTCTGCCCGGGAAACTGTCCGGCAGCGGCTACGGATTCACCCATAGCCATCTCGACGAGGCCTTGAGCGACATAATCTAGCGCCATATTCTTAGGTGCTGTTCATCCTTTACCACGCGGGAGATACCAACATGATCAGGTCGGGCCAGTCGCACATTCTTGCCATCGGCGGTGGGTCGTTCCGCCCGACGGCGCGTCACGGTTTTCTGGAGGCGAGCCCGCTGCTGCGCTACGGCCTCGACCTGACCGGCCAGGACCGGCCGAAGCTGGGGCTGGTCGCCACCGCGATGGGCGACGACGCCGACTGGCTGCTGAAGATGTACGGCGCCTTCGCCGGATGGGACGTCGAGCTGAGCCATCTGACGGTGTTCCCGATGCCCAATGTCAAGGATCCCCGGGCGTGGATGCTCGAGCAGGACATGATCTATGTCAGCGGTGGCAGCGTGGCCAACCTGGCGGCCCTGTGGCGGCTGCACGGCTACGACGAGGCGTTCGAGGAGGCGTGGCGGTCGGGCGTGGTGCTGTCCGGGCAGAGCGCGGGCGCGCTGTGCTGGCACGTCGGCGGCAACACCGACTCCTTCGGCCCCGAGCTCAACGTGTGGGCCGACGGCCTGGCCTTCCTGCCCTACTCGTGCGGAGTCCACTACAACTCCGAGCCGCAACGCCGGCAGCTGCTGCACCAGTCGGTGGCCAGCGGCGAGCTGCCCGAGGGCTACGCCGCCGACGAGGGCGTGGCGCTGCACTACGTGGGCACCGATTTCATTCAGGCCGTAACCACCGATCCAGCCGGATACGCCTACAAAGTCGAGCATGACGGGGCCGAGGGGGCAAAGGAGTTCCGGATCGAGCCTCGGTTGCTGGCTTCCTGAATTACCCTGGATGGGTGAGGGAACGGCACAATGGACCCATGCGCCCCAAGCACGGGGTCGACCCCCACGCATTGGCCATCGTCCGTCTCGGTGTCGACGTCCCCTACGAGCAGGCTTGGCAGCTGCAACGCTGGGTGCACGGCAAACGGGTGGCCCGGGAGCTGACCGACACGGTCCTGCTCCTTGAGCACGCGCCCGTCTACACGGCGGGCAAGCGCACCGCCCCGCACGAACGCCCCTCCGACGGCACCCCCGTGATCGACGTCGACCGCGGGGGCCGCATCACTTGGCACGGTCCCGGCCAGCTCGTCGCCTACCCGATCGTCGAGATCGACGACGTGACCCGCTACATCTGCCGGCTCGAAGACGCGATGATCCAGATCTGTGCGGACTTCGGCGTCACGGCCAGGCGGATACCGGGCTGGGCCGGGGTCTGGGCCGCGGGCGACACCAGCCTCGGCCTGCCCGACCGCCAGCTCGGCGCCGTGGCCATCCGCGTCTCACGCGGCGTCACGATGCACGGCTTCGCCCTCAACTGCGCCAATGATCCGCGGTGGTTCAGCCGGATCGTCCCCTGCGGCATCCCGGACGTGGGCGTCTCCTCGCTGTCCGCCGAGACGGGCAGGCGGATCGTGGTCGAGGAGGTCATGCCGATCGCCGAGAAACGGCTGGCCGAAGCGCTGGGCCTGGAGCCGTACGACCTGCACGAGGAAGACCTCATGCGCCGCTGACGCACGGCCGGTCGCCGAATCGCGGTGAAATCTGGCATTCGCCTGCTTACGATCGGCCTGTGAAGCGATCTGTGAAACAGTCTGCGACGTGGCTCGCGGCTCTGGTACTCGCTCTCGTCGTGCACACCCTGACGCTGGCCTTCGTCGTGCTCGGCGGATGGACGATCGTGGTCAACGCCCGGTTCGCCGTGGCGTGGGCGCTCGGCGCCCTGCTGATCGCCATCGGGTGGATGCTGCGGCCGCGCCTCGGTCGCCTGCCCGCCGACGCCGAGGTCCTCGACCCCTCCTCGGCCCGGCAGGTGTACGGCATGGCGGAGCGGGTGGCCGACCGGATCGGCGTCAAGCGTCCCCAGAAGGTGGCGGTCAGGGATCTGGTCCTGGGCACCACGTACGCGCGCACCGGCCCGCTCAGGGTGCCCGTGCTGGTCATCGGCCTGCCCTCGTGGCTGGCTCTGTCGCCGCGGCAACGGGTCGCGCTGCTGGCCAGGGCGTACGCGGAGCTGCCGAGCGGCGGCGAGCTCATCGTGGACGGCGCGCTGTCGACGCTGGGCGCATGGCGGGAGGCGCTCATCGGAGCGGCACCGCTGCGTGCGCGCGAGGCGGCCCACACGCAGATGGCGTCGCTCGGCGTTCTGGACTCCAGGAGCACCGGCTACGAGGCGGTCAGCTTCCTGGGCCGGATCGTCGGGCGGGTGCTCGGCGGCCCGGTGCTGCTCACCGAGTACTGCCTCAAACGGCTGACCCGCTCCGACGACGCCCGCAGGCAGGAAAGGCGGCAGGCGAGGGCCCTGCGTGTCCTCACGGCCGAGGAACTGGCCGAGATCGACGGGCTGCTGGCCAGCGGCAGGTACGTCGCCCCCATGCAGGCGGCGGCCCTGCGCGGCGAGAGCGTGGCGTCGATCAGGCAGACCGCGTTGCTGGCCCCCGACCGCGTCCGCGCCACCGCACCCGGCTCCGCGCTGGCCGGCCCGGAGCTGCCCGGCCTGGAGCTGCCCGGGTCCGTGCTGTCCAGCTCGGAGCTGCTCGGCTCGGCCGAGTCGGACCGGATCGACGACGAACTGCTCCGCCACTACACCCGCGCCATCCCCGGCTTCGGCCTGGTCATCTGAGCCGGCCGAATCACCGGAATCATCCGATGACCCTGGGAATGACGCCCCTGGGAGTGGGACAGGTTGGGCGAGACGTAAGCTGGGTCGGTGACCGTTGCTCCTGAAGGCCGAAAGCTCCTCCGCCTGGAGGTGCGCAACGCCGAAACCCCTATCGAGCGCAAGCCCCCGTGGATCAAGACCAAGCTGAAGACGGGCCCCGAATACACCGAGCTCAAATCGCTCGTGCGCCGGGAGGGCCTGCACACGGTCTGTGAAGAGGCGGGCTGCCCCAATATCTACGAGTGCTGGGAAGACCGCGAGGCGACGTTCCTCATCGGCGGCGACCAGTGCACGCGCCGCTGCGACTTCTGCCAGATCGACACCGGCAAGCCCAAGGAGTACGACCGGGACGAGCCGCGTCGCGTGGCCGAGTCGGTCGAGCAGATGGGCCTGCGCTACGCCACGGTGACCGGCGTGGCCCGCGACGACCTGCCCGACGGCGGCGCCTGGCTCTACGCCGAGACCGCGCGGCAGATCCACGCGCTGCTGCCCGGCTGCGGGGTCGAGCTGCTGGTGCCCGACTTCAACGGCGACCGCGGGCAGCTGGAAGAGGTGTTCTCGGCCAAGCCCGAGGTGTTCGCGCACAATGTCGAGACCGTGCCGCGGATCTTCAAGCGCATCCGGCCCGCGTTCCGCTATGATCGCTCGCTCGGCGTGATCACGACGGCCCGTGAGGCCGGGCTGGTCACCAAGTCCAACCTGATCCTGGGCATGGGCGAGACGCGCGAGGAGGTCGTGGAGGCGATGCGCGACCTGCACGCCGCCGGCACCGACCTGCTGACGATCACCCAATACCTGCGCCCGACGCCCCGCCACCACCCGGTCGAGCGCTGGGTCAAACCGGAGGAGTTCGTCGAGCTCCAGGCGGAGGCCGAGGCGATCGGCTTCGCGGGCGTCCTGTCGGGCCCGCTCGTCCGCTCCTCCTACCGCGCCGGCAAGCTCTACAAGCAGGCCATCGAGGCTCGCCAGAGCGCCTGACGTCCCCTGGGCCGCCTCCACCACGGAGGCGGCCTGGCTTCGCCATGGAGGCGACCGGGCTCGCCATGGAGGCGACCGCGCAATACCGGTTTGGTAACGCACGTAGGCCGGGGTCTCACCGTCTCGTCACGGCGCCCGGCCCCGCATCACCGGAGGAGCGTGCCCCTGGACAGGGCCCGGCCCTGTACGGCGGGTGGGGCCCACCGTGCTCTGCCGTAAAAGAAAAACCCCAGAACGACCAGATGCGTTTTCGTATCCCGCTCGGTTGGTTTGTATTCTTCGGAGCATGGCAAAGTCCGAGGACCCAGAGAAGCCGGGACGCATCAAGCAGTTCCGCATGATCGCGCAGATCATCAAGCAGGCCAACCCCAAGGGGTTGCCGATCGTCTTCCTTTCGGCGGTCGGCACGCTGGCTGTGATCGTCGTGATCGGGCTGGTCACGGACTATCTGTGGTATTCGGTGTTCCTCGGCGTGCTCGCCGCGCTCACCGTCGGCCTCGTGGTGTTCGGGCAGCTGGCCCAGCGCGCCCAGTATTCGATCCTGCACGGCCAGACCGGCGCCGCCGCCGCGGTCCTGCAGGGCATGCGGGGCAATTGGCAGGTCACCCCGGCCATCGCGGTCAACCGTGACCAGGACCTGATCCACCTCGTGATCGGGTTCCCGGGGGTCGTGCTGGTGTCCGAGGGGCCCGGCAACCGGGTGGCCAAGATGCTCGCGGCCGAGAAGAAGCGGGTCGCGCGGGTGGTGCTGGGCGTCGAGATCTACGACATCCAGTGCGGTGACGGCGAGGGGCAGGTGCCGCTGGGCAAGCTCCAGCGCCACATCATGAAGCTGCCGCGCAACCTCAAGAAGCCCGCGGTCAACGAGGTCAAGGACCGCTTGCGCTCACTCCCCAAGAACATGCCGATGCCCAAGGGCCCGATGCCCAAGGGCGCTCGCGTTCCGCGCGGCCCCAAGATGCGCTAGTGCCTGCGGGGAGCGCACCGATGCTGTCGGACTCCTCGCGGGCCAACCGCGGCTGGTGGGACGGCAACGCCGACGACTACCAGGTCGAACACGGCGAGTTCCTGCGGGACACCGGCTTCGTCTGGTGCCCGGAGGGCGTCGACGAGGCCGAGGCGCACCTGCTGGGCGACGTACACGGCCGGCGGGTCCTGGAGATGGGCTGTGGCGCGGCTCAGTGCGCGCGGTGGCTGGTCGGGCAGGGGGCCGAGGTCGCCGCGTTCGACCTGTCGCACCGGCAGTTGCGCCACTCGCAGCGGATCGACCTCGACACCGGCCTGCACGTCCCTGTGGTGCAGGCCGACGCCGAGGTGCTCCCGTTCGCCGGCGGGTCGTTCGATCTGGCGTGCTCGGCGTTCGGGGCGCTGCCGTTCGTGGCCGATCCGCTGGCGGTGTTCCGGGAGGTGGGCCGGGTGCTCAGGCCGGGCGGGCGGTTCGTGTTCTCGGTCAGCCATCCGATCCGGTGGGCGTTCCCCGACGATCCGGGGCCGCGCGGGCTGACCTCCGACCGGTCCTACTTCGACCGTTCGCCCTATGTCGAGACGGACGAGTACGGCACGCCCACCTACGTCGAGCACCATCGGACGATGGGCGACTGGATCGGCTTGATCGTCGCCTCAGGGCTGACCGTGACGGGCCTGCTGGAGCCCGAATGGCCGGAAGGCCACGACCGGGTGTGGGGCGGCTGGAGCCCGCTGCGCGGCAAGCACATCCCGGGCACCGCCATCTTCACCTGCACCCGCCACTGACCCACCGCGCCTCCGCCGGCCCGCCACACGGACTCGCGCGACCAACCGGCCGCCCAGCCTGGCACGCGGACCTTCGCGCGACCGACCGGCCGCGCGGGGTTCAGGCGCGCCCGTACCGGGCCGCCATCGCGTGGAAGGCCGCCTTGGGCTCCCAGCGGGTCTCGTCGAGCATCCGGACCACCCCGTACGCGCCCAGGTCGGCGTCGCCGGACCGGTTGTAGGAGGCGAAGGTGAACCACAGGGCCGTGTCGACGCCCTCCTGCTCGAAGACGTCGAGCAGCTCGTTCAGATAGCGGACCTGCTCACCCTCGTCGCGCTTGGCGCCGTCGGGCACGTCCCAGGCCATGCCCCCGCGCTCCCCCGCCCCCGTGTAGGCACAGGTGCCGAACTCGGTCACCACGACGGGCTTGCCGTGCTTGAAGTGGCCGCGCAGCTCCTCCACGAAGCTCCCGGCGTTGTAGGCGGCCCGGTAGGCGTCCACGCCGACCAGGTCGAACGGCGTCCAGTCGACGAACTCCCACGGCCCGGAGGCGTACGTGATCCGCCCCCCGAACAGCGGCCGCACCGTCTCGGTGACCTCCCCGAGGAAGCCGTTGAAGCGCCCCATGATCGCGCCCAGCGACTGCCACCACTCCATGTCGGCCGACATCATCGCCCGCATGCGCTCCATGTAGTCGGCACCGGGCATGAACCCGTCGCAGAAGGCGCTGGTCTCGCAGCCAGTGACCAGCACCACCTCGGCGCCGCCGCGCCGGACGACCTCGGCTCGTTCGGCGCAGTCGGCGTAGAGGGGGATCACCTGTTCCGGCGTGAGGTCGACGGGGAACGGCGCGAACCAGACCTCCAGCCCGGCCGCGGCGGCCTGCTCGGCCGCCACGCTCAGCCGCTCCGGGTCGCCGCCGGACACGCGTACGGCCGCGCAGTGCAGCTCGTCGGCGATCACCCGCATCTCGCGTCCGACCGTCTCGGCGTCGAACGCCGTCCGGGACCGGCTCTCGCCCGGCAGAAACCCGGTGTCATAGTTGATGCCTTTTTTCACAGAAATATCCCCTTATTGGTCTGTAAAGCCGTTCGCCAGGAGGTCGAAGGCGAGCTCGACGTCGTCCGCCAGCCGGCCGCCCGCCTCAGCGATGGGCATCCCCTCGACGAGCCGCTGGAAGAACCCCTCCTGCACCGTCGTGAGCACGGCCGTGATCTGCGCGGCCATGAGCTGGTCCCGCAGCTCGCACGACCCGTCCGGCATCCCCCGCGCACTGGCCAGAGCGGCGGCCAGCTCGTACCGCTGCCCCGCCTGGGTCTGGTGCAGCCCCGCCATCAGCGCCGGGCTGGCCGAGATCACCCAGGCCCGGGTGAGCAGGCCCTCGACGTCGACCCCCTCCGTGCCCTCGGCGGCGAACGCCCGGTAGTGCTCGCGCAGCGCATCGAGCGGCGCCTGTCCCGGCCGCCGCTCGTTGACGATCTTCGCCGTGTCCTCCTTGACCACGTCGAGGACCAGGCTCTCCTTGGTCGGGAAGTAGGTGAACAGCGTGACCTTCGCGACCCCGGCCGCCTCGGCGATCTCGTTGACCGTCACGGCCTCGTAGCCCCGCTCGGCGAACATCCGCAGCGCCACCTCGGCGATCCGCCGCCGGGTCTGCTCCTTCTTCTTCTCCCTGAGCCCCGCCATCATCATGGGGACAGCATAAACCTTACCGGGTTCAATATCGAACCCGGTAAGGTTTTTTATCGCGCTAGAGACCCTTGCACTGGCCGGCCGACGGCCCCAAGACCGTGTTGGACAGGCCATTCGCCGTCGGCGCCGGGGAGTTGCCCGTGCAGGTCAGCGGCCCCTTGACCGTGCTGGCCGCGATCAGCGGCCCGCTGTCGCCGACCAGCGTGACCGGGCCGCCCACCACCGACTTCTCCACGGACAGCTCCTTCACCGAGGTCGCCGTGAGCGGCCCGCCCACGGAGGTGTCCACCAGGACCAACCGCCCGGCGCCCACCGCCGTGACCGGGCCGCCGACCGTGGCGGACCGGGCGATCAGCGAGGCGCCCTGCCGGACGACGACGGGGCCGGTCACGTTCGCGCCCGCCGCCAGGCAGGTCACGCCGGAGCCGACCGTGAGCGGGCCGCCGTGGGTGTCGGTGACGGTTCGGGTGCAGGCCGGATCCGGTACCGCCAGCAGTTCCAGCTCGGCCAGTGTGCCGGAGACGGTGAGGCGGTACTGGGCGTACCGTCCGGGACGGGCGATCTTGAACGGCCGGGTCTGGCGCGCCTGGCCGAACGTCTGGCCGTCCCGCTGGTCGATGACCGTCCAGGCCGTACCGTCGTAGGAGCCCTCGAGCTTCCACGACGTGGGGCCGGTGGCCGCCGAGGTGAGGGTGTAGAAGCTCACCAGATCCCGCGTGCCAGCCTGAAGAGTGATATTTCCGGAAATGGTGGCTGTTGTTGCCGAGGTGTCGTCCGACAGCGCCGCCGGGCCCCCGGTGACCGGGATGTCGCGCATCGGGCGCGGCATCTCGTCGTCGGGCGTGATCGACTCCGGCGGCTCGCCCCATGTGGACGGCTTGGACCCCATCGCGAAGTCCAGTACGCCCCCACCGGCCAGCACGTCGTGCGGCAGCGCGGTGGACGTCCACGCCTTGCCGTTCACCTTGAGGCCCTGGACGTAGACGTTCTCGGCGCTGTTGGCCGGGGCATTGATCACCAGGTCCTTGCCGCTGGGCAGGTGCACGGTGGCCTTGGTGAACAGCGGCGAGCCGATCGCGTAGTCCTGGCTGCCGGCCTGGAGCGGGTAGAAGCCGAGGGCGCTGAAGACGTACCAGGCGGACATCTCGCCGTTGTCCTCGTCGCCCGGATAGCCCTGGCCGATCTCGCTGCCCAGATAGAGCCGCGACAGCGCCTCCCTGACCTTGGCCTGCGCCTTCCACGGCTGCCCCGCGTGGTCGTACATGTAGATGATGTGGTGCGAGGGCTGGTTGCTGTGGCCGTACTGGCCCATGCGGACGTCCCTGGCCTCGCGCATCTCGTGGATCACGCCGTTGTACGAACCGGGGAACGTGGCCGTCTCCTGGTCGGCGAAGAACGCGTCGAGCTTCTTGGCCAGGCCCGCGCGCCCGCCGTAGAGGGCGGCGAGTCCGGTGCCGTCCTGGGGCGCGTGGAAGGCCATGTTCCAGCCGTCGGTCTCGGTGTAGTCGTAGCCCCAGACGCGGGGGTCGTAGTCGGCCTTGGTACGGCGCCACTTGCCCGTGGAGTCGCGGCCCTGGAAGAAGCCCACCTCCGGGTCGAACATGTTGACGTAGTTCAGGGCCCTGTTACGGAAATATTCGGACTCCTCCAGATAGCGGGCCTTCTCCGCGCCGGTGGCGTCCTTGGCCAGGGCCGCGGCCATGGTCGAGATGCCGAAGTCGTTGATATATCCGTCCATGGCCCAGGACAGGCCCTCGCCTACCTCGTTCAGGGCGGTGTACCCGCGGAAGATCGAGGTCTGCAGCCCCTTGCGCCCGACGGCCGGGTTCGTCGGCACCACGGTGGCGTTCTTCACCGCCGCCGCGTACGCCGACTTGGCGTCGAAGCCGCGCACGCCCTTGCTGTAGGCGTCGGCGAAGGCCACGTCCGAACTGGTGCCCACCATGAGGTCGGCGTAGCCGGGCGAGGACCACCGGGCGATCCAGCCGGCGTCGCGATACTGCTGGACGAACCCGTCGATCAGCTCGCCCGCCTCGGGAGCCAGCAGCGAGTAGGCGGGCCAGGTCGTCCGGTAGGTGTCCCAGAAGCCGTTGTTGACGTAGATCTTGCCGTCCACGATCTTGGCGCCGGTCTGGGTGGGGGTGTCAGGCCCGTTCCTGGCCGATACCGGGCTGGCGTACTTGTAGGCGGGCGTCGCGGCCGTACCGGTGTTCTCGAAGCCCGAGTTCGGATAGAGGAAGAGCCGGTACAGGTTCGAGTACAGCGTCGTGAGCTGGTCGGGCGTGGCGCCCTCGACCTCGACGGTGCCCAGCTTGTCCTCCCAGGCGCGCAGGGCCCGCGCCTTGACCTCCTCGAACGTGCCGTTCTCCAGCTCCAGGTTGCGCTTGGCCTGCGCCACGCCGAGGAAGGAGGTGGCGATGCGCATCGTGACCTGCTTGGCGGAGAAGGCGACATAGCCCGTCACGTTGTCGCGGCCCGCGCCGGTCAGCTTGCCGCCGCCGGTGGGCTGCTGGTCGAAGACCGCGTAGACGTACATCCGGGTGGCGCCCGCCGACAGGCCGCTGCGCGTGTCGGTGAAGCCGGTGACGACGCCCTGGTCGATGGTCAGCCCGCCGTCGTTGTTGTAGTTGTCGAAGATCAGGCTGCCGCCGTCACCGGGGAAGGTGAAGCGGAACACGGCCGCGTGGTCGGCGGGCGCGATCTCCGTACGGATGCCGTTGAGCAGGTCGACCCCGTAGTAGTACGGCCTGGCGGTCTCGCCCGAGTGCAGGAACGGCGTGGCCCTGGCGACCCGGTCCGGGTTCGGCTTGGCCAGCAGCGACGGCATGACCTGGAAGGACTGCCGGTCCCCCATCCAGGGGCTCGGCTCGTGACTGGCGGCGAACGCCTGGATGGTCGGGACGTTGTCAGCGTTGCCGTTGCGGTGATACTCGTACAGCCACGAGTTCGACCCGGAGCCCGTCATCGGCGTCCAGAAGTTGAACCCGTGCGGCACCGCCGTGGCCGGGAAGTTGTTACCTCGTGAGAAGCCGCCGGTCGACTGGGTGCCGCGCGTCGTCACCACGTGGTCGGCCAGGCTCTTGACCTGCTGCGGCTTGGCGTTGACGAGCGTGATGTCGTCCACCCAGCCCTTGAACGGCAGCGGCCCGGCCGGCGCGTCGAAGGCGATCAGGATGCGCTTGATCCGCTTGCCCTTGGCGACGTCGCCGATGCGGGAGCGCTGGAAGTTCCACTGGTCGGCGTAGAGGGTCTTGGACTCGCCCTGCGCCCGCGGCGTCAGCTTGACCCCGTGCTGGTCGTCGGCCTTGAGGTCGCTGAGGTAGGTGCCGTCGGAAAAGGCCAGGTCCACGCTCGCGTACGTACTGGGGTAGCTCAGCGCGGCCCCGGCGAACTCGGGGAACAGCACGTACGACAGCTCGGTGTCGGCTGTGACCTCGATGTCGGTCTCGAACACCTTGTTGGCCGAGTGGCCGCCGCCGCTGGTGGTCGTACTGCCGGAGTAGCGCAGCGCCTTGAGGCCCGTGTAGCCGGCGCGGGGCTTGGCGGTGTAGCCGCTGCCGGGGCCGGGGCCGATCAGGCTGCGCATGTCGGAGGGCGGCTTCGGGGCGGTGTCGCCGTCCGAGAGCTGCAGCTCAGCGAGCTGGACGATCGCGCCCGAGCCGATCCGCGTGAGGTTGAGCCGGTAGTAGAGGTAGGAGGCCGGGTGCGCGACGTCGAACTCGCGGGTCTTCAGCCGGGCGTCGAACACCTCTCCCGCCCGCGTGTCCACGGCCGTCCAGCTCTGCCCGTCCGCCGACCCCTCCAGGGCCCAGTCACGCGGGTCGCGCTGGGCGGCGTCGTTGGCGGAGGCCATGGCGTACCGGGTGACCGCGATCGGCTTGGACAGCTTCACCGACACCCAGCCCGTGCCGGTGAACGCCAGCCACTTGGTGTTGACGTCCCCGTCGAACAAGTTCTCCTTCACCTCGCCCGAGGGGGTGTTCTCGCCGCTGGCCGCGATGTCGACGACCTCGTCGGTGATGTTGCCCGGGATGCCGCCGGTGGTGCTGCCGGTGATCCCCTCGGCCTTCCTGCCCTCGTCGACCGTGTTGAGCCAGGCCGGCTGCGGGTCACCGGTCTCGAGGGAGGAGTAGAAGAGCGCCCCTGGCGGGGCGGTCCGTACGGCGGTCTCCCGTTTGGCGCCCGGAGGCGGCGTCACCTCCTCGATGGGCGCCGGCTGCGTGGGCGCCGCCGAAGGCGCGTCCGACGGCAGCGGCGTCGGCGCTGGATCGGTCATTGCTGGTGACGTCGGCGGATCGGCCGTCGCCACCCCGGATAACCCGGCGAATCCCAGTACAGCCGCGGTCGCCACGACCGCAAGACGTGCTCTCCGCATGTCGCCCTCCTGACAACGTTGTCAACAGCAGACTCCGCGAAGACAACGTTGTCAATGGACGTTTCACATACGCACGACGACCGTGTTGGAGGCGCGGTCGTGCAGCCCCCGGTGGTCGCGATCCCAGATGAGCGCGGGCACGGCCAGGCAGAGCAGCACCGTACGCGCCAGCACGGGCACCAGCCGGGGGCTGCCACCGTCCATCGCGGCCACCCTGATCCCCGCGAGCCGATGCCCGAACGTCTGCCCCATGAACCCGACGAGCAGGATGTACTGGATCGCGAACACCACCACGGGCGCCCACGGCGACTCCGCCGGATTCATCCGCAGCACGAGCTGGACCACGACCCAGGTGCAGATCATCCAGTCGATGACCAGCCCGGCGATGCGCCGCCCCCACCCGGCGACGGCGCCGCTCCCCTGCTCCGGCAGCCCGAGGCGCTCACCCGGGTAGCCGAGATCGACCCCCGCCGCCCTCACACCGCCCAGCCAGGTCTGCGTCCACCGAGGCTCATTCCCGCTCATACCCCCAACGGTATCCGGCGGGCGGCTCGGTCGGGATCGTGACCCAACCGCGCCACAAAGATCACCTTTCTCCCTCATCATGTACGCCATGCCGAACGGGGATGATTTAGACGCGCGCTTCAACGAGCTCGTCGCGCAGATCGACGAGGAAGAGCGACGCAGGATGCGCGCGGCGGCCAGCAGGGGAGCCAGGGCGCCGCGATCGGACAAGGCCACCCGGCCACGGCGAGCGGGGCGGGGCCTGCTCGCGGCCGGTCTGGTGGCCGCGGTGATCGGCGGCGCGACCGTGATCGTCGCCGCCCGTCCCGACCTGCTGACGCCGCAGGCGGGAAGTACGGGACCGGTCCCGGAGGAGACCCAACCGGTCATGGCGGCCCCGGAGGCGACCGGCGCCGAGACCGCGGCGCCGGAGCCGGAGCCGACCGGCACGGAGGCGGCGGCCCTGGGAGAGGAGACCGCGACGGACCCGTTCGCGGGCTCCCCTGCCGAGAAGTACGCGGAGGGGGCGGCGGGCTTCGTGATGCCGAAGGCGAAGTCGCTGGGCCGGCTGTCAAAGAAGGAGGTCGCGAAGGCACTGGACCGTACTCGCGATCTCCTGGCCGCGGCCTATCTCGACCGTAAGACGCTCGTGGGCGGCAAGCCGAAGGCGTTCATCGAGCGCCTCGACGCGCGTCAGCGCGGCTGGTACCGAGACCAGCTCGACGTCAAACAGACGAAGAAGCCGCGCTTCGACGGCCGCTACTGGGTCAACAGCTTCGCCCCGAAGACGGCCGAGCTGGCCACCGGCGTCATCAAAGTGCGCGGCGGGAGCACCGTCAAGAAGCTGGCGAAGTACGGTCGCGAGGGCGCCGAGGTAAAGGTCAAGTACCTCGTCGTCTACGCCGTGCAGCGGCCAGGCCAGCCCGGAACGGTCTTGCGCTTCGTCTCCCGCGTCGAGGGCCAGGTGCTGGTCTACCGCGAGTCGGGGCGGCTGGTCACGTGGGTCAGGAACTGGGGCAGGCAGACCGGGACGCCCGGGCGATGCGACGTGAAGGATGCCTTCATCCACCCGGCCTACCGGGACTCGGCGCCGGACAAAACGTCGGTGCGAGCCACCGACCCGCCCACCGATCCCTACGATCTCGACCGCGATCTTCCGCGAGACAAGAAATGTCACCGGTCGAGACGGACCTGAGCCCGCTTAACATGTGCGAAACAATCGAGACACCGATCGGAAACGGCCGCGACCTAACCTCGGCCTGATAGTCATGTCCCCAGGGAGGTTCGAGAGTGTTCAACTCCGCCGACGACGTCCTGAAGTTCATCAGTGACGAAGGGGTGCAGTTCGTCGATGTCAGGTTCACCGACCTGCCGGGGACGACGCACCACTTCACCTTCCCGGTAGAGAACTTCGGCGCCAACGTCTTCACCGATGGGCTCATGTTCGACGGCTCGTCGATCCGCGGCTTCCAGGCCATCCACGAGTCGGACATGCTGCTGCTGCCCGACCCATCCAGCGCCGTGCTCGACCCGTTCCGTCAGCACAAGACGCTCAACATAAACTTCTTCGTGCACGACCCGCTGACCGGCGAGGCCTACAGCCGCGACCCGCGCAACGTCGCCCGCAAGGCGGAGGAATACCTCAAGGGCACCGGCATCGCCGACACCGTCTACTTCGGGCCCGAGGCGGAGTTCTACATCTTCGACGACGTCCGCTTCGAGACGCGGCAGAACGCCGGCTATTACTACATCGACTCCATCGAGGGCGCCTGGAACACCGGCAAGGCCACCGAAGGCGGCAACCTCGGCTACAAGCCCCGCTACAAGGGCGGATACTTCCCGGTCCCGCCGATGGACCACTTCACGGACCTGCGCTCGGAGATGGTGCGCAACCTCATCGAGGCCGGCATCGACGTCGAGATGCAGCACCACGAGGTCGGCACGGCCGGTCAGGCGGAGATCGACTTCAGGTTCGGCACGCTGCTCAAGACGGCCGACAACCTGATGCTCTACAAGTACGTCATCAAGAGCACCGCCCTCGAATACGGCCACACGGTCACGTTCATGCCCAAGCCGATCTTCGGCGACAACGGCTCCGGCATGCACTGCCACCAGTCGCTGTGGAAGGACGGCTCGCCGCTCTTCTACGACGAGGTCGGCTACGCGGGCCTGTCCGACACGGCCCGCTACTACATCGGCGGCCTGCTCAGGCACGCCCCGTCGCTGCTGGCGTTCACCAACCCGACGGTCAACTCCTACCACCGTCTGGTGCCCGGCTACGAGGCCCCGGTCAACCTGGTCTACTCGCAGCGCAACCGCTCGGCCTGCGTCCGCATCCCGATCACGGGGTCCAACCCGAAGGCCAAGCGCATCGAGTTCCGCGTGCCGGACCCGTCGTGCAACCCGTACTTCGCCTTCTCGGCCATGCTGATGGCCGGTCTCGACGGCATCCGCAACAAGATCGAGCCGCCGGAGCCCGTCGACAAGGACCTCTACGAGCTGCCTCCGGAGGAGGCCCGCCAGGTGCCGCAGGTGCCCGGCTCGCTCCCCGAGGTCCTCGCCGCGTTGGAGGCCGACCACGACTACCTGCTGGAGGGCGGCGTCTTCACGCCTGACCTGATCGAGACGTGGGTGGCGTACAAGCGCGAGAACGAGGTCGACCCGATCCGGCTGCGGCCGCACCCGCACGAGTTCGAGCTTTACTACGACATCTAGCAGTCCGACCAGAACAGCCCGGAACCGACAGTCGGTTCCGGGCTGTTCCGCGTACAGAGGCTGTTCCGCGTACAGAGGTCGAATATCGGCCCGGCTCGGTGGCCTGGAAGGCTGGCGGGCGTGACTGGTGACGCGGTTGAGGAGTTCGAGCGGCACCGCTCGACCCTGTTCGGGCTGGCCTACCGAATGCTGGGTTCGGCCGAGGAGGCCGAGGACGTGGTCCAGGACACCTTCCTTCGCTGGCACCACCGGGCGGCTGTCGAATCGCCGTGGGCCTGGCTGGCCAAGGTGGCGACCAACCTGTGCGTGAACCGGTTGACGTCGGCGCGTGCCCGCCGGGTGAGCTATGTCGGTCCGTGGCTGCCTGAGCCGGTGCTGACCGCGGACGGCGCTCTGGGACCGCTGGACAGTGCCGAACAGCGAGACTTCGTCTCCTTGGCCTTCCTGACCTTGCTGGAACGGCTCAACCCCGTGGAGCGCGCGGTGTTCGTGCTCCGTGAGGCCTTCGACTACAGCCATCGCCAGGTGGCCGAGGTCATCGATTCCTCCGAGGCGAACTCCCGGCAGCTGTACCGGCGCGCTCGCCTGCGACTCACCGACGCTCCTGGGAGCGCCGAGCGCCCGGTGGACCGGGCTCACCACCGTGACCTGGTGAAAGGCTTCCTGGCGGCCGCGGAGGATGGGGATCTTCCAGGGCTGGAGAAGCTGCTGGCCCACGACGTGACCGTATGGGTGGACAGCGGCGGCAGGATCAGCGCCGCCAGGCGACCTGTCTTCGGCGCCAACCGGGTGGCGCGCTATCTGGTCGGCGCATCGCGCACCACCGGTCAGCGGATCCGGCTGTCGATCGCGGAGCTGAACGGCACTCCCGGCCTGCTGGCCCTGGCCGGTGAGCAGCTGATCGGCGTGCTGGTGCCGGAGACTGCGGGCGGCCTGATCAGCGAGATTCGCATCATCGCCAATCCCGCCAAACTTCGGTTGTCACGTCGGGAAGGTCTGTCCGGTTCTTAATGGGTGCACCTGACAGCCGCGCGCGGCCATCGGCCTCGCGCTCTTCCACGAGAGTTGCCACCCATGACAGATCCGATCCTGGTGACGGGCGGTACCGGCCGGCTCGGCCGTAGGTTGGTTCCACGGCTTCTGGCCGCCGGCCACGCCGTACGCGTGCTGAGCCGCAAGCCGCCGCGCGACGAGATGATGTGCCGCGGCGACCTGATCACCGATGAGGGACTTGAGGATGCGGCCTCCGATACCGGCACGATCATCCACTGCGCGACCGGTAATGGCCGCGCGGATCAGGACGCCACCCGCAATCTCGTCCGGGCGGCCATGCGAACCGGTCGCCCGCACCTGATCTACGTGTCCATCGTCGGCATCGATCGAGTTGACATCTCCTACTATCGGGCGAAGCTGGCGTGTGAGCGGCTCCTGGAAGAGTCCGGGCTGCCGTTGACGATCCAGCGCACCACCCAGTTCCACGAGCTCATCGTCTGGATGTGCGCGATCCAGCGACGGCTGCCGGTGATCATGATGCCCGCCGGGGTCAGCTTTCAGCCCGTCGACACCGGCGAGGTGGCCGCCCGCTTGACCGACCTGGCCGAGGCGCTACCGGCGGGCCGGGCACCGGACATGGGCGGGCCTGAGGTGCGTACTGCGGCCGATCTGGCCCGCGCCTACGCTCACGCGCGGTCCAGCCGCCGGCTGGTGGTGTCGATGCCGCTGCCGGGAATCGGGAGAATGCGCGACTTTCGGGAGGGGAGCCACCTGGCTCCCGACCATGCCGTCGGGCAGATCACCTTCGAGCAGTTCCTCACCGCATGAGCGCGCGCATCTGGCTCCGCGCGGGCCTGGCGTTCCTGGCCGCGACACAGTTCGCCGTGGGCTGCTGGGCGCTGTTCTTCCCTCGCTCGTTCTTCGACATCCCGTTCGTGGGGATGCGCATGCCGTACAACGCGCATCTGATGATGGACTACGGCGCGATGAGCCTGGCGACGGCGGTGCCGCTGGGGGTAAGCTTCTTCGTCGTACGGCGCGGCATGGTCCGCACGGCGCTTGCCGTGTACGTGGTGTTCGCCGTGCCGCACCTGGCGATCCACGTGCGACTGCTGCACCATCTGACGCCTGGAGAGCGCGTGCCGTTGCTGCTCGCGCTTTCGGCGGCGGCCGTGATCCCGCTGGCCCTGTGGCCGCTCACCAGCAGGCTCCAAGAGACCTGAATCACGCGTTCGACCTCTACGACGACATCTAGTCGACCAGAACGGCCCGGAAACCTACCAACATTCCCTTCTAGTGGTCGTCACAACACCCCAGATGAGGGGATGCGATGGACTTCGAGATTCGGGAGGACCGGGAACGCAGTCGGGGCCGCAGAGCGCTGTCCCACGAGCGGGCAGCATACTTGCGGCTCGTGCAGCAGGGCTTGAGCAACAAGGAGGCATGCCGGATCGTCGGCATCAACCTCCGGACCGGACGACGATGGCGTAACGGACGCAATCCGACCGACAAGAACGTGGGGGCGCTACCGATCACATCGGCGGCGCCCCCGGCCGTGCGTGGCCGCTACCTGCACGAGACTGAGCGGATCCACATTGCCGACCGGGTGCGGGAGAATGCCTCAATCCGAGAGATCGCGCGCGAGCTCGGCCACGCGCCCTCCACCATCAGCCGCGAGATCCGCCGCAACGGCCACCCCAGCTACGGCCAGTAGCAGCCGCACGCGGCCCAGGCCGGAGCCGACGCGCGCAGCCTCGCCCCAAATCCGGCAAGATCGAGCAGAACCCCGAGTTACGGGCATACATTCAAGAGCACCTGCACAAGCGCTGGAGCCCGGAGCAGATCGTCCAGAGCCTGCGCCAGACCTTTCCCGAGCGGGTGGAGATGCATGCGTGCCACGAGACCGTCTACCAGGCGCTCTACGTTCAAGGCCGAGGCGAGCTGCGCCGCGACCTGACCCGAGCGCTGCGCACCGGTCGCGCCGTGCGCAAGCCCCGTCGTCTGGCCCAGCAGCGCCAGCCCCGCTACAGCACGCCCATGGTCATGATCAGCGAGCGCCCTGCCGAGGCCGACGACCGGGCCGTGCCCGGCCACTGGGAGGGTGACTGCATCATCGGCCAGAACGGCAGATCGGCCATCGGCACCCTCGTCGAGCGCAGCACCCGCCACGTGATGCTCATCCACCTCCCGCACGGCCGCAACGCCGCACTGATGCGCGAGGCTCTCACCCGGACCATCGCGACCCTGCCACGCCACCTGCTGCGATCACTCACCTGGGACCAGGGATCAGAAAGGGGCTCCCACGGCGCCTTCACCCTCGCAGCCGACATCCCGGTCTACTTCTGCGACCCGGCCAGTCCATGGCAGCGAGACTCCAACGAAAACACCAACGGCCTGCTGCGCCAGTACTTCCCTAAGGGCACAGACCTGTCCGTCCACACCCGCGACCAGCTCGACGCCGCCGCTGAATTGAACTCCAGACCTCGGAAGACGCTCGGCTGGGACACACCGGCTGAACCTCTCACGTAGCTCCTAGCAACCTGCGCGTGATCTAGTCGGCGACCATTGGTGCCGCCTTCGCTGCGACAATCTCGGCGACCTGTCTCGGAGTGAGTGCAGAAGAGTCGATAACCTGCGCTTGGCGGCCGAGCCAGGGCAGAGCCTCGTGATACTTCGGAACGTGATCCAGCCGCCATTTCGACCCCGGGCCCTTGGCGTCGGTTTCGATGCGGCGGGTCAAGGTTTCTTGATCGGTGTGCAGCAGGAAGTGATGGAGGGGAACGCCAGCCTTCTCCAGGCCGGTTCGGATCGAGCGACACGAACAGAAAGAGTCGAACTCCCAGCAGCCCACCGACTGCGACCATCAGCCTGCCGTACTCGACGCAGCCGCGTAACCCCTGAGAGATTTACGCAGATGACCACTTAGCCCCGGGCGGCGTGCTGGTCAGCTACGCCTCCATGGGCCGGCCAGGACACGTGCTGGCCGACACTGTCCGCGGCGCGCTGCGCAACAGAATGCCGAACCTGCTGCCTGGCAAGCGCACGGCCCTCTGCACGCTGCCCTGGGAGATCTCCGCGGACCGTTCTGACCCCGGTTGCCATAGCGATGAACATATGTTTACTATAGTAAACGTGTGTTCATCACCTTCGGCGGATCTGACCGCCCAGGCCAAGATCCGTAACGCCGCCATCGCGCACTTCGCCCGCGACGGCTTCCAGAAGACGAACCTGCGCGCCATCGCGGCCACCGCGGGGGTGAGCGCCGCCCTGGTCATCCGGCACTTCGGCAGCAAGGACAACCTGCGGAGCGTCTGCGACGAGCACGTCCTGCAGATCCTGGTGAGGAGGGCCCGGACTGCGGCTGACCTGGTCGGCGTGCGGGATCTGTCCCAGGAATACCTGTCGGGCTCGGAGGAGTACCGCCTCCATGTGCAGTACATGGTGCGCGCGATCGAGGAGGACTCCTCCGCGGCCACGACGTTCGTCAACACGCTGGTGGAGGAGACCGAGCAGCTCTTCCGGGACGGGATCGCCGGCGGCTCGATGCGCCAGTCCTCCGACGTGCGGGCGCTGGCCGTGCTCACCGTGCTGGTGAGCCTGGCCACGCTGACCATGGCGCCGCCCCTGACCCGCGCGCTCGGCTTCGAGCGGATGGGCCCCGACGTGCTGCGGCGCATCGGGCTGCCCATGCTCGAGATCTACACCCACGGCTTGTACGCCGACGACACCATGCTCAAAGCCGCCCAGACCGCCTGGGAGGCCCATCAGGGAGACGATCTCTAGCCCTCTCCCCATCACCACACAAGGACATCCATGATGACTGAGACTGATGCCATTTCCATGGCCGGATTGGTCAAGTCGTTCGGCCCGGCACGGGCACTGAACGGCCTCGACCTCGTCGTACGGACCGGCGAGGTGCACGGCTTCCTCGGGCCCAACGGGGCGGGCAAGAGCACCACGATCCGGATCCTGCTGGGCCTGATGCGCCCCGACGCGGGCGCCGCCCGGCTGCTCGGCGGCGACCCCTGGACACAGACCGCTGAGCTGCACCGCCGCCTGGCCTACGTGCCTGGCGACGTCACCCTGTGGCCCGGCCTGTCCGGCGGTGAGGCCATCGACCTGCTCGGCCGGCTGCGCGGCGGGCTTGACCGGCGGCGCCGGGACGAGCTGATCGAGCGCTTCGACCTCGACCCGCGTAAGAAGGGCCGCACCTACTCCAAGGGCAACCGCCAGAAGGTGGCCCTGGTCGCGGCTCTGGCCTCCGACGCCGAGCTGCTCATCCTCGACGAGCCCACCTCCGGCCTGGACCCGCTGATGGAGGAGGTCTTCCGGCAAACGGTCCAGGAAGTGCGGCGCGCGGGTGACCGTACGGTGCTGCTGTCCAGCCACATCCTCTCCGAGGTCGAGGCGCTGTGCGACCGCGTCACGATCATCCGCGACGGCCGTACCGTCGAAACCGGCACCATGGCCGAGCTGCGGCACCTCACCCGCACCTCCATCGACGCCGAACTGGCCGCCCCACCGGACGGGCTGGCCGGCCTGCCGGGTGTGCACGGCCTGCGCGCCGACGGCGGCCGGGTACGCTTCAGCGTCGACGCCGCCGCGCTGGACCTCGCACTTCGCCACCTCACCCAGGCCGGCGTGCGCAGCCTGGTCAGCCAGCCTCCGACGCTGGAGGAGCTGTTCCTGCGGCACTACCACCGCGCGACCGCGAACGTCAAGGGCCGGCACGCGGAGGCAGGACGATGAACGCGTTCGCCGGCACGGGAAAGCTCATCCGCGTGGTGCTGCGGCGCGATCGTGTGCTGCTGCCGCTGTGGGTGGCCTTCATCTGCATGATCCCGGTGGTGTTCGTCGGCGCGTTCACCGGCGCGTACCCCACGGCCGAGGCCCGTCAGCACTACTACGAGACCAGCGTCCACACCAGGGCCTTCACCATCGCCTACGGCGTGCTGAACGGCTCCAGCCTCGGCGAGCTCGTCGCCTGGCGGTCGGGGTTCGTGACGTTCATGGTCGCGCTGTTCGCGCTGCTCACGGTCATCCGGCACACGCGTACGGAAGAAGAGGCCGGACGGGGCGAACTGGTCGGGGCGACCGCGGTGGCGCGGCACGCGAACCTGGCCGCCACTCTGATCGTCACCTGCGGGGCCGCCCTCGTCCTGGGCGTGGCCTCGGCGCTGGCGCTGATCGGCCGGGGCCTGCCCGCCGCCGGCTCCCTGGCGCTCGGACTCGGGTTCACGGTGGCCGCCTGCGCGTTCGCCTCGATCGGCGCGGTGACGGCGCAGCTCACGACCGGCGCGGGCGGCGCGCGCGCCATCGGGATCAGCACGCTCGGCGCCGCGATCCTGCTGCGCGGCGTCGGCGACGTCGCCGCGCAGTCCGGTGACGGGCCTGCCTGGGTGTCCTGGATGACGCCGCTCGGCTGGGCGGAGGCGCTGCGGCCCTACAGCGGCGAACGCTGGTGGGTGCTCGCGCTCGCGGCCGGCGCCGTGCTGGCGCTGATCGTGCTGGCCGTGGCGCTGTCGGATCGGCGCGACCTCGGCGCCGGCATGTTCCAGGCCCGCCTGGGCCCGGCCGCCGCCGGACCCCGCCTGCGCAGCCCGCTGGCGCTGGCCTGGCGGCTGCACCGCGGGCCGCTGATCAGCAGGATCGCCGGACTCGCCGTGGTCGGGCTCGTGGGCGGCGCGATGTCGGCGAGCCTTGGGACGCTGATGGACAACGGCGGCGCCGCGGCCCGAGAGGCGCTGGCCCGGCTCGGCGGTCCCGGCACGCTCGTCGACCAGTTCCTCGCCCCCATGATGACCATGCTCGGCCTGGTCAGCGCCTGCTTCGCCATCCAGGCCGCGCTGCTGCTCAGGAACGAAGAGCGCGACGGGCGGGCCGAGCCCCTGCTGGCCACCCCGGTGCGCCGGCTGCGCTGGGCGGGCAGCCACTTCGCGTTCATACTGCTCGGCCCGGCGCTCGGGTTGATCGCCTTCGGGACGGCCGCCGGTCTGGCGCACGGACTCAACACCGGCGACGTCGCCCGTGAGCTGTCCCGCCTCCTAGCCGCCGCTCTCGTGCAACTCCCTGTGGTGTGGGTGTTCACCGGGGTCGCGTTCGCGCTGTTCGGGCTCCTGCCTCGGCTGGTCGCCGGCACGTTCGCGGTGGCCATGGTGAGCATGTTGTTCGGCTGGGTCGGCCTGGAGTTGCAGCTCGACCAGTGGGTCATCGACCTGTCGGTCTTCGAGCACGTACCGAAGCTTCCCGGCGGGGTCATGACGGCCACCCCACTGATCGTCATGACCGCCGTCGCGGCGGCCCTCGTCGCGGCCGGCCTGGCCGGATTCACCCGACGCGACATGCCCACCATCTGAGCCTGGAGGACATCATGGGAGTGACCCTTCCTACACTGACCCCGCTGCAGGAAACCCTGTGGGTGACGCTGTGCGGCCGGGCGCTCGACAGCCGCCTGCCAAGCCCCATACTCGGCGACCGCATGGCCTACGAGATCATCCACAAGACCGGCTACGACCACCGCAAACTCCGCTGGAGCGCGGCCTCGGCCATCGACGTCGCCCAGCGCGCCAAGAAACTGGACGAGATCGCGCAGCGGTTCATCGCCCGCCACCCCGACGCGATCGGCATCGACCTGGGAGCCGGCCTCGACACCCGAGCCCTCCGCATCGACCCTCCATCGACAGCGGACTGGTACGACGTCGACTTTCCCGAGGTCGTGGACGCCCGGCACCGGATCATCCCGGAGCGGCCGCACACGCACACCATCGGCGCGGACCTGACCGAGCCCGGCTGGCTGGAGGCGCTGCCCGCCGACCGTCCCGCCGTGATCGTCGCCGACGGCGTGCTGCCCTTCCTCTCCCAGGAAGAGATGATCACGCTGCTGGACCGTCTCACCAGCCATTTTCCCAGTGGGGAGATCGCGTTCAACGTCTACACCCGATTCACCGTCTGGGCCGCGAGACACTACTCCGGCAGCCGGTTCCTGGTCCCCCTCTTCAAGTCCCCCGGCTTCGACCGCCTCGACCCCGTACGGTGGAACCCGCGACTGACCCTGATCCGGCACATCCTGCTCACCCGGGAGCCCGAGGTCGACCAGTTCCCGACGGCCCTGCGCCTGTGGACCCGCCTGTCGGCGCTCAGCGCGGCCTTCTCCAGGCTGGGCACCACGGTCGCGCACTACCGTTTCTGACGATTCCGGCCGGCGACTCACGCCGGGGTCGGGCATCCCGTCTTCTAGTTGTTCGCACAGCGTGTACAGCAACACCGCGTGAGGAACATGCGAGTTCCTGCCGTGCAAGGATCTGAACGCCTGGCAACTATTCGTGGAGACGGCCGGCCCATGCAGCGCTTGCAGCCGCCAGCCCGCACGGATTCAGCCGAAGCGACGACAGTTCAAGGCACCCGTTGGAACCGTGTCGAATGCCTCCGCCATCACCTTCCGAGACCACCGGCAGGGGAAGGTGGATGGTGCCGGGCTTGTATCGGTTTGCTGGAGTCCACACACCCAGCCGTCGAGGCAGCGCGTTCGACGTGGCTAAGTGGTCATCTGCGTAAATCTCTCAGGGGTTACGCGGCTGCGTCGAGTACGGCAGGCTGATGGTCGCAGCCGGTGGGCTGCTGGGAGTTCGACTCTTTCTGTTCGTGTCGCTCGATCCGGGCGGGCAGGTCCTCGAGATCGGCCGGGGTGAACTTCCATCTGAAGGGCCGGGCGGTCTCGTTGTAACGACGCTCGAAGGCGATCAGCCGGTCTTCGACCTGGTCAAGGCTGGTGAAGTCGTTGGGTGTGACGACCTTGCGCTGCACGATGGAGAAAAAGATCTCCACTTGATTCAGCCAGGACGCGTGCACGGGAGTGTGCACCATCACCGCGTTGGGAAACCGCGCGGTGAGCCGGTCGGCGACGGCCTTGCCGCGATGGGAGGAGCCATCGTCGACGATCCAGAACACCCGTTTGGCCGAGGCGTAGGGCTGCTGGGTCATGACCTGTTCGACCAGGTCCATGAACGGGACGATGCCGGTCTTGGGCGAGCAGCGGCCGAAGACGTGGGCGCGGTGGACGTCGTAGGCGGCCAGGTAGGCCAGCGCGCCGCCGCGGTCGTAGTCGTGGTTGATGCGCATCATCCGCGATCTGCCGGGCGGCAGCGTGGGGTGGCAGCGGCAGCGGGCCTGGATGGAGGTCTTCTCATCGGCGCTGATGACATACTCGTCGTCGCCGAGCGGGACGCCGTCCCAGGTGCGGGCGTACAACTCCAGCACGCGGGCGGCCTTGACGGCGAAGGCCGGGTCACGGATGAAGATCCACGACCGGTGTTGCCAGGGCTTGAGTGTGTCCTCGGCCAGGATCCGGCCCACCGTGGAGGCCGAGATCGTCGCTGTCAGGCCGCGGACGACGGCTTCGCGGGCCAGTTCGCTACTGCTCCACCGCGACAGCGGAGTCCCGGTCTCGGCCGGTAACTGGCAGGCCAGTGCCGTGATCTGAGCCCGCTGGAGCGCAGTGATACGCGGCGGGCGTCCCGGCCGGTGCCGGTCGGTCAGGCTTTCCATGCCTTGCTCGCTGTCGTAGCGGCCCCGCCACAGGCGGACCGTGTCCACGCCCACCCCGTGCCGGCGCGCGATGGCGTTGTTGGAGTGGCCGTGGGCGGCATCCAGCACGATCCTGACGCGGATCACCAGCTGATACGGGGCCGAATGGGAGTGGGCGAGCTGCTTGAGCCGCCGCCGCTCGGTGGCGGTCAAGATGATCTGACGGGCGCGGCAGCGGGGCACTCGGGGGCTTTCTGCGAGAGATCCACATGATGACCCGCCGACCTTGCCCGATCATGATCAGCTTGTGGTGATCTGACACGCCGAGCGGGCAGGATAGCCCTCGTGCCGACGATCCCCGCCTCCACCAAGACGTCCCTGGCGCAGCGGCTGTGGCTGCATGCCAAGGAGAACTGGCCGACAGCGCCCGGCTGCCGTGGATGCGGCTGCGCTACAGCGGCTCGGCTCACTACTGGGGACTGGCGATCCATACCCCCAGCAACGGCAAGTACCAACCCACCCCCTGGTTCATCGGCACCCCACAGGAAGCCCTCGACCTGGCCTGCGACCTCTACGTGACCCCCCTCACGGACTGACCACACCAGATCCGAAAGTCAACCCCCGAGAGACTTCCAGGCAAGGCCACTAAGCCGGGGTGATTGTCGGCTTCTCGGCACCCACGTTGGTCGATCCTCTGGCTTCCGGCCACGGGTTTCCGCATACCGCCAGCTTGGCGAAACACGGAAACCCAGTCGCCTCACTATGCTGGCCGTCGCCAGAAAGTGATCACCATGTTGCGACGACCCCTCGAATGCGCGCCCAACCAGGGTTCCGGGCCGTTCCCCTATTCAGCCGGGCGATCCTCTGGGCGCGTGATGTAGGTCCCCTTCGCGGGCAGCGTGACCACGAGTCCACGATCACGGAGCTCCTGTACGGCCCGCCTGATCGTGCCGAGCGCGACGCCGTACTCCTCGGCGAGGTCGCGCTCTCCAGACAACCTTGCGCCCGGCGAGAGTTCACCGGCCGCGATTCGCGCGGCGATGTGGTCGGCGACCTGGACGTAGACGTAGCTGGGCCCAGCCGCTTCGGGGTCGAAAGCGGGCACGTTGCTGCTCATACCGATCACCATAGAACTGTCCTGAGCAGCATAAATCCTCAGGCAGCGTCCTAGCGCTTCACACCGCTCTATACCGCGTGCTCTGGTTGGGGCCTCGGCCTCGCTCGAAATCGAAGCGAGCCCGCCCGGTGCGGGAACACCAGGCGGGCTCTTGGCACCCGGCCTACCAGGAGGTCCGGCACCATGACCCACACCGTAACGACTCCTCCCCCATATCAGCGCCTGGTCTGGCATCCGGCGTACGGCGAGCGCACAGCGAGCCGATCATGACGCGCGAAGAGCTGGCTGTGAGCTACCCGTCCTGGTCAATCTGGCGCGGCAGCTGCGGCGAGAAGCCGGGCGATTGGCACGCGACCAGGCGGGCGCACCGGATCACGCCGCAAGAGATCAACGCGGGCGTGTACATGACAGTAGATGCCCGCACCCTCGACGAGCTGGCCGACGTGCTCGACGACCAGGCGGCCAAGCTGGGAACCGTCCGGCCATGACCGCTGACGCGGTGACCAGCTATCACGGCCCGCACGCCGCTTCCCAACAGCCGGGCGCACAAGTGGTCACTTGGCTGAACCCCGACCCATTCGCCGAGCGCGTGCGGGTTGTGCGGCACACGTGCGAGTGCCGGGCACGGATCTACGAGCTGTGCGCGGCCGGTGGTCTGGTGTGGGTGCGTGTCACCGATCGCCTTGGACGAAGCACCGTCGTGAAGGAGACGCACCGATTCCGCACGCGTGAGGCTGAGGAGCTGTGGTTGAAGATCCTGCTCGGTCAGGCCCGATAGACCGGCGCGCCTGACACCTGGCCGCACTCTTCGAGGCCGCGTCCCGGCAACCCCCCAGATCAGGGGGGATGTGGATGGCCGGAATGCTGCCGACGATGGGAGTCAGTCGAACGAGTCGAACCCGACTCGCCAAGAGCTCGCCAAGACAAGGAGCCCCTATGTCCCAAGAGACCGTCGGCGTCATCCCGACCATCGAAGCCGACGCCCACGCACCCGCCGACCGGACGGGTACCGCCGCCGACGAGGCTCACGGCCGCAACGAACACTTCAGCGCCGCAGGAGAGGTCATCCTCCGCGCGGCGCTGGCCGGTGTGACACCTTTCACCCCGGTCACCGTCTCCATCACCGAGGTCGACGCCAACGGCCACCCCTTCATCGGCGGTGCCCGCATGACCGTGCATAACGTCCGCGCCTTCGAGGACGGCGTCGACACCCGGGTCAGCATCGAGTTCGACCGGCCTCTGCCAGTCAGGCTCAGCTACCTCTGGTCCTGACCGCACCCGCGGGGCACTCTGGGAAAGGCCATCGGCTGCCCCGTACAGGGCACAGTCGATGGCCTTTCGCATGCGTTCGATCCCGTACGGTACCCGCGTTCCGAGCAGGGCCTTCAGCCGGTCGAGTTCCTGTCCGTGCCGCGCGATGGTCGCCCGCTGAGCGTCAGCGCGCACATCACGGTTCCGGTAACCGCGCCGACGATCAGCAGGATCACCAGCGGGTTGACGTATCCGGGCACCAGATCGGTCGTGGTTCCATCCCGCCAATGGCACAGATGCCTGAGCGGGAACCAGGTCCATGAGATGGCCGGATAGCCCAAAGGCTTGCTGACACAGTATTCGCTGACGGGAGCCAACTCGAGAAATCGCCCCGCCCAGAATCCGTGTGCGTAGACGATGAGCGCGCCGACAGTGGAGAGGAACGCGACAGCGAACCAACGGGAAGCTCTCACAAATGCCCGACTTTACTGGGCCTGCTATTTTAGCTGGGGGTTCGCGTCAGTGATCCTGGTCACTATGAGCTCGCAGAAACCCGGCAGCAACGTCTCCAGCTTGTCGCCGGCCGCACGGTCGGGACGCCCCCGGGCGGACCGCATGAGCCACCCGCGGCCAACCGCAGCGATTGTTTCAACCTCCAACGCACCTCGTAGAACTACTGGAAACGGGACTTATGGTCCCGGCCGACCGACTTTCCCGGCGCCATTTCCCGCACACACCGTACTGTCAAGGCATGGGCACGACGGACGACGATGACGAGCAGAAAGAACACAGGCGCTGCGGCGCCTGTTTCGGCGAGAGCGGTAACTGGGAAGAGCCGAACGGGAAAAGCGACAAAGGGCGCAAGTGGACCAATTACCGTGCTCGCCGGGGGAGTGGTTGGCAATGACCGACCCCTCCACCTGCCTCGAATGCCATGGAACCGGCGAAGATCGGAACCTTCCCGGGTATGTGCTCAAATGCATGTGCTGCTACGGGAGAGGCATCGTAGGCGGTCCTAACGATCCAGAAGAGAACCCTCGACCCGCGCCGCCGGCACCACTCCCCGCGTGGCTGCATCCGGCGCTGCAGGGAACAGGGTTGTGCGGCTACTGTGTCGGCTCCGGCCTGGTCGCCCACGTCAACAAGGAGACCCGCCGTCTCACAGAAACATCCTGCCCAGCATGCGCGCCAGCACCGCCGCCCGTCGCCTTCTGACCCGCATCTCTCCGGCTCGGTGTGGGGCGTGGTGAAAGGTCAGCCGAAGTCGAGGTCGCGGAGTTCGGCGCGGGCGGAAATCCCGAGCTTGGGAAACGTCCAATACAGATGCGAGCCCACCGTCCGCGAGCTGAGGTGCATCCGGTCGCCGATCTCGCGATTGCTCAGCCCTTTGGACGCGAGCCTGGAGACCTCCAGTTCCTGCAGGCTGAGCAGGGCCGCGACCGCCCGGCTCTGGTGCGCTACGGCGCCGCCGGCCGCGCGGACCTGGACGACCGCGCCCCGGGCCCATGGTGTTGCGCCCAACGCCTCAAACGTCTCGCCGGATTCCCGCAGTATCGGCGGGCCTCGGTCCTGCGGTGGTTACGGCGCAGCCATTCCCCATAGAGAAGCTGGGTCCGCGCCCGGCCGAAGGGGTGCCGGTCGAGGCCGCCGCCCGCGAGTGCGCTTCGGTAGTGCGATTCGGCGTGCGCGTCGTCTGCCATGATCGCGAGATAGCGGTGGTTGCGGGCCAGGGCGGCGAGCCCTCCGATGCCGCCGGTCTGAGGTTCCATGGCCGCGGCGACCCGCCGGGCCAGTTCCGGATGTCCAGCGCGTACGGCGGCCTCAACGAAGTCCGGGAGCATCGCGAAGGCGACGAAGTCGTTGGATCGAGGTGAATCTCGCTCGACCAGGCGCCTCAACTCCGTGAACGCCTCCTTTGACATGTCTTCCCCCAGCCCCAGCAGCCCCAGGGCGCCGGTCGCGGTCGCCGCGGCGATGCGCTCGCGCAGCGGAAGCGCGATCTCCAGCGCCCGCCGGGCGAGCGTGCGGCATTCCGCGGCCTCGCCGCGCACGGCGGCGAACCGGGCCGAGTGGGCGAGGAAGTTGGCTGTCCATCCCCGCTGGCCTGTCTCGTAGCTCAACCGCAGGCCCTCCTCGGCATGCGCGGCCCCCTCGGCCCAGTGCCCGAGCCGGAACTCAATGTCGGCGTGGTAGTACAGCACCTCGGTCAGGAGCGCGGGA
Organism: Nonomuraea sp. NPDC049158; assembly: GCF_040648335.1. Lineage (NCBI taxonomy): Bacteria > Bacillati > Actinomycetota > Actinomycetes > Streptosporangiales > Streptosporangiaceae > Nonomuraea > Nonomuraea sp. NPDC049158. The sequence goes on from NZ_JBEZDM010000027.1 coordinate 126,055, forward strand.
GAGCCTGCGGCGCGGACCCGGCGGCCGGTGGCTTCGGCGAGCCGGCGGGCCTGGTGATCGTCGGGCCCCATCCAGCCGATAACGGTCGCCCACATCCACTCCCGCTCACCGCCCCCGGCCTGAGCCATGGCGCCCGGCAGTTCCCACAGTTCGGCCCCGGTGATGACACCCTCATAGCCCTTGGGGAGGCCTTGGGCGGCGCGAAGGGTCGCCGGGGAGCAGTCCAGGTCGGTGATGCGCCTGGTCGCCAGCATCGTCGCCGCCATGTCTCCGGCGTGCAACGCCGATCCCGCCGCAAGGATGAGGATCCAGGCTGCCTCCTCGGGCTCGGCGAATGCCATGGGCTCGGCGCACCGCATCAGGTGTGAGTAGGCGATCGCGGGCAGCGGCGCTTCCCCGAGCACCGCAGGTGGATGATCCGCAGCTTCGCGCTGACCACATCCATCGTCGCGAGTCGTCTGTGGGCCGGGGTATTGCTCCTCATCCAGCTTCCGCGCCTCAACTCCGCCTACGGCGGCAACGAACAGGCGATGATCGAGGCGATCGGAGCCGCCGGTGTCTGGCTCAGCTAGGTCGTCAACCTGGTGATCGCGGAATGGTGGCTGGAATACACGAACCATGCCGGCAAGCCCAAGTCCCGCAGGCGCCCGCGGGGAAGCGTCGCGGCCGCATCCGTACCCGAGGGAGGACGTTCCGCGAGCTGAGCCGGGCGACCGTGTCCGAAGACCCGCTCGCGACCAACCCTGTCAACCATCTCATCGGGGAGGGTGAGTCTCCTCCCGAGCTGCCTGAAGCTCCGCCCCGGTGAGCGGGCCGTGGATCTCTTCACTGGCTCTGACGAGAGCTGCCAGGTTGTGGCGCTCAACCTGCCGTCTGACCGCTGCCTCTACCTGTGGGGATGCACCACGCTGGCGCGCTGATTCGATCAGGCTGGAGTGGAACGAGACCGAAACAGAGGCTGTGGGATCCACCTCGGGCATCTCAGCGGCTTCATCCATACACCGATTCTCGCAAGTGTTTGCCAGAGATAGCGGTCATGACGAAGAAGCGTGGCGGATGAGAACGAGTGGTCAAGAGCCACGAACGACATGGCCCCCGAGATCGCCGAAGCTCTCGGTGACGGCGGGCAGTGTCCGCCGGGCGGGGGCCACGACGCCGTAGCAGGCGCAGGTCAGTGTGGTCACGATGACAGTCACCGGCAAGGGGCCGCCGAGTCGGGCCACGCTGAGGGTAGGTACCGTCTCTACGGGCCGGGTGGCGGAGTGAAAATGTCGTGAGTGCCTATCCTGCGCCAGACGATGTGGACTTCACCGGGGATTCGCTCGTCACCGTAACCGAAGGTGGCTCGACCATCTGGGGCCCACGTCATCTCGAACACGCCCGGATATGCGGTCACTCCCTTCACGCGAAGCCCCCCGCGGAAAGGCCCGTCAGCGACGATGTCGGGGATGAACGCCTCGGTGATCACCTTACGGAATCGAGCCTGTTGCCCGGCAGTCAGCTTTCGCCAGTCCCGCTCGAAGCGGTCGGCCGTTTCGAAGGTGCGCATCAGGCGTCGTCGCCCGAATCGTCGTCGCCCGAGTCAAGGTGGGCGAACATGTCCTCAGCAGAGCGATGGAAGGTGGTACGGCCCGCAGTGATGTCAGCGGTCGCCTGCCCCTCACCGGCTTGCCATTCAGGCGTCCAGAACCACGCCTGATCGGCGGGGACCGACACGAAGCCGCGAATTGTCACGGTGCCGTCGTCGTGCACGGAGAACTCGACCTCGTCCCCTTCGCCGATGTGCAGCGCTCGGCGGATCTCATCGGGGAGGGTGAGCTGCGCCTTGGGGCGCACCTTGGCACGGGCCACTGACGTGACAGACACGATGGCTCCTCTAACTGTCGGATTTTCCAACAGTCCTACTCTACCCGGCGGGCGCGAGCCCCAAGTGCCCGGCTCCCTCTCCGATGGCCCTCACCGCCTTCGAGGCCGACCACGACTCGCTGCTCGAAGGAGGCGTCTTCACGTCTGACCTAATCGAGACGTGGTTTGCTAGAGGGGCCCGCGATTATTTCCTGGCGGAAAGCCCAACTGCCCCCGGTGAGTCGACAGCGGACACCGTGCGCCGAGCGCGGACCACGACGCCATAGCAGGCGCAGGTCAGTGCGGTCAGGATGGCGGCCACCGGCAGAGGGTGGGACAGGCCGCCGAGTACGGCCACGCCGAGGGTGGCGCCGACCTGACGGAAGGAGTTGAGCACACCGCCCGCCGTGCCCGCCGTACCGATCGGCGCGCTGGTGAGGATGCCGGCCATCAGCGCGGGCAGTACGAACGACAGCCCGAAACCCATCACGACCAGTCCTGGCGCCAGGAAATCGGTGAGCGAGACGCTCGCCAAGCCGATCGCGAGCAGGGCGAGGCCGCCGAGGATCGGCCGGCGGGGGCCGTAGCGGGCCACCAGACGGCCGGTGAGCAGCGGGTTCACCGTCATCGGGAGGGTGAGAGGCAGGAAGGCCAGCCCGGTGGCCAGCGGGGTCAGGTGGTGGGTGCCCTGCAGGGAGAGGGTCAGGACGAAGAGGGCGCCGGAGAAGGCGAAGTTCGCCACGGCGCCCGCGAGCAGTTCCGGCCAGGTCATGGCGAGCAGGCCGCCAGGCAGAGCGGGGGCGTGGCTGCGGCGCTCCACGAAGACCAGCGTGACCAGGGCGACCAGCGCCGACACCCCGGCGATCAATGACGAGTCGATCAGGGCTTCGGCGAGCAGGCCGAGGACCACGCAGGCCAGCGCCTGCACCCACCAGTCGATGAGCCGGTGCCCCCGGGGTGAGCGGACCCTTCGCATGGCCAGCAGGCTGATCAGGGCGATGGGCGGGTTGAGCAGGAAGACGGCTCGCCAGCCGTACAGGTCGACCAGGAGGCCGCCCAGCAGCGGGCCCGCGGCCAGGGCGGTGCCGGTGATGGCGGCCCACAGGCCGGTGGCGCGGGCGCGGGCGGCCGGGTCGGGGAAGAGTTCGGGCAGGAGGGCGAGTGAGCCGCCCGTGCAGAGCGCGCCCGCCACGCCGAGCAGGGCGCGCGCCGCGACCAGCGCGCCGAGATGAGGCGCCGCGGCGCTCAGTAGTGAGATCACGCCGAAGGCCGCCACGCCGATCTTGAAGATCCGGGCGGCGCCGTACCGGTCGGCGACCGCTCCCCCGGTGAGCAGGGACGCGGCGAAGGCGACGGTGTAGGCGTTCACCACCCATTGCTGTCCGGCCAGTGAGCCGCCGAGGGAGGCGCGGAGGTCGGGCAGGGCGATCGTGAGCACGGTCGTGTCGAGGATCACCAAGAAGTAGGCCAGGGAGAAACCGAACATCTTCATGCTCCGAAGCCTGCTAAAGCATGATATTTCCCCTCAACAGGCGCGACCGTAGGGGGCGTTCGGGAAAACCGTATGCTTGGCCGAATGGAGTTGCGTCAGTTGCGGGGGTTCGTGGCGGTGGCGGGGGCGGGTACTGTCACCGGCGCCGCGAACGCCCTCGGTCTTGCTCCCGCCTCCGTGTCCGAACAGGTGCGCAGGCTGGAGGACAGCCTCGGCGTCGCGCTCTTCGAGCGCACTCCCCAGGGCATGCGCCTGACCGGCCCAGGCGCCACCCTGCTCACGCGTGCGCAGGGCCTGCTCGACCATGCGGAGGAGGTACGGCGGGCGGTGGCCGGCGGGCGCCGGCGGGTTCGGATCGGGGCGCTGGAGATGCTGGCCGCGGCCAAGTTGGCCGCCGTGGTCCGCCGCCTGGCGGAGCGCCGTCCCGACCTCGAGGTGGAGGTACGCTCGCTCACCAGGCAGGCGCTGCTGTCAGAGGTGGCCGGCGGCGAGCTGGACGCGGCGCTGCTGCTCGACTCCGGTAGGCGGATCGGCGGCCTGGGGTTCACTCCGCCGCCCGATATGGACTTCCTGGACGTGGGTGAGGTCAGGCTGTACCTGGTCGCCGCGCCCGACGGTGACCGGGAGCCGCTGCTGGTGAGCCCGCCGGGCTGCTCGATCCGGCTGGCGGCCGATCAGTTGTTCGGCGCCCGGGTGCCGCGCAGGGAGCTGACCAGCATCGCCACAGCCCGCGAGTGGACCAGGCAGGGCTTCGGGCGGGCGCTCCTCCCCGACTTCGTGCTGGAGGCCGACCTGGCCTCCGGTGCACTGGTCCCGCTCGACTTCGCGACGGACACGGGCCGCGCCGCGAACACACTGACCCCGCTCGACTTCGCGGCGGAGACGGACCCCGCCTCCGGTGCACTGGTCCCGCCAGACTCCGACGCGCCGACACTGGCTCTGCGGCTGGTCTGGCTGCGTAGCCGCGAGGCCGCCCTGCGCGACGTGCTCTACGCGATGAGCGCCTGACCTGACCGCTTTTGAGCCGGTACGCGTACGACGCGGCACGGCAGCCGGTACGTACTACGCCATGAGCGCCTGACCGCGCCTGAGCCGGTACAGGACGTGCGGCCGTTGCGGGCTGTCCGCCGGGACCCGCGGGTGATAGAAGTCGTCAGCTATGTCCCGGGTCATGCCCAGGCGTTCCATGACCTTGCGCGAGCGGGTGTTCCGCACGGTCGTCATGGAGACGATCTCGTCCAGCCCCGCCACGTCGAACCCGTACCGTACGGCCTCCCGGGCCGCCTCGATCGCGTACCCGTGCCCCCACGCCACCTTGGCCAGCCGCCAGCCCACCTCGACCGCCGGGGTGAACGGCGCCTCGAACGTCTGCAGGACCAGCCCGGTGAACCCGATGAACTCGCCGCTCTCGCGCACCTCCAGCGCCCAGAGCCCGTAACCGTGGGCCTCGAAGCCCGCCTCGATCTTGTCGACGAAGCCGTCGCTCTGCGACCTGGTCAGCGGGGCCGGGAAGTGCTCCATCACCTCGGCGTCGGCGTTCATCGCCGCGAACGGTTCCCTGTCGTCGTCGCGCCATCTGCGCATGATGAGCCGTTCTGTCTCCATCGGCTCAACATTAGCCCAGATCTAACCGCGGCCGCGGAGGCCGGTGAGGCGGCGGAGCAGGTCCCACCAGAACGACGCGCCGAACAGCAGCGCCACGAACGTCAGCAGATAGCCGGGCCAGTGGCTGAGCGTGGTGAGACGGTTCCACCAGGCGGCGCCGTTCCAGTGGATGCTCGGCTCGCCCTCGGCCGGGATCGCGATGTTGACGATCGCGTGGTCGAACACCATGACCAGCGCGGGCTGGCTCAGCGTCTCAGTGATGCACGGCATCGGGTTGGACTGCGCGCACCGCTCCTTGAGCTCGCTGTAGGCGTCGGGCCCCGCCTCGGCCACGGCCGTCACCGAGGCGCGGAAGGCGTTGTCGCGCAGCAGGGTCTTGCCGTACTCGAGCCCGTCCATCGTGAACAGCAGCACCACCACCACGCCGAGCAGGGCCACCACCCACTTGACGTAGCGCTTGTAGAGCATCGACAGCCGCTGCATCTCGCCGTCGAACCACGTCTCCACGCCCTTCCGGAAGCGGTCCATGTCGCGCTGCGCGGAGTCCCACACGCCCTTGAGATGGCCGTAGAGCGGGCTGCCCATCGACTTGAGCTTGGCCAGCAGCCCCTCGACGCCGTCCTGCTCGCCGGCGGCCATCTCCATCAGCGCCACCGCGAAGCGTTCCGGCGGGATGTTGGCGATGCTGGTGCGGCCCCGCTTCGGGTGGTCGATCTCCTGGACCCGCTGGTAGAGCAGCTTTGTCACGGCGTCGTCGGCCCTGGTCTCCTGCTCGGGCGCCTGGGCCGCCTCGACCGGGGCCGGCTGGTCGCTGTGGACGGGCCGCGGATCACGGATGAAGGGCAGCCGCGCGAACACGTCGGCCACCTTGGCCGGCAACCACGACTTCCCCTGCGCGTCGCTGCCGTCCATGGTGTCGCGGAGATAGGCCCACAGGAACTTGCTGCGGATGCCCAGCAGCCGTACGAAAGCCTCGTTCAGCCCGCTGACCAGCAGCGACAGCAGGAGGAACGCCAGCACCAGACCTAACGCGAGGTCGACGTAAATGGAAAGCAAAATGGATCACCCCGCGCCTTGATACACCCGCCAGGGCCCGCCCGCACGGCCCGCAACCAACCTGTTACAGGTCAGGCACCGTAAAAGACCCGATCCACCACCTGGCGGGCCCGCCGGGTCACCCGGCGGTAGTCGTCCAGGAAGTCCTCCGAGCCCTCGGGCGGGTAACCGAGGATGCGCGCGATGAGCCTGCGCTCCCTGACGTCGGCCGGGACGCTGTCGCCGGGACGGCCCTTGACCAGCATGAGCGCGTCCCTGACGCGCGAGGCGAAGCGCCAGGCCGCCGCAAGTACGGCCGCGTCGGGGGCCGCGAGCAGGCCCTCCCCCTCGGCCGCGAGCAGCGCCTCCAAGGTACGGGTGGTCCGCAGCGCGGGGTGCCCGGCCGCGAAGCGCAGCTGCAGCAGCTGCGCCACCCACTCGACGTCCGACAGACCGCCGGGGCCCAGCTTGGTGTGCAGGGCCGGATCGGCGCCGCGTGGCAGCCGCTCCGCCTCCATGCGGGCCTTGAGCCGCCTGATCTCGCGTACGACGTCGTCGGGCAGGCCGTCGGGCGGGTAACGCAGGTCGTCGATCACGGCGACGAACTCGGCGCCCAGTGCGGCGTCACCGGCCGAGAAGCGGGCCCGCAGCAGCGCCTGCGCCTCCCAAGGGGACGACCAGCGCGCGTAATAGGCCTGGTAGGAGGCCAGCGTACGGACGAGCGGGCCCTGCCTGCCCTCGGGGCGCAGGTCGGGGTCGATGAGCAGCGGCGGGTCGGGGGCGGGGAGGGCGAGCAGGCGGCGCAGCTCGTTGGCGACCGCGTACGCGGCGTCGGTGGCGTCGCGTTCGGAGGCGCCGGGCACGGGCGAGTGGACGAACATCACGTCGGCGTCGCTGGCGTAGGAGGATTCCATGCCGCCGAGCCGTCCCATGGCGATCACCGCGAACCTGGTCGGCAGCGCCCCCCGCCGCTCCACCTCGACCTTGCCGATCGCCACGTCCAGCGCGGCCTGGATGGTCACGTCGTTCAGCGACGACAGCGCCACCCCCACCCGCTCAATGCTCATAAGTCCGGAAATATCGGCCACGGCCGTCCGGAACAGCTCCCTGCGCCGCAGCGCACGTACCGCCGCCACCGCCGACTCCATGTCCGACCCGTGCCTCGACACGGCGGCCGACGCCTCCTTCAGCAGCGCGTCCGGCGAGCGCGCGGCCAGGTCCTCGTCGGAGCCCAGCAGCCCGACGGCGTCGGGCGCGTTCAGCAGCAGCCCGGTCGCGTAGCGGCTGCTGCCGAGCACCCGCGCCATCCGCGCCGCCACGGCCGTCTCGTCGCGCAGCAGCCGCAGGTACCACGGCGTGGTGCCGAGCTTGTCGCTCACCTGGCGGAAGCCGAGCAGCCCCGCGTCCGGGTCGGGCGTGTCGGCGAACCAGCCGAGCATGACCGGCAGCAGCGTCCGCTGGATCGCCGCCCGCCGCGAGACGCCCGTGGTGAGGGCGGCGATGTGGCGCAGGGCGCCATTGGGGTCGACGTAGCCGAGCGCCGCCAGCCGGGCGGCCGCCGCGACGGTGGACAGCCGGGCCTCCGACTCGGGCAGCCGGGCCACGGCCTGCAGCAGCGGCCGGTAGAACAGCTTCTCGTGCAGCCGCCGCGCCTCCCTCGCGTGGCGCCGCCACCTGGCGGTGAACTCCCCCACCGGGTCGGCGTGCATGCCGAGCGCGCGGCCCAGCCGCCGCAGGTCGTCGGGGTCCGACGGCAGGACGTGCGTACGGCGCAGCCGGTGCAACTGCAGCAGATGCTCCACCTGGCGCAGGAAGGTGTACGCCTCGGCCAGCCCGCGCGAGTCGTCGCGGCCCACGTAGCCGCCACGGGAGAGCGCGGCCAGGGCCGGCAGGGTGGCCTTGCGCCGCAGCAGCGGATCCTGCCGCCCGTGCACCAGCTGCAGCAGCTGCACCGCGAACTCGATGTCCCGCAGCCCGCCGGGGCCCAGCTTGATCTGCCGCTCGCCCTCGGCCCGTACATGGGACTCGACGCGGCGGCGCATGGCCTGCACGTCCTCGACGAAGTGCTCCCGGGTCGCGGCCGACCAGACGAACTCGTTGACCGCCTCGACATAGGCCGAGCCCAGCGCCAGGTCGCCCGCCACCGGCCGCGCCTTGAGCAGCGCCTGGAACTCCCAGGTCTTGGCCCAGCGCCGGTAGTAGGCCAGATGGCTGGCCAGCGTGCGGACCAGCGGCCCGGCGCGCCCCTCGGGCCGCAGCCCGGCGTCGACCTCCCACAGCGCGCCCTCCGGGGTGGTCGCGGTGCAGGCCCGCATCATGGCCTGGGCCAGGCGGGTGGCGCCGCGCAGAGCCGCCGTCTCGTCGGCGCCCTCGCGCGGCTCGGCCACGAAGATCACGTCTACGTCGCTGATGTAGTTGAGCTCCCTGGCGCCCTGCTTGCCCATGCCGACCACCGCCAGCCGTACGTCACTCGCGTCGACCTCGGCCCGCGCGATGGCCAGCGCGGCCTCCAGCGCCGCGCCCGCGAGGTCGGACAGCTCGGCGGTGACGTCGGGCAGCCCGATCTTCCCGGTGAGGTCGCGCGCGGCCAGATGCAGCAGCCGCCCTCGGTAGGCGACCCGCAGCGCCACCAGCGCGTCGGGATCCGACGCGGTGGGCTCGTCCTCCTCCGGCTCGGCGCCGACGGAGCGCAGCAGCTCGGCCCGCGCGTCTCCCAATTCGGGCAGGGCCAGCAGCCCCACCTGCTCGGGATGGCGTACAAGGTGCTCCCCCAAGGCGGCGCTCACCCCGAGCACCGCGAGCACCCTGTCCTGGAGGTCTTCGTCCGCGCGCAGCGTGTCGAGCATGCGGGGCTCGCGCTCGGCCAGGCGGGTCAGCGAGGCGAGCGCCAAGTCGGGGTCAGACACGGCTACCAGTCCTTTGAGCAGGTCGTCCAGCTCTGTCCCCGACTGACGTACCAGGGTCGCGGCCCGCGCGCCGTCGGCGAAGCCGAGCTTGGCCAGGCGGGCGGCGGTGGACTCGATCCTCGGCACCACCCCATCTTGACAGCCCGTCACCCCCGAAGCCTAAAGTAGAACGCAACGTTGCGTTGCGTTTTGGAGGTGGAGATGGACGGCGTTCCGGCGACGGTGACGTGGGGGCTGCTCGCGGCCTGGGCGGCGCACGACGCGGAGGAGCTGGCCACGATGGCCCGCTGGACCCGCGAGAACCGGCCCGAGCTGGAGCGGCGCTACCCACGGGTCCCGTGGCGGCGGCTGGAGATGTCGCAGCGGCACGTGAACGTGGCGATCGGGCTGATGGGCGGCGTCGTGGCCGGGGCGTCGGCCCTGGGGGCGCGCACCGGAGGACGGAGCCCGGTGTTCCAGGCGGTGCTGGCCGGGTTCGGGCTGCACGGGGTGGGGCATCTGGCGCAGTCGGCGGTCGCGCGCGGCTACACGCCCGGCGTGGTGACGGCGCCGGTGGTGGTGATCCCGTTCACGGTGTGGGCGTGGCGGCGGCTCAAGGCGTCGGGGGTGCCGACGGCGGGCGGCGAGTCGGCCCTGGCCGGGCTGGCCGCGCTGCCCCTCGTCCTGGGCGGTGTCCACGCACTCGCCCACGCGCTCACCCGACCCGTACCGGCCGCCGGTAACCCGTCCAGCGGCCGGTAAGGAAACGGCTCAGGACATCGGCTCCCGGTCGAGGTCCGGCCGCGCCCTGTCGGCGGCCAGCCGCCCGAACGCCTCGGCCACCGGCCGCCAGGTGGCGACGAGCGCCTCCTCGGCCGCGCCGACCGCCGCGTTCAGCTCGCCGGCCGAGCCGAGGCCCGAGGCCGTGCTCCACGAGGTGAAGATCTCCGGCGTGGCCTCGGGGTGGAACTGCACAGCCCAGGCCGCCGTGCCGAGCCGGTACGCCTGGTTCGGATACGGTGTGCCCGTCATCAGCGGCACCGCCCCGTCGGGCAGCTGGGCTATCACGTCCTGGTGGAACTGGACGGCGACGGCCGTAGAGACACCGGACAGCAGCGGATCGGCGGCCGCGGCGGGCAGCGCGACCACCTCGCAGACGCCCACCTCCAGCCCCTCGCCGCCCCGCTCCACGGTGCCGCCGCAGGCCAGGGTCATCAGCTGCGCGCCGAGACAGATGGCCAGCGTGGGCGTACCGTCCTCGACGGAGCGGGCCAGCAGGTCACGGGTGGCGGGCAGCCACGGGGAGCGATCGTCCTCCCACGCGGCCGTCTCCCCGCCGAGCACGATCAGCCCGTCGGCGGCGCGCTCGGGAACCTCCTCGCCCAGGTACGGCCGTACGACGTCGCAAACCGGCCCCAGCCAGTCGCCCAGGTAGCCGAGGGATGCGTCTGCCTCATGCTCAATGACCGTAATCCTCATAAGGAGTAATTTATCCGCCCAAACTTTCGCCAAGCCGCATGCATCCAACTGCTCATGGACAAGTTGATCGACGGGGATCCCCAGCGGCTGGGGAACTACTGGCTGGCCGGGCGGCTCGGCACGGGCGGCCAGGGCGTGGTCTACGAGGGCTACGCCGAGGACGGCCGCCGGGTGGCGATCAAGGTGCTGCACGGCGACCAGCCGGCGCAACTGGCCAGGGAGGCGACCGCGGCGCGCCGGGTGGCCGGGTTCTGCACCGCGAGCGTCCTGGAGGCCGAGCTGGCGGGGCCCAGGCCGTACATCGTCAGCGAGTACGTCCAGGGCCCCAGCCTGCGCAAGGCCGTCACCGAGGGACGCCGCTTCGGCGGCGGCGAGCTGCACCGGCTGGCCACGGCCGTGGCGACCGCGCTGACCGCCATCCACGACGCCGGGGTGATCCACCGCGATCTGAAGCCCGACAACGTGCTGCTCGGTCCCGACGGGCCGAGGGTGATCGACTTCGGCGTGGCGCGGACCGCGGAGATGTCGCTCACCGCGACGGGCCTGGTGACGGGCACGCCCACGTACATGGCGCCCGAGGTGTTCGGCGGGCAGCGGGCCGGGACGCCCGCCGACGTGTTCGCCTGGGGCGCGATCATGGTCTACGCGGCGAGCGGCACCGACCCGTTCGAAGCCGAGAACCTGGGCGCGGTCATGCACCGGGTGCTGTCGGCCCGGCCCGACCTGAGCGTGCTGCCCGCCACGCTGCGCCCGCTGGTGGCCGCGGCGCTCAGTAAGGACCCGCTGGAGCGCCCGTCCGCTCGCGAGCTGCTGCTGGCCCTGGTGAGCGCCGAGGGCGGCCTCGACACCGGCCTGCTGCTCGCCGCCGGCGGCAGGGAGGCCGCGCGGGTGGGCGCCCCCGCCCACGATCCCGCGCTGGGCACGCTGGCCGAGGAGGCGTACGCGCTGCTGTCCGCGGAGGAGCGCGAACTCGCGCCCGAGGTCTTCCTCCGGCTGATCACGGTGAGCGAGCAGGGCGGCCTCGCGGTACGGCGGGCGGAGCTGGCCGAACTCGTCGAGGGCCGGCCGTTGCCCGAGGTCTCGTCGGTCACCCGGATCCTGGAGGTGTTCGGCTACCTGCTTTCCAGGGAAGGCGAGGAGGTCTGGCTGGCCCGCCCCGCCATGCCCCTCGCCTGGCCGCGCTTTCGCCGCTGGGTCGAGGCCAACCGGGACGGCCTGGCCGTGCACAAGGAGATCCTGATCGCCGCGCAGCGGTGGGCTCGGGCGGGGCGCAAAGACGGCGATCTGTTGCAGGGCAGCAGCCTGGAGAACGCGCTGCGGTGGGCGGCCACGGCTCGCAGGAACATCACCCTGTCCACCGCCGAACGCGACTTCCTCGACGCGGGCGCCGGTCTGACCAGGCGCAGGAGCAGGCGGACCAGGCTCGTCTCCCTCAGCCTGGCGGCCCTGCTGGTGATCTCGCTGCTCGCGACCGGCCTGGCCGTCCAGCAGAGCGCGCTCGCCGATGAGCGGGCCGATCGGATCGCCGCGCAGCGCGACCAGGCGCAGGCGGCGCGGCTGGCGCAGTTCGCGGGCACGCTGCGCAAGAGCGACCCGAGAGCGGCGATGCTGCTGAGCGTGGCCGCCTGGCGGCTGGACCGGACCCCGCAGACCAGGGCCGCGCTGACCGCTTCGCTGGCGCAGCGCGAGGTCGCCGCGTTCAGGGACCCCGCCGCCTCGGGTGACGCGCTGCGGCTGCTGAGCCACGACGGCAGGACGCTGGCCAGCGTGAGCGACGACGCGGTCAGGCTCTGGGACGTACGCACCGGCAAGCGGAGCGGCGGCATCGGCCGGCTGGGCCTGGCGGGCGAGCGGCCGCTGACCGCCGCACTCTCCCCCACCGGCCAGAACCTGCTGGTGGTTACCAACAAGCGGGCGCGGGTGTGGAACCTGCGCACTGGCAAGGCCGCCGGGACGTGGACATTCAGCCATGACGTGGGCGACGACACGGGCACATCGGTCGGCGTCCAGTACGGGACGACCGACCGGTACGCGCTGATCATCCTCGACCAGTACGAATACACCTGGGACCTGCGGACCGGCACCCGGGCGAAGAGCCCGCTCGCCACTCGCCCGGTCGTCTCACCCGACGGCAAGTCGGCGGTGCGGCTCGTGGGCGGAAAGCTGCGGATCACGTACCGCCCGGGCGGACAGACGGAGAATCTCGGGAACGAGGTGGACATCTGGAACGGCGGCGCGGTGACCTTCAGCGCCGACGGGCGGCTGCTCGCCTCGGCGACCGGGCAGAACATCCAGGTCTGGCGGGCATACGACCGGCTGCTCACCACGCTGACCCTGCCCGGCGGCACTGAGGACGATTCCGTGCCGCTGCCTCAGGTCGGCTTCGACGGCCACACCCTGCGCTATCTCAGCGAGGACCGCGTCCTCACCGTGGACCTGAGCGACTTCGCGGTGCGCGCGCCGAAACAGGCGCCCTCGTGGTCGTGGGCGAAGTTCGGTCCCGGCGCCCGGCAGGTCCTGAGATCCGAGGACGGCTACCAGGTCTTCCTCGCCGACCCGCGCGGGTCACTCGGCGCCCCGGTGATGAAGAGGCCCGATTCCGACCCGGCGGACGCCGCGGCGATCAGCCCCGACGGGCGGCTGGCCGCGGTGGGCGGCATCAGCGGGTTCACGGTCCTCGACAGCGGCACGCGGCGCACGCTCGCGCAGGCGGCGCCCCGCGGCGACCTGGCGGAATACGAGACCACTTTCCTGGCCTTCAGCCCCGACGGCACGAAGCTGGCCACCGGGCTGGAGTACAGCGACGAGGACGTGTCCCGCCGCTACGCGGTGAGCGTCTGGGACTGGAAATCGAAGCGCCAGCTGTGGTCGGCGAAGGTGGGCAAGGTACATGACGCCGACTTCTCCCCCGACGGCAAGGTACTGGCGGTGGGGTCCGGCGAGCAGTACCTGTTCGACGCGGCGTCGGGCCGGCGGCTGGGCAAGCCGTTCGGGGGCACCGGCCAGGGCACGACCGTCACCGACGTGGTCTTCACCCACGACGGCAGGTCACTGGCGGTCGTGGACTCCCGCGGTCGCGTGAGCGTCTACGACACCGCCACCGGGAAGCGGGCCCGCCAGGCCGCCCTGGGCCGGCTCGAGGGCGGGGACGTCGCGGTCAGGTCACCCAGCGAGGACGTGGTCGCGCTGGTCACGCGCGACCACCGTTTACGGCTCGTCGACCTGGCCGCCGGCGCGGACCTGGGCACGCTCGACGACGGCGACGGCAGCAACGGCGACCTTTACGGCCCGGCGTTCACCGCCGACGGCTCGGGAGTGCTCACCCTGGACGAGGCAGGGGCCCTACGCGAGCGGCCGGTCGAGCCGGGCAAGATGGTGGCCGCGATCTGCGCCCGCGCCGGCCGGTCGCTGAGCCCCGGCGAGTGGCGAAGCTTCGTGCCAGGACTGCCTTACCAGAAGGTTTGTCCTTAAGATCCGGCTATGAGACTCGACGAGGTCGACGGCCTGCGGGTCGCCACGTTCGGCACGGGACCACGCCTGATCATCGCGGTGCACGGGATCACCGCCTCGCTGATGGCCTGGGGCGCGGTGGCGCGGCTGCTGCCCGCCGACTGGTCTCTGGTCGCGATGGACCTGCGCGGTCGCGGGCACAGCGCCGCGCTGCCCGGCCCGTACGGGCTGACCCGGCACGCGGAAGACGTTCTGCGCGTGGCCGACCACGTGGGCACGGGCCCCGAGGCCGTGCTGACCGGGCACTCCATGGGCGCCTACGTCGCCGCGCTGGCCGGCGCCGAACGCGACTTCGCCCGCGTGGTGCTGGTCGACGGCGGCCTCCCGCTGCCGCTGCCCGAGGGCGCCGACCCGGACGCGGTCCTGGAGGCCACCCTGGGACCGGCCGTGGAACGGCTGCGCCGGACGTTCCCTACACCGGAGGCGTACGTCGGCTTCTTCATGGCGCACCCGGCCTTCCTCGACCACTGGAACGCCGACGCCGAGGCGTACGTGCGCTATGACCTGACCGGCACCGAGGGCGCGCTGCGCTCACGCGTGGCCGGTGACGCGGTGCGCGAGGACGGGCGGTGGATGCTCACCGAGTCAGAGCGCATCGGCGCGGCGCTGAGCGCGATCAGGGCGCCGCTCTCGCTGATCAGGGCGCCGCGCGGGCTGCTCAATCAGGACACCGGCATGCTGCCCGACGCGCTGGCCACCACGTGGACCGCGCGCCTACCGGGGCTCGCCGACGAGGTGATCCCCGACTGCAACCACTACACGATCATGTTCGACGAGCGCTGCGCGTCGGTCGTCGCCGACCGGCTCACGTCCGGTTCCTGAAACCTCGATGCGCCTCAGGCCTCGCGGGGAGCGATCCAGGTGGCGCGGGCGGCGGCCACCAGGGTGCCGTCCACCTCGTAGATCGCGCTCTCGCCGAACAGCTTGCGCCCCTCGCGGCCGGTCGCGCGGGCCACGACGGAGTAGGCCCCGCCCGCGTACAGCCGCCGATGGATCTGTACGGCCAGCCGCCCGAGCAGCGCCGACTCGCCGGGCCCGAAGTGGGCCCAGCCGGTGATGCAGTCGAGCGCCGCCCCCACCACGGAGGCGGGCACGCCGTCCTCGTCGGCCACCGTGAACGGCACCCGCCAGCCGGCGGCCACCAGATCGGTCCCCTCGACCGGGCCGGGGAAGATCCGCAGCCCGTCACCCGGCTCGCGCAGCCCGCACGCGAAGCACTCGGGGAAGGCGTGACCCCGCCAGCCGGGGAAACCGGCCTCGGCGCGGGCGGCGTCGTTGAACGGCACGAACTCGGGGGCCGTCAGGTCTTCGGCCACCGGGATGGCCTCGACCAGCAGCTTGTCGCCCTCGTGAAGGGAGACCGTGTTGGCGACGTGCTCCAGGCACAGGTCGGTCTCCAGCGGGGTGGGCGCGTGCAGCGTGACCTCGACCGCCGATCTGTCGCCGCCCAAGGCCTCCGCCATGGTGCCGGCTATCCAGCCGCCGTTGGCGACTCCAGCCGGGCCCCTGAAACGCTCAGGAACGGTCAACACGGTCTGCAGGGCAGCCGTCGTCATGCCACACCCTCCAACATCGCCCAAATGGCGAAATATCCGAAAAGTCGTTTTGGAACGAGCCGATTTTAACGGACGATCAGTTTCCCACACCCTGACGGGGTCTTTGCCCACCGCATAACCCTCGCGGGGCCGTAGAACTTCCCAGCGGGAGACCCGGGCTGCGCCGGATCCTCCATGTCCGTAAGATACGGGCCCAACTTTGCACGGACGTTACCTAGGAGTCAGAAGTGACAATGCTCACTCGTAGAAGCTTGCTCAAAGCGGGGGCCGTTGCCGTACCCGCTGCCGCGTTGACGGCTCGGCCGGCGCTCGCCGCACCCGTTCCGGTGGTGGAGACGTCGGGGACCGCTCCCGCGTCCTTGGCCGGGTTCGACAACGTGATCAAGACCTTTGTGAAGGAACGCGAGATCTCCTGCGCCCAGTTGGCGGTCATGAAGAGCGGAAAGATCGTCCTGGCCCGCGGTTATCGCTACAGCACCGGCGCCCAGGCGATCCCCGCCGTCACCCCGACGTCGTTGTTCCGCATCGCCAGCCTGAGCAAGAACATCACCTCCGCCGCCATCATGCGGCTGGTGCAGGACGGCAAGCTGAGCCTTTCGGCCAAGGTGACCACGCTGCTCGGCCTCACCCCCGCCGACACCCGGATGAACCAGGTCACCGTGCTCCGGCTGATGCAGCACCTGGGCGGCTGGGACCGCGACACCTCCAAGCAGGACCAGCTCTGGCTGGACCACACGATCTCGGCCGCGCTGGACGTGCCGCTGCCGATCGGGCACGCCGAGATCATCAAGTACGCCACCGGCCGGCAGCTCGACTTCGCCCCCGGCTCGAAGATGGTCTACAGCAACTACGGCTACATGCTGCTCGGCCGGATCATCGAGAAGGTGTCGGGCATGTCGTACGAGACGTACGTCAAGACCAAGCTGCTCAAGCCCCTCGGCATCACCCGGATGCGCCTCGGCAAGAGCCTCAGGACCGAGGCGGCGTCCGGTGAGGTGATGTACCAGTCCCAGTACACGAACAAGACCGTCATGGACGAGTCGGGCACCGTCGTGCCGTACCCGTACGGCGGCTTCAACATGCCCAACCAGGACGCCAACGGCGGCTGGCTGGCCTCGGCCGTGGACCTCGTCCGCTGGACGCTCGCCTTCGACCGGCCGGGCACGGTGCTGAGCACGGCGTCGATCGCCAAGCTGTTCGCCAAGCCGGAGACCGGCGTCACCTCCTCCGGCTCCTGGTACGGCGGCGGCTGGTGGGTCCGTCAGGTGACCG
The DNA here is from genome assembly GCF_040648335.1 of Nonomuraea sp. NPDC049158. Taxonomy (NCBI): domain Bacteria; kingdom Bacillati; phylum Actinomycetota; class Actinomycetes; order Streptosporangiales; family Streptosporangiaceae; genus Nonomuraea; species Nonomuraea sp. NPDC049158. Next base: position 142,734 of record NZ_JBEZDM010000027.1, read on the forward strand.
GGCACCTCAACACCTGGCACAACGGCTCGATGCCGGGCACGTTCTCGTACCTGGCGCGGCTGCAGAACGGCTGGAGCTACGCGGCGGTGTTCAACCGGCGCGAGGAGACGGGGACGCCGGACTTCGACGTGATCGACGGCCAGATGAACGCCGTCAAGATCACCACCTGGCCGACGACGGACCTGACCTCGAAGTACTTCTGATCCGACGTGCCGCCCCTCGGTCGAGGGGCGGCCCTTGCCCGAATCGCGGCCCTGGCCGAGGGGTGACCCTGGCCGGTCGAGGCGCGGCCCTTGGCGAGGGGCACTGCGGACGAGGCCAGCGCGGCTGCGGCCGAACTGGGTGCCGACCTCACCACTTTCTGGGACCGCGTCGCCGCGAACGGCCCGCGCGTCCCACCCGCCTGGCTCGGCCACGGCGGCTGGCCCGCCCTGTGGAGCCGAGCCGCCAGGAACACCCGCAGAACCGCCCTCATGACCTGCGGACCGGCCCCCAGCGAGCCGGTACTCAGGCCTGCGGCCGGTCGGCCCCACGAGGCCGCGGCCTGCGACTGAAGTATCCAGACGGGGGTAGTTCAGCAGGTGATGTGGACTGCGACGTCTCCCCGGCAGTGCCTCGCGCGTGTTGGAGGGAAGCCATGAAATTCATCATCGCCGCCGCCGGGTTGTGGCTGCTCCCCATGTTCGGAACGATGCCCTCTTGGGATGGCGACCGCCACCAGGTCAGCGAATCCCAGTACGAGGTCCTGATCCATCAATGCAGTTTCGCCAACACATCGCAGGCACGTTCGGAGTGCCGCGCGGCCGTCAGGGCGAACTACCGCGTCGGGCAGGCCGACCCCTCGCTGGACTGCCGTACCTATTCCAGCGTGACCGTCTGCGGCATGTTGCAGCTGAGCCGGAACGAACGCGCATGCGTGCGGGATTCCGTGGCCAAGCATCTGTCGTATCGCCGAGCCGAAGTGGAGTGCTACGCGTTCCAGTGACCGCGTTCCAGTGACCGCCGCGCCATCCACCCGAGCCGGCGCTCGGGGACCCAGTGACGCGCCGACTCCACCGGGGAGAGGAGATGAGCGGCTGCGTAGATGATCACGATTTGGCGAAGCCCGCCGTGCCTTGGCGATCACGATCATTAGGTTCTGATCGAGCGCACGAGGATCGAGCGCACGAGGAGGGACAGCGACGATGCCGCTCGATCTCACCTCGTTGACCAAGGCCGGTCCGGCGCCCCCGCACGGCGCACTCGGTGGGGCATGGCCACCGGCCCTGCTGCGGGCCTATCGCCGGGCGCTCCCGCGGCTCCGCGCTCTGCCCGGCCCCGAACGGCTCGAGTACCTGCGTGCGACCGCCGCGGCCGAAGAACCGGAGGCCCTGGCGGCATTGGACGCGGCAGAGCCGCGGAGGACGTGGATCCTGGCGTGGGAGACCGGCGAGCAGCCCACGGCCTTCCACGTGTGCCCGGCCCGGCACGACGGCCCGGTCTGGGCGGTGGCGGTAGGCGAGTACGAGGGCCGCACGTTCGTGGCCAGCGGCGGCGACGACCACGTGGTACGGCTTCGCGCCGTGTCCGACCCGTCCGGGCCGGACTCGGAGGGCCGTTCCGGCCAGTCTGCGCCGCACCTGGAGGGCCATCCCGACCAGTCCGACGCGAACCCGCCGAACCGTCCCGACCAGTCCGACGCAGACCTGGAAGGCCATGCGGCGAGCGTTCGTGCCCTGGCGTTCGGCGCTGTGGACGGTCGCCCGGTGCTGGCCGGCGGCGACCACGGTGGCACGATCCGTACCTGGAATCCGCTCACCGGAGCGAGCGGATTCACCCGCGACCTGACCGGCGGCTACCCGACGGCCCTGGCCTTCGTCGAGGCCGAGGGCGGGCGGACGCTGCTCGCCGTGGCGGTCGGCTTCCACAACCGCGGCTACCCGGAGGACGACGAGGACGGGCGCGTCGACCTGCTGGATCCGGCCACCGGCGAGCTCGTGCGCGAGTTGCGCGCCGAGGAGAGGGACGCGGTACTCGACCTCGGGGTGGCGAAGCTGGGCGAGCGGACGGTGCTGGCCAGCCTGTCCCCGTACGAGCTGCATGTGTGGGACGTCGCCACCGGCGAGCGGCTGGGCACAGCCGAACTGGACGACGTCTGGCCGGACATGGAGCAGGACGGGCTCACTCCGCCCCTGCTCATGGGCGAGTGGAACGGGCGGCCCGAAGTCGGCGTGGTGGCCCGGATCGAACATCCGCCGGACTACACGGCGCAAAGCCGCGAGCTAGTCTACCTGAAACTGGACAACCTCCGCGACAGGTCCCGCAGTCGGGGGTTCGACCGCGACCAGGGACCGGTGGCCATGACGACCCACGCCGGGCGGAACGTCATGCTCGTGGCGAACCACACCGACACCGGCAAGGAGTGGGAACGGCCCGCGAAGGCGGTGATCACGCGCCCGGGCCACGGTACGGACATCGACCTGGACGCCGACACCCGCCTGATCACGACCGCCGCCTTCGGCAGCCTGGCGGGACGTCTCTGCCTGGCCACGGGCGGCCTCGACGGGACGGTGCAGGTGTGGGACGCGCAGACGCCGCACCAGCACCGGCGGACCGGCTACGGCGGGTCAGGGCTGGCGCTGGTCAGCACGGCGCAGGGCGCGCCCGCCCTGGCCGTCGGCACGCACAGCGACACCGTGCTCGTGGTGGACGCGGCGAACGGCGAGAAGATCGGCTCGGTGGGCTGCCGCCAGAGCGGCCGCAATCACGACTGCGACATCTCTCCCTACGACCACTGCTGCCGGGGGCTGGCGGCCGGGAACGTGGCCGGTCGGCCGTCCATCGCGAGCAGTGGCTGTGCCGCGTACGGCACCATGCTGTGGCAGCCGCTGAGCAAGATCCGCGGGATCGCGCGCAAGGACGACGCCGAGGGCGGCCGGGTCACCTTCGGCGGCCTGGACCACTCCTCACCCACCGCGCTGGCCTTCGGCGAGGTCGACGGCCGGGCGCTGCTCGCCGCCGGCGCCGAGGTGTGGGACCCGGTCACGCACGAGTGCGTGGCCAAGCTGTCCAGGTGGGGGTTCGCGCTCAGCGAGAGCGCCTTCGGCCGGGCCGATGATCAGCCGGTGCTGGCCACCCGGCGCGACAACGAGGTGGACCTGTGGAACCCGCTGACCGGCCGGCACATCCGGACGCTCGGCGTGGACGACGCCGGTGCGGGTCTGGCCATGGGCCGCATCGCCGATCACGACGTGCTCGCCGTCGGCAGCGGGAGGTATGTGCACCTGTGGGACACCACCGCCGGAGAGCGCCGGGAGTGGGTCCCGCACACCTCGACCGTCACCTGCCTGAGCCTGGTCGGGCACGATGATCGGCTCCTGCTGGTGACCGGAACCGAGGACGGCACGATGACCCTGTGGGACGCCGCCGCCCCGCGGCACCGGGTGGCCGTCCTGGGCGCGTTCGCCCGCCCGGTACGCTCCGTGGCCGCGGCGACCATCCACGGGAGGCTGTACGTGTACGGCCAGTCCCGCTACGGCCGCGTACTCGCCTGGCGCGTCGACGCCCTTTGACGACGCGAGCGGCCCCTCACCGCGTTTTGCCGGTGAAGGGCCATCCTGGCAGGACGGGCGGCGCGCGTCACGACGCACCGCCCGGCCGACCCGCGCTTACAGGACCGGCAGATAACGTCCCAGCTCGAACTCCGTGACCTGGCGGCGGAAGTCGCGCCACTCGGAGCGCTTGTTGCGCAGGAAGAAGTCGAAGACGTGCTCGCCCAGCGTCTCGGCCACCAACTCGCTCTGCTCCATGACCGCGATGGCCTCGTCCAGCGACTGGGGCAGCGGCTGGATGCCCAGGGCGCGCCGCTCGGCGCTGGTGAGCGTCCACACGTTGTCCTCGGCGGCGGCCGGGAGCTCGTAGCCCTCCTCGATGCCCTTCAGGCCGGCCGAGAGGATCAGCGCGAAGGCCAGGTAGGGGTTGCAGGCCGAGTCGAGCGAGCGGAACTCGATGCGCGTCGAGCCGCCCTTGTGCGGCTTGTACATCGGCACCCGCACCAGCGCGGACCGGTTGTTGTGCCCCCAGCAGACGTAGGACGGCGCCTCGCCGCCCTGGCCGGCGATGGCCTCCGCACCGCCCCAGAGGCGCTTGTAGGAGTTGACCCACTGGTTGGTGATGGCCGTGATCTCGGCGGCGTGCTTGAGCAGCCCGGCGATGAACGAGCGGCCGATCTTGGAGAGCTGGTAGTCGGCACCGGCCTCGTAGAAGGCGTTGCGGTCGCCCTCGAACAGCGACATGTGGGTGTGCATGCCGGAGCCCGGGTGCTCGGTGAACGGCTTGGGCATGAAGGAGGCCCAGATGCCCTGCTCCAGCGCGACCTCCTTCATCACCAGCCGGAAGGTCATGATGTTGTCGGCCGTGGTGAGCGCGTCGGCGTAGCGCAGGTCGATCTCCTGCTGGCCGGGCGCGCCCTCATGGTGGCTGAACTCGACCGAGATGCCCATCGACTCCAGCATCATGATCGCCTGGCGCCTGAAGTCGTGGCCCGAGCTGTGCGGGGTGTGGTCGAAGTAGCCGCCGGAGTCGATCGGCTCAGGCCGCTGACCCGGCTCGGGCCGGTTCTTCAGCAGGAAGAACTCGATCTCCGGGTGGGTGTAGAAGGTGAAGCCCATGTCGGCGCACTTGGCGAGCGTGCGCTTGAGCACCCAGCGCGGGTCGGCGTGCGACGGCGAGCCGTCCGGCATGAGGATGTCGCAGAAGATGCGGCCCGCACCCGGCGTCTCGCTGCGCCACGGCAGGATCTGGAACGTCGCCGGGTCCGGCTTGGCCAGCATGTCGGCCTCGTAGACCCGGGCGAAGCCCTCGATGGCCGAGCCGTCGAAGCCGATGCCCTCGGCGAAGGCGCCTTCGAGCTCGGCCGGGGCTATCGCCACCGACTTCAGGAAGCCGAGAACGTCGGTGAACCAGAGCCGGATGAACCGGATGTCGCGTTCCTCGAGCGTGCGGAGCACGAACTCCTGCTGGCGGTCCAAAGCATCCCCTAGCGAAGACAGTACTGAGTTCCCTATCAGGATGCCGTGTCCGTGTTTCGCACACGTTACGTGGGGTCCCGGTGCGAGCCTCGCTGACAAAGAGCCCGGCCGCACCTATCGTGATCACGCAGTCAGTCTCGGGGGAGGCATTGGTGGCTATCGACCTGCTCAATCACAAGTTTGATAGGGCTTTCGACCACATCGACGCGGGCGGCGAGGGCGTCATCGAGCGTGTGGACCTGCTGGGGTTGGGTGCCCGGCTCCTGGTGGGATTCGGAGAGTCCCCGACCTCGGTCACGGGCAGCGATCTCGTCGCGGGCTTCGACGGGATCTGGTCGACCCTGTCCGGCGTGCTCGGCCGGGACGGCGAATGCCAGATCCTGCGGGAGGAGTTCCGCGAAGGCATGGCGGCGGCGTTCGTCGAGGGCGACCTGTACGACCCGGTGTTCCGGCCCGCCACGGCGGCCGTGGCCGACCTCTGCGACGACGACGGCGACGGCCTGATCGGGCCCCGCGAGTTCCGTACGCTGCTGAGCGCCTTCGGCACCGCCTACGACGACGTGGACGAGGCGTTCGACCGGCTCGACCGGGCGGGCAGGGGCGTGCTGACCGTGGACGAGCTGATCGTGGCCGCCCGGCAGTACTACGTCAGCGACGACCCGAGCGCCGCGGGCAACTGGCTCTTTGGTCCCCTATGAGTACCGACGTGATCACCTCGGTGCGCACCGCCCTGAGGTCCATGCTCCAGTGGAAGCCGCTGGCTCCCGGGCCGCGCCGCGGCGCGCCCGCCGCCACCACGCTGCTGGTGCTCACCGAGCGGGTGCCCGCCATGGCGGAGCCCTGCCGCATGCATCCGGCCGTGTACGCGATCGAGGCGGCCGTACTGGACTGGGCCCGGCGAACCGATCTCCACGCCGGTCCCGGTGTGGGGTTCCACCGGATGGCGGGCCGCGCGTTCGCCGAGTTCGACGCGGCCGCGGCGGCGCTGTTCGCGCAGTGGCTGACCTGGCTGTTCAACCTCGACGACGAGCTCGACGAGGGGCCGGGCCGGCTGGAGGTCTTCCAGGGCCTGCTGGCGGGCGGCGCGGCCCACCCGCTGGAGGCGGCCTTCGCCGACCTGTGGCGGGTGACCAGCGCCCGGATGAGCGACCTGTGGCGGACCAGGTTCGCGGCCAACCTGCGGCGTCAGCACGACGCCTGCCGCATCGAGGCCGAGAACCGCGCCACGGGCCGCGTACCGACCCTGGAGCAGTATCCGGCGCTGCGCAGGGGGACCGTCGGCCCCTACCTCTACGACCTCGTGGAGCCGTGCCTGCGGGTGGAGGTGCCCGCGTGGGTGCACGCCTGCGAGCCGTGGCAGCAGCTCGTCGACGCCTGTACCGACGTCACCGCCTGGTGCAACGACGTGGCCTCACTGCCCAAGGAACGCGGCGACGGGCACAACCTCGTCGTGGTGGTGATGCACCAGCTCGGCCTGGACCAGCCGGAGGCCACGGCCTGGGTGCTCGACCGGATCGCCGAGCGCTGCCAGGACATGCGCGAGGCGGCCCGGAGCCTGCCGCTCGACACGCTCACGCCCAGGCTGGCGCGCGATGTGAGCAAGGTGGCGTGCGCCTACCTGGCCGCGCCGCGCGCCCACCTCGACTGGCTCCTGGAGTCCACCCGCTACAACTGACGACCGGCGAAGGCGGGTGTGGGAGCGAGCGCGGGGGCGGGCGTGCTCGCGGCCAGCGTGTCGCCCGCGGCGGTGCGGCGGTACACGACCTGCTTGCCGACGCGCATCCCGACGGCCAGCCCGCCGCCGCTGAGCACGCCGAGGTGCTGGCTGACCGCGCCGGGCGTGAGCGACATGCGCCCGGCCAGCGCCGAGGTCGTGCTGGGCTCGGCCAGCGCGAGCAGGATCCGCGCCCGGCTGCGCCCGATGAGCGCCGCCAGCGCTTCGGGCGCGGGCGGCGGGCCCTGCTCCCACAGCGTCCCGACGCCCAGCACCGGATAGACCAGCATCGACTGGTACGGGGCCGACATCACGGCCACCGACGGCCAGTAGAACGCGCTCGGCACCAGCACCAGCCCGTCGCCATGTAGCCCGCCCTGCGCACACCACGGCCGGTCGATGTGCAGCCGCTCCCCCGTCCACTCCACGGCCGGATCGAGCGCCGCGAACAGCTCGCGGGCACCGCCCTGGGCCAGCTGCCGCGACCTGCGCAGCACGTCGCGCTCCAGCAGCCCGTAGACGCGCGGCCAGAACTCGGCGAAGCACGTCTCCCAGTAAATCCGCAGCGCGTCGGCGACCCGGGCCACACCCGCCGCCGGATCGGCCATGAACCGTTCGATCACCGCCGGGTCGGTTCCCCGTACCTCGGCCGCCTCGGCGCGGGCCCGTTCCGGCGGGGTGAGCCGTACGCGATCCAGCTCGGCGGAGAAGTCCGGCAGCGGCGTGTCGGGCGGCGGCGTGATGAAGTCGGCGAGATAGCCGCTCGGCGGGACGAGCGCGAACAGCTCGGTCAGGTCCAGCTCCGCGAGGCGGGGGCGCACGCACTTGATCCACGGCAGGTGGAGCGACTGCCTGGCCGGGTCCTGCAGCGTACGCAGGCTGGCGACCAGCTCCCACATAGGCGAGAACGCGAACCTGATCCGCGCGACGTCCTCCGGCCGCATCACCCACATCACCGACATACCTTTTAGTCTGCCCTAAATCGTTCGCGGCCACCAAAGGCGACAGATCAGTCTTAGTCCCGTGACTAGCACCGTTGTTGAGAAGCAATCATTTCTGAGGTCCCAGGTGGGCGGACTCCCCCGGCCGTTCTGGGCCTTGTGGAGCGGCACGCTGGTGAACCGCCTGGGCACCATGGTGATGCCGTTCACCGGCGTCTATCTGACACAGGCCAGAGGCGTCTCGGTGGCCGGCGCGGGGCTCGTGATGGCCGTGTTCGGGGCGGGGTCGCTGATCTCGCAACTGCTCGGCGGGTGGCTGACCGACCGGATCGGGCGGCGCGCCACGCTGTCCGGCAGCATGATCGCCACCGCGGCCGCGATGCTGGCGCTGGGGTACAGCACCTCCCTGGCCGCGATCACGGCCTCGATGTTCGTGCTGGGGCTGGTGGTAGACGCCTATCGGCCCGCGTCCAACGCCCTGGTGGCGGACCTGGTCTCGCCGGTGGAGCGGCCCAGGGCGTACGGGCTGCTGTTCTGGGCCATCAACCTCGGCTACGCGGTCGGGATGACGGCGGGCGGGTGGCTGGCCCAGCTCGGCTTCGGCTGGCTGTTCTGGATCGACGCCGTCAGCAGCGTGGTCTTCGCCGTACTGGTCTGGCGGGCGGTCCCCGAGACCCGCACGACCGAGCGGAAGTCGACGGGCGGGTTCGGCGTGGTGCTGCGCGACCGGGTGATGGTCGCCTTCACGCTCGTCGTGCTGGGGCAGGCGCTGGTGTACATGCAGACGGTGACCATGCTGCCGGTGGCGATGGTCAAGCAGGTGGGACTGTCCACCGGGGAGTTCGGGGTGGCGATGGCGCTGAACGGGGTACTGATCGTCATCGCGCAGCCGCTGGTGTCCGGCTGGATCGGCCGCCTGGACGCCGCCAGGACGCTCGCGCTGGGGCTGGCCATCACGGGGGGCGGGTTCGCGCTCACCGCGTTCGTCACCGATGCCGTCTGGCTGGGCGTCACCATCGCCGTCTGGACGGCCGGCGAGATCATGACGGCGGGCATCGCGGGGACCATCGTCGCGGCGCTGGCGCCCGCGCACCTGCGGGGGCGTTACTCGGGGCTGTTCGGGTTCGCGTGGTCGGCCGCTTCGGTGCTGGCGCCGCTGGCCGGTGGCGCGCTGCTGGACGTGGGGCCGCAGGCCCTGTGGTTCACGGTGGGCGGCGTCGGGCTGCTGTCGGCGGTGGCCATGCTGGCGCTCGGCCCGGCGATCAGGCGGCGCGCCCTCCAGCCGGCTCTGTGAGCGAACCCACTTCTCGTCGCTTGGACGATAAAAACGGCACCGTACTAGGCTGACCTTTGTGGCACATCTCCGCATCGCGCTGGCACAGACAAACCCAACCGTAGGCGACCTCTCCGGCAACGCCGACCGACTGCTCACGTGGACCCGCGACGCCGCGGACCGCGGCGCGCACCTGGCCGTCTTCACGGAGATGTTCTTCACCGGCTATCCAGTGGAAGACCTGGTCCTGCGTACGTCCTTCGTGGACGCCAGCATCAGGACGCTGGGCGAGGTCGCGCTGAGACTGCGGGAGGAGGGGCTCGGCGAGCTGCCCGTGGTCGTCGGCTACGTCGACCGGGCGGGGCTCGCGCCGCGCATCGGCCAGCCCAAGGGCGCCTCACTCGACGCCGCCGCGGTGCTCTACCGGGGCGAGGTGGTCGTCCGCACGGCCAAGCACCACCTGCCCAACTACGGGGTGTTCGACGAATACCGCTACTTCGTGCGCGGCGACCGGCTGCCGATCTTCCGGCTGCACGGGGTCGACGTGGCGATCGCGGTCTGCGAGGACCTGTGGCAGGAGGGCGGCCCGGTGGCCGTGGTGGGCCAGGCGGGTGCCGGTCTGCTGGTGGCGCCCAACGCCTCGCCGTACGAGAAGGAGAAGGACGACGTACGCCTGGAGCTGTGCGCGCGCAGGGCGCGTGAGGCCGGGTGCGCGCTCGTCTACGTCAACCAGGTCGGCGGGCAGGACGAGCTGGTCTTCGACGGCGACTCGATCGTGGTGGACGCGGCGGGCGAGCTGGTGGCGCGCGCGGGGCAGTTCCGCGAGGAGCTGCTCGTGGTGGACCTGGACCTTCCGGTCTCCACCGCCGAGACCGGGGCGTTCCCGTACGACGCGGGCGACGGCTCCACCATCACCGTGGACCGCCTGGTGCTGTCGTCCGACCCGGTCGAGCCGCGCGAGCCCGTGCCCGCGCGGGTGGCGGAGCGGCTGGACCCGCACGCGGAGGTCTACTCGGCGCTGGTGCTCGCCGTACGCGACTACGTGGCCAAGAACGGCTTCCAGTCGGTGATCCTCGGCCTGTCCGGCGGCATCGACTCGGCGCTGACCGCGACCATCGCCTCCGACGCGATCGGGCCGGACCGGGTCCACGTGGTGCTGATGCCCTCGCGCTACTCCTCCGACCACTCGCTCGGCGACGCCGAGGAGCTGGTACGCAGGCAGGGCATCAACGCCCGGGTGGTGCCGATCGGCGAGATCGTCGACGCCTTCGAGAAGGAGATCGACCTGTCCGGGCTGGCCGCCGAGAACCTTCAGGCCCGCGTCCGCGGCACGATCCTCATGGGCCTGTCCAACGAGCACGGCCACCTGGTGCTGACGACCGGCAACAAGAGCGAGCTGGCGACGGGCTACTCCACGCTGTACGGCGACTCGGCGGGCGGCTTCGCCCCGATCAAGGACGTACCGAAGACGATGGTGTGGGAGCTGTCCCGCTGGCGCAACGCCCACGGCGACCCGTCGTTCCGCCTCGACGCCGAGCGGCCCATCCCGGAGAACTCGATCACCAAGGAGCCGAGCGCCGAGCTGCGGCCCGACCAGCGCGACACCGACTCGCTGCCGCCGTACGAGGTGCTGGACCGGCTGCTCGACGACTATGTCGAGAAGGACATGGGCGTACAGGAGCTCATCGCGGCCGGCCACGACCCCGCCCTGGTGACGCGCATCATCCGCCTGGTGGACACGGCCGAGTACAAGCGCCGCCAGTACCCGCCGGGCCCGAAGATCACCCCGAAGAACTTCGGCCGCGACCGCCGCCTCCCCATCACCAACAGGTGGCGCGAAACCACCTCCTAAGCCTCATTTTGCGGAGGCGGCTGCCGCCCCCTTCGACCCCCGACAGGCATGGTCCTCGCTGCGCTCGGGCAGCCTCACTGGGGGCTTCGCCCCTAGGCGAGGGGGCTTGCCAGCCCCCTCGCG
>NZ_JBEZDM010000028.1:0-151679 GCF_040648335.1 Nonomuraea sp. NPDC049158
GGAACGGGCCGCGGGCCGTTCCCCAACGGACCGCGGGCCGAGGCGGGCGCCGTCCCCAACCGCGCCCGCGTGACTCGCGCGTCATGCCCCGCGCAAGCCAGGTCTCAGGCTGCTCGCGGCTTCTTCCTGTCGCCGCCTGCCCTCGTCGCCAGCGGTATAACGTCGGCGTCGCGTGCGGGCACCTGGATGTGGCGGCCGCTGCCGCCCTCCGCGTGCTCCCCGTTGATGCGGGAGAGCAGCACCGGGTCGGCCAGCGCCAGCAGCAGACCCACGACCAACCCGATACCCAGTAGTACGAACCCAAGGACAATCATTTTCCCGTCCCCCTTCCGGACATGTATCAGCATCGCCGACGGCCCCCCGCCGCCGCCTCCGCTGAAGGGCTGGTCCTCGGCGAGCCCCCTCAGCCGAACGGTCGATGCCCACCATCCGACTTGCGGCTTAGGCTCCTAGGAGTGGGGGAAGCCAAGCAGGTCGTCTACTGGATCCGCCGGCTGAGCGACATCGCGGCGGTCGGCTGGCTGGCCATGATGCTCCTCATGGACCTCGCGATAGCCGGGACCAGGGGCGGCGTCCAGTGGCTCGTGCCGATCTGCGGGGTCGCGGGCATCGCGGCCGCCATCCTGCGGCGCCGCTTCCGGGTCGAGACGTTCGTCGTCATGCTGGCCCTCTCGCTCGCCACCTCGATGGTGATCGCCCTCAGCGGGTTCGTGGGCGTGCCCGGGGCGGCGGAGACCGGCGCGCTGATCATCCTGACGCTCGGCGTGCTGCGCCACGTCGAGCCGATCAAGCGGGCCGTGGTGTTCGGGGGCACCGCGCTGGTCGTCCTCATGGCGGAGGGCGCCTCGCGCGATCCCCAGAACAAGCTGGTCTTCTCCTTCATCCTCTTCACCGCGTGGACGATGACCGCCGCCGTCGGCGGCTACCTCCGCTTCCAGCAGGAGCGCCGCAAGGAGGCCGTCCATTCCGTACGGCGTGCGGAGCGCCTGGAGGTGGCCAGGGAGCTGCACGACCTGGTCGCCCACCACATCACCGGCATCGTCGTACAGGCCCAGGCCGCCCGCACGGTCGCCGCCATGAAGCCAGAAGCCGTGCTGCCCGCCCTCGACGCCATCGCCGGCGCCGGGACGGACGCGCTCACCTCGATGCGGCGCCTGGTCAGCGTGCTGCGCGCCGAGGACGAGGCCGCCAGGACCCCCGGCACGTCGCTGGCCGATCTGCGGCTGCTGACGGAACGGTTCTCGGCGAACGGGCCGCGCGTCGCGTTCGAGATCGGGTCCGGCATCGACGACCACACCCTGGCGCCGGAGGTCATGACGACGGTCCACCGGGTGCTGCGGGAGGCGCTCACCAACATCCGCAAGCACGCGCCGGGGGCCGACTGGGTCGAGGCCGAGCTACGCCGGTTCGACCAGCTCGTACTGCTGCGCATCCGCAACTTCGGCTCAGCCGCCGACCCCCGGCTCTCGCGCCTGGGCGGCGGGTTCGGGCTGGTCGGGATGGCCGAGCGGGTGGAGGCACTGGGCGGCCGCCTCTACGCCGGGCCCGGCTCCGACGGTGCCTGGGAAGTGGTCGCGGAGTTTCCGACGTCCTGAGGCGTGCGCGGCGTCGTACTCCGCACCCATCGCGGCGCGCAGCCTGGCGGTGATCCGGTCGACGTCGGCCCGCTCGGGGGCGGGCAACGGCACACCCACCGCCTCTCTGAGCGCAGCGGCCATGCCGAGCATCCCGGCCGCCTCCCTGAGCGCGGCCGCCACGCCGAGCATCCCCGCCGCCTCCCAGTACTCCTCGGAACGGCTCCAGCCGGGCGTCCCCGCCGCTTCCCTGTACCCGCCGGAACGACTCCCTCGGACCTGTAGCCCCTTCCCGGTCTGCTCGGCCCGTCGTCCGTTCCCGGTCTGCTCGGCCTGTTGTCCGTTCCTGGTCTGCTCGGCCTGTTGTCCCTCCCCGGGGTGCTCGGCCGTGAGTGACAGCGCGCCCGCCAGCCCTTCCAAGGCGAGCGCGACCGCTCTCGGGTCCCCGGTGGCTCGGGCCGCCTCGTAGCCCTGGCGCTGCCTGGCCAGCGCCGTCCCGGCGTCACCGCGCTGCTCGGCGGCGAACCCCAGCTCGGCCAGCACGAACGCGATGCCGGGCGTCCCCCGCACCTCACGCAGCCAGCCGAGCCACGGCGTCAGCAGCCCCTCCGCCCGCACGTAGTCGCCCTGTCGCCTGGCGCTCAGTGCCAGCCCGAGCACGGCATGCTCCTCCGCGGCCTTGTAGGACTGCTCCACGGCCAGCAGTCTGGCCCGCTCGTGGTAGTGGTCGGCCCGCCCATAATGGCCCGCCAGGAGGGCCACACGGCCCAGTCCGGCCAGTTTGAACGCGACCTCGAAGCCGAGCTCCTCCGCCAGCCGCAACTGCTCCTCGCGCAACCTGGCGGCCTCGGCGTAGTCACCCCGTATCTCGGCCAGCCGGTCGAGCGCGTCCATGGCCTCCAACCGCCCCCAGGCATCCCCCAGCTCGCCGAACAGCTCCAGACTCCGCCGTCCGTCCCGTTCCATCGCGGCCAGATCCCCCCGCCCGACGGCCAGCTTCGCGCGCAGACTGAGCGCGGCGGCGATCCCCCAACGGTCGCCAAGCGCCTCGAACGCGCCCAGCGCCCGACTCGCCGCCGCCTCGTGGGCGCCATGATCGCCGTACGCCCAGCGCACATGGGTCAGGAACCAGTCGGCCAGCGCCCGCCCTCCGGCATCGAGCCCAGCCACCCGCACAGGCGGCGCCACCTCCCCGACGGACAACGCCATCCCCGCCAACCACACCGACGCCACAGCCGCCCGCCCGACGCTCGGATCGGTGGCGGGCACAGCCGAGGTGACTCCGGACGCCGGGCCGACTCCGGACACCGGGGTGGCGTTAGATGCCGGGGCAACGCTGAACAGGGCGGCGACCCCGGACACCGAGGCAACCCCCAACTCCGGAGCGACTCCGGACACCAGAGTGGCCCTAGGCGCCGGGGCGGCGCTGGACAGGGCGGCGGCCAGCGAGCGGCGGGCCTCGCCCATGCGGCCGCGTAGAAACCAGTACCAGGCCAGCGCGTTGACCAGGCGGAGCGGCTCCGGACCCGACAGGGCGAGCCTCAGGTTGGCGGTCTCGGCGTCCAGGCGTTCGAGCCACTGTCTCTGCCCTGGACCGCGCAGATCCGCCCGTTCGGCCAGCGCCGTGTAGTAGCGGGCGTGACGTACGGCGATCTGCCCGTGCTCGCCCGCCTCGGCCAGCCGCTCGGCGCAGTAGACCGCGACGGACTCCAGCAGCCGGTACCTGGGCCCGGCGGACACCACCACCAGCGAGCGGTCGACCAGACGGGCCAGCACGTCCACCACGTCCACGCCGGGCTCGGCGCAGACCGCCTCGGCCGCCTCCAGCGAGCACCCGTCCGCGTGTACGGCCAACCGCCGCAGCACGACCCGCTCATGACCGGACAGCAGGTCCCAGCTCCAGTCGATCACCGCCCGGAGCGTGCGCTGGCGCGATGGGGCATCACGCATGCCGGAGCTGAGCAGGCGAAACCGGTCGTCGAGCCGCTCGGCCACCTCCCGCGCACCCAACGCCCGCACCCGTGTCGCGGCCAGCTCCAGCGCCAACGGCAGTCCGTCGAGCCGCCGGCAGATGGTCGCGACCGCCTCCCCCACCTCGTTCGACTTACTCGGACCGCCGGTCGCGTCCGTGGTGGTGGCATTCGTGACGGTCGCGCCCGTGGTGGTGGCGTTCGGCTTGTTCAGCTTGATTCCGGCGCGGACCGTGAAGAGGCGTACCGCGTCGGGCTCGGTCAGCGGTGGTACGACATGGACGCGTTCGCCGGTCACCCGGAGCGGTTCCCGGCTGGTCGCCAGGATCCGCAACCCTGGGGCGGCCCGTAGCAGTGCGGAGATCAGTTCCGCCGCTTCCTCCACCAGGTGTTCGCAGTTGTCGAACACGAGCAACGCGCGCTTGGCGGCCAGGGCGGTCGCCAGCCTCGGCGGCAGTGGCGCGGCGTCGTCGTCCCGTACGCCGAGCACGTCCGCGACCGCCTCGGCCACGTCCGTGATCCCGCCCAGCTCCACCAGCCACACCCCGTCGGGGAAGGCGGTGCTCTCGTCGAAGGGGGCGGTGCTTTCCTCGAGGAGGAAACGGGCGGTTTCCAGGGCGAGGCGGGTCTTGCCCACGCCGCCGGGACCGGTGAGCGTCACCAGGCGGGCGGCGTCCAGCAGGTCGCGGGCCTGGGCGACCTCCGCGTCCCTGCCGATCAGCTCCGTGAGCGGCGACGGCAGGTTGGAGCGGGGCGGCTGGGCAGCGGGCGAAGGGGCCTGCCGGACGAGCGAAGGGTCCTGCCGAAGGATCGCCGCCTGGAGTGCCGCCAGCTCGGGCGTGGGGTCCAGGCCCAGCTCCTCCGCCAATCGCTCGCGCAGCTCGCCGTAGCTGGCCAGGGCCTCGCTCTGCCGTCCGGCCCGGTACAGGGCCGTCATGTGCTGGGCGCGCAGGCGCTCGCGCAACGGGTGCCGGGAGACCAGATCGGCCAGGTCCACGTCCTCGCCCAGGGCGAGCCGTACCTCCGCCTGCTCTTCGAGGGCGGCCAGGCGCAGCTCCTCCAGACGCGCGATCTCCGGACGGAGGAACTCCTCGTCGGCGAGGTCGGCGTACGCGGGACCGCGCCACAGGCTCAGCGCCTCGTGGAGCTGAGCGGCCCGCTCACGCGGATCCGCGGCACGCTCGCCGACGAGCTCGCGGAACCGGTCCGCGTCCAGCGCGACACGAAAACGACCCTCCCCCAGCGCCGCAAGAGACCGGTCCGCGTCCAGCGCGGCACCGGAGCCTCCGGCCCGAGAGGGGGCGGCGTGTGCCAGGCGGTAGCCGGCCGGGGTGTGGACGATCGAGCCGGGGTCGCCGAGGGCGCGGCGGAGCTGGGAGACGCGTGCCTGGAGGGTGCCGACGGGATTGCGGGAGGGCCGTTCCCCCCACAGGTCGTGGATCAGCCGGTCCATCGAGACCGGCCCGCCCCCGTGGGCCAGGAGGTCGGCCAGCAGCGCCCGCATCCTGGGTTCCGTCACCTGGATCGGGCGGCCGTCGTCCGTCCAGACCGCCAGCGGCCCGAGCACCCCGAAACTCACCACGTCAAGGACAACCCGTAGCGAGGCGGAAGGATTTCCGTAGGGGGACGTTCGATGGTGGGGCTCATGAGTCGAGTGACAGTGATCGGAATGGGCCCGATGGGGTCGAAGATGGCGGAGACGTTCCTCGCGGCGGGCCACGAGGTGACCGTCTGGAACCGTACCAAGAGCAAGACGGACCCGCTCGTGGCCAGAGGCGCCCGGCGAGCGGACCAAGCGGCCGAAGGCGAGTTGCTGGTCATCAGCCAGGTGAGCTACCAGGCCATGTACGACAGTCTGAGCGATGCGCGGCTGGACGGGAAGGTGCTGGTCAACCTCAGCTCGGGGACCCCGGAGGAGCTGCGCGCGGCGGCGGAGTGGGTGGCCGGGCGGGGCGGCACACTCGTCACCGGCGGGATCATGGTGCCGCCGCCCGCCATCGGGCTGCCCATGGCGTACACCTTCTACAGTGGCCCGAAGGAGACCGTCGACCGGCACGCCGAGACGCTCAAGGCGCTGGCCACGATCACCTATGTGGGTGAGGACCAGGGCCTGGCGATGATGTACTACCAGGCGCAGCTGCTGATCTTCTGGTCCAGCCTGACCAGCTACATGCACGCGCTCTCGCTGCTCGGCACGGCTGGGGTGCCGCCCCGGGACTTCCTGCCGTTCGCCAGGGAGACGTTCACGCAACTCGGAGGCGACGGACCGATGGGGTTCGCCAAGATCCTCGCCGAGGAGACCGAAGCCCGGGTGTATCCGGGTGAGCTCAACTCCCTGCACATGCAGGCGGTCGGCATGGACCACGTCGTCCACGCGCTGAAGGACGCCGGGCTGGAGACCACGGTGCCGAACGCGCTCAAGGAGCTGTTCGAACGGGCCGACGCCGAGGGGCGCGGCTCGGAGGGGCTCGGCACCGTGATCGAGTCGATCAGAAAGCCCTAGTGGTTAAGGCCCTAGTGGTTAAGGCCCTAGTGGTTAAGGCCCTAGTGGTTGGCGAGGAAGGCGAGCAGGTCCTGGCGGGTCAGTAGCCCGGCCGGCTTGCCGTCTTCCAGCACCACGGCGGCGTCCGCCTTCTCCAGCGCCTCCACCGCGTGCGCCACCGACTCGCCGCTGCCGATCATCGGCAGCGGCGACGACATGTGCTCGGCGATCGTGTCCTCGGAGGAGAGCCGGCCGCGGTAGAGGGCCTCGAGCAGGTCGCGCTCGACGATGGAGCCGACCACCTCGGCCGCCATGACCGGCGGCTCCTCCTTCATCACCGGAAGCTGCGACACCGAGTATTCGCGCATGATGGCGATGGCCGTACCGACCGACTCGTGCGGGTGCACGTGCACGAACTCCGGCAGGCCCGCCCCCTTGCGGGCCAGTACGTCACGGACCAGGCCCTCCTCGGACGACGTGGTCAGGAAGCCGTAGTCGGCCATCCAGTCGTCGTTGAAGATCTTGGACAGGTAGCCGCGCCCGCCGTCGGGCAGAAGGACGACCACCACGTCCTCGGGCCCGGCCTTGGCAGCCACCTCCAGCGCCGCGACCACGGCCATCCCGCACGAGCCGCCGACCAGCAGGGCCTCTTCGCGGGCGAGCCGCCGGGTCATGTTGAAGGAGTCCTTGTCGGACACCGCGATGATCTCGTCGCAGATCTTCGTGTCGTAGGTGGCCGGCCAGATGTCCTCGCCGACACCCTCCACGAGGTACGGGCGGCCCGAACCGCCCGAGTAGACGGAGCCCTCGGGGTCCGCCCCGATGATCTTCACGCGGCCGTCGGAGATCTCCTTGAGGTAGCGACCGACGCCGCTGATCGTGCCCCCGGTGCCGATGCCCGCCACGAAGTGGGTGACCCGGCCCTCGGTCTGCTCCCACACCTCGGGACCGGTCGAGTAGTAGTGGGAATCGGGGTTGTTGACGTTGGAGTATTGGTCGGGCTTCCAGGCGTTGGGCACCTCGCGGGCCAGCCGGTCGGACACCGAGTAGTAAGAGTCCGGGTGGTCGGGCGACACGGCGGTCGGGCAGACCACGACGTCGGCGCCATAGGCGCGCAGCACCGCGATCTTGTCCTGGGCCACCTTGTCGGGCACCACGAACAGGCACTTGTAGCCCCGCTGCTGGGCCACGATGGCCAGGCCCACGCCCGTGTTGCCGGACGTCGGCTCGACGATCACGCCACCGGGCCGGAGCTCCCCCGACGCCTCCGCCGCGTCGATCATGCGGACCGCGATGCGGTCCTTGACCGAGCCGCCCGGGTTGAAGTACTCGACTTTGGCGAGCACCTGGGCGGGGAGGCCTGCGGAGACCTTGTGCATCCTGACGAGCGGGGTGTTGCCCATCAACTCGACCAGGGAATCGTAAACGCGCACCGAGGTGTTCACCTTCTTTGCCGAAGCTTGGTCAGCTTGCCGAGGGCCGAGCTCCCGTGGGGGTGGCGGGCACTCGGCTAGTTTTCAAGGCAAACGCTACCGCCGTGTTCGGCCGAGAGGAGCACGCACGTGGTCTGGGCAGCGGGCACGGCGCGGGCGGCGCGCAAGATCGCGACGGCGGCGGCACTCGGCGGCGGCGGGCTGACGGCTCTCGGCGCCACCGCGTACGGCCTGCTGATGGCCGAGAGCCTGTTGGCCAGGAAGATGATCGGCCGCCCCCACGGCATGGAGGGGCCACCCTCCGACGGCGTCTACGGCGACTTCCCCGGCACCCCGCTCACCATGGTCTTGCTGGGCGATTCCCTCTCCGTCGGCCTGGGGATGACCGACCCGGCCGGGACCCCGGGCGTGTTGCTGGCGAACGGGCTTGCCTCCGTCGCCGAACGCCCCGTACGCCTCCGCGTGGTCGGCAAGTCGGGAGCCCCGTCGGCCGAACTCGCCGACCAGGTCGACCGGGCGCTGAAGGCGGAGCCCCAACTTGCGGTGATCTTCGTCGGCGCGAACGACGTCACCACCCAGACCCCGCCCGCGGTCGCCGTACGCCACCTGAGCAAGGCCGTGCGCCGCCTGCGCGAGGCGGGCGCCGAGGTGGTCGTGGGCACCTGTCCCGACCTCGGCACCGTACGGCCCATCGCGCAGCCGCTGCGCTGGGTGACGCGGCGCTGGAGCCGCCAGCTGGCCGCGGCCCAGACGGTCGCGGTGGTCGACGCGGGCGGGCGTACGGTCTCGTTCGCCGACGTCCTGGGCCCGGATTTCGCGACAAATCCGGGCGAGATGTTCGGACCCGATCGTTTCCACCCATCTGCCCGAGGTTACGCACAGGCAGCTTACGCAGTGCTACCTTCTGTATGCGCTGCGTTGGGATTGTGGCCAGAACCTCGACCCGCGCGCGGCGAAGGACTGCAACCGATTTACCTCGCGGCGGCTACGGCCGCGGAGGAGCCCGGCACCGAGGTCTCCGCGACCACGGTCGCCGGGCGGGCGACGGGTCTCCACGGCAAGTGGGCGACGTTGTTCCGCCGCCGGCTGGGAGAGACGCCTAACGACGCCTGATCCCGGTCACCCTCCGAACCGAAGCCGTCACTCCTCGTCCCTTTGGAGTGGATTGCTCGTGCTTCGGCCCCTCGCGAACGCCGCCCTCACTCTCGCCGGGATCCTGGCCCTGGCCGGCTGTTCCGACAGCGGCGCGGCCACGGTCCACTTCCCGACCTGGCACAACGACGAGATCGACGCGGTCAGCCGGATGTCGGCCGCGGGCGGGGTCGTCACCACCACCTCCATGAAGCCCGACGGCACGCTGGAGACCGTCGCCGTCGACCTCGCCCACGGCAACAAGCTCTGGGCCCAGCCGGCCACCATGGCCGGCCGGCTGCCCGGCATGGGGGTCTCCGCGCCCGCCATCGTCGAGACGGCCCCCGGCCAGGCCGTCGTGGTGGCGGTCGACCCGGCCAAGAAGGGCCGCTGGAACGCCGCCATCGTCGCCCGCGACGCGCGCACCGGCGCGCAGAAGTGGACGCGGCCGGTGCATTCGACGTTCGGCCCGCAGCGCTGCGGGTCCTACATCTGCCTCTCGGAGCACACCGCGCTCTCCACCGCCCGCGTGGTCGTGCTCGATCCGGCCAGCGGCAAGCAGCTGTGGAAGCTGCCCGGGATCGCCGAGGTCGAGTGGTCGGATCCCGACCGGGTGCTGCTGCTCCGCCTGGCCGCCAACCCCATGATCGAGTCGTACGAGCTCAAGACCGGCAAGCTGCAGTGGCAGCAGCCGATCGAGCAGGCGCTCGGCCCCGGCATCGACATGTCGGGCGGGTGGGCCTTCGGCTCGACCGGCGACAACCTGATCGGCTACGTCGCCCCCTACACCAACCCGCGGACGAAGAAGGCCTCCACCTTCGGCCTGTTCTCCATCAAGACCGGCGACGGCACGATCAACTGGATGCGTCCCTCGGTCGTCCGCGTCTACCCCAGCGGCAGCCCCGGCTACGCTCCCGTCGTGCGCCCGGTCGACCGGCAGGGCACCTACGGCGGCTTCGCCCGGCTCGACTCCGAGAGCGGCCGGGTCGTCGGCCAGATCCCCGCCTCCGAGGTGCCCGGCTCCGGCTGGTGGCTGGCCTTCCCCGACCGCATGGAGAAGCTCGGCTTCCTCAAGCACGACGCCAAGGGCGCCGCCTTCGACCTGACGACGGGCGGGCCGGTCCCGGTCGAGGACCAGCGCGGCTGGTCCTTCTGCGTCACGGACCCCAAACCGCTCCCGCTCCGCGCCCAGGCCCCCGGCTTCTACTCGATAGCCGCCGTCTGCGAGTACGACCTCGCGACCGGCAAGCGACTCGCGTCCACGACGGCCCCGCCCCCCTGGTTCACCGGCAGCCAGGACGGCTGGCGCCTCTGGCGTGACGAGAAAGGCGCCGTCCACGCGCTCAACGACGGCACGGCCACGGCGCCCGGCATGTACGGCTGACGGCCCCTCCCCACGAGCTGACGGCCCATCCCCCACGAGCTGACCGCCTATCCCTCACGCCCTCGAAGCCGCCAAGTACGCGCAGGTCACGGCGCCCGACCCCTGGCCGGGCGCCACGCGCGTACGGCGGCCGGGCCCCTCCGTGCTCCGCCGCCAGGACTGGAATATAGTTCTAACGGCCGACACAGGAGGATGAAGATGGCTGAAGCTGTGATCGTCGCTACCGCTCGCTCACCCATAGGGCGAGCCTTCAAGGGCTCGATGAAGGACATACGTCCTGACGACCTCACCGTGCAGATGATCCAGGCCGCGCTCGCCAAGGTGCCACAGCTCGATCCGACGACGATCGACGACCTCATGCTCGGCTGCGGTCTCCCCGGCGGTGAACAGGGCTTCAACATGGCCCGCGTGGTGTCGGTGCTGCTCGGCCTCGACAACGTGCCGGGCACCACGGTCACCCGCTACTGCTCGTCGTCGCTGCAGACCACCCGGATGGCCTTCCACGCGATCAAGGCGGGCGAGGGCGACGTGTTCGTGTCCGCGGGCGTGGAGATGGTGTCGCGGTTCGTGAAGGGCAACTCCGACTCGCTGCCCGAGACACAGAACCAGGTCTTCGACGACGCCATCGCGCGCAGCAAGGCGTCCGCCGAGGGCGGGCACAGCTGGCACGACCCGCGCGAGGACGGCACGATCCCCGACGTCTACATCGCGATGGGCCAGACCGCCGAGAACCTCGCCCAGATCAAGGGCGTCACCCGGCGCGACCAGGACGAGTTCGGCGTCCGCTCCCAGAACCTGGCCGAGAAGGCGCTGGCCGACGGCTTCTGGCAGAAGGACATCACCCCGGCGACGCTCCCTGACGGCACCGTGGTCAGCAAGGACGACGGGCCGCGGGCCGGGACCACGTACGAGGGGGTGGCCGGGTTGAAGCCGGTCTTCCGCCCCGACGGCACGGTCACGGCCGGCAACTGCTGTCCGCTGAACGACGGCGCCGCGGCCGTCATCGTGATGAGCGACACGCGGGCGGCCGAACTGGGCATCACACCGCTGGCGCGCATCGTCTCCACCGGCGTCACCGGCCTGTCCCCCGAGATCATGGGCCTCGGCCCGGTCGAGGCGTCGAAGCAGGCGCTGTCGCGCGCGGGGATGGCGATCGACGACGTCGACCTGGTGGAGATCAACGAGGCGTTCGCGGCGCAGGTCATCCCGTCCTACCGGGATCTGGGCATCGACCTCGACCGCCTCAACGTCAACGGCGGCGCGATCGCCGTCGGGCACCCGTTCGGCATGACGGGCGCGCGCATCACCTCCACGCTGATCAACAGCCTCCGCCACCACGACAAGTCGATCGGCTTGGAGACCATGTGCGTGGGCGGCGGGCAGGGCATGGCGATGGTCCTCGAACGCCTTTCCTAGTCTCACCACCGACGTCTCACCACCGACGTTCAACGGCCCGG
Source organism: Nonomuraea sp. NPDC049158 (assembly GCF_040648335.1). NCBI lineage: Bacteria > Bacillati > Actinomycetota > Actinomycetes > Streptosporangiales > Streptosporangiaceae > Nonomuraea > Nonomuraea sp. NPDC049158. The sequence goes on from NZ_JBEZDM010000028.1 coordinate 11,432, forward strand.
CGTTCCAGGGCCGTTGAACGTCGGTGAGCTCGCCTCAGCCGTGGTGGTCCGGACCCGCCTTGGTCGGGGTCACGCGGACCAGGACCCTCTTGTCGCGGACCATCGCCGCCTCGTAGTCCGGCCAGTCAGGATGCTCGCCCGAGATCCCCCGGTAGTAGGCGATCAGGTGGTCCATGGCGTCGGGCAGGGAGATGATCTCCGCCTCGCCCTCCACCTGGATCCAGTTCCCGTAGAAGGCGTCCGTGAAGGCGCAGATCGTCACCTTGCTGTCGCGCCGGATGTTGCGCGTCTTGGCGGCCGTCTCCCTGGTGCTGATGACGAGGTAGCCCTCGTCGTCCACGCCCACCGACACCGGGGACATCTGCGGGCGGCCGTCGCCGTGCCTGGTGAGGAGCACCGCGCGGTGGTTGTGCCGCAGGAAGTCTCGTGCTTCGTCTAGGTCCATCCACCCATGATTCCGCGCCCGTACCGAAGGCACGGGCGCGGGTCGGGTCGGAGTGTGGGCTCTACAGGAAGCCCATACGGTTATGGCGGTACCGCTCGTGTTCGTGCACGATGGCGGCGGCGTAGCCATGGGACAGCCCGTGCTCGTCGGCGAGCCAGTTGGCCCGCTCGTCACACCTCAGAAAGGACGGGCCGTTGTCGATGGCTTGAAACCACTCGGGGAGTTCGCGTCCCGTTATCGTTGGGACCCTTGCGATCAGCTTCGTCTGCGTCTCCGGTGAGTGGTTCAAGGACATGGGCACCTCCACGGATTAAGGTCCTTTGCTCGACACTGCAACACGTCCCCCGGAATGACAAGCCCCAACCACCGAGGTTTTTGTAACGGCGGGTAGATTTTCGGTCGCGCAAAGAGAAGGACCCCGCCGGATCGGCGGGGTCCAGAGGGGGTCCAGGAGGCGAACGGTCAGTCGCTACGCGTGAAAATGCTGATGAACCGGAGCACCTCGAGGTAGATCCACACCAGGCTCAGCGTCAGCCCGAAGGCGCACTGCCAGGCGAACTTCTCCGGGGCGCCCTGCTGGACGCCCTCCTCGATCGAGTTGAAGTCGAGCAGCAGGAAGAAGCAGCCGATCAGGATCATCGCGACGCTGAAGATCCACCCGATCGGGGAGTCGGTGCGCAGCCCGAGGCCGCCTGGGATGAAGATCCCGGCGATCAGGTTGACGAGCACCAGACCGAGGGCCGCGAAGCCGGCGGCCACCACGAACCGAACGAACTTCGGTGTCACCCTGACGACGCGCAGCGCGTAGACGGTCAGGACTCCGCCGAAAGCGAACGCGGTGCCGAGCACCGCCTGGAGCACGATCCCGTTGTAGAGGGATTCGTAGGCGCTGCTGAGCGCGCCGAGGAAGATTCCTTCGAACGCGGCGTAGCTGAGGATCAACGCCGGGTTGGTGCTCATCCTGAACGAGGCGATCAGCCCCAGGACGAGCGCCACGATGGCCGCGCCGACGGCCACACCCAGAGGGACGTTGAGGTACCAGGCGGCGGCCGCGGCCACGACGAGCGTGCCCAGGGTCATGAAACCGCGCACCACGACGTCGTCGATCGTCATCGTCCGGTAGGCGGACGGGGCCGGGGGCGCGTACGACGGGGAGTCGTACATGTTCTGTAGTTGCCCGGGGGTGGGCGTCGTGCCCTGCCACCCGCCGGCCTGCCTGGACCGGTTGAAAACGGGGTTCTTGCTCTCCATCGCTGCCTCCTGTGCGCCGAGCTTATTGGACGCGGCGTCACCTAGGTCAACCCGCACTCAGATCTATGTGGTTTCGAGACTTCAGCAGGTGGACAACGAACGGATCCGTTCCTGAGTTCCCGCGGTTACTGAGGGTTGTTTAGTGAGGCATTTCCTCTGGTAGATGCGGGTGCCCCCGGCGGGATTCGAACCCGCACTACAACCCTTTTAAGGGGTTTGCCTCTGCCTTTGGGCTACGGGGGCGCCGCAATCATACGAAACGGACCATGCTTCCGAGGAGCACAACTTCGTATCAGGCGTCACAACTGTGAAGTCTGCGGTGAAGTGATAGGGCTCCTGACACTCTGTCCAGGAACAGAACGCCGTCGAGATGGTCCAGTTGATGCTGAATGCACCTAGCTTCGAATGCATCCGCCTCGATGGTGACGGGATCTCCCGTGCCAGGCAAGTTGCCAAGCACTGTGATACGCGTCGCTCGCCGTACGTCAGCGGTCAAACCCGCGATCGAGGCGCAGCCTTCCCGCCCGACGCACCAGTGAGACGCCTCAGCGAGCCGTGGATTGACCACCACGAGCTCGCCGGCCCACGACCTACCCCTTGGGTGCCCGGCGGCGTCGAAGGCGATCAGCCGCCAGCTCAGCCCGATCTGGGGGGCGGCCAGGCCCGCGGTCCCCGGTTCGCCGCGCAGGGTGGCGAGGAGATCGGCCGCCGCGCTCACCACGCGGGGGTCGGTGGGATCCACCTGCTGGGCCCGGGCGGACAGGAGCGGGTGCGGAGCGTCGAGCACTCCGCGGGCGATCCCGTCCGGCGGGGTCACAACAGGTCCGGTTCAACGGGCCGGAAGGTGATCTCGGACTCGAGGCCCGAGCCGACCGTGGCCAGCCCGCGCATCAGCCCGGCCACGTCGACCTCCTCGGGCAGCTCGACGTCGGCGATGAGGACGTACAGCCGGCCGGTGAGCCGGGTGCTCATGCCGGTGATGTTGCCGCCCACCGAGGCGAGCTCGGCGCTGATGGCCGAGATGATGCCCGGCCGGTCCGGGCCGTGGACGGTCAGGACGTAACCGAGCCCGGTCGGCCGGCCGCCGAAGTAGCGGCGGGCCTCGACGGCCGAGGCGGTCACCACCAGGTCCGGCGCGCACAGGTGCTTGGTGAGCTCGTCGGCGCTCAGGTCGCCCGAGACCAGCAGCATCATCGCGACATGGCCGCCGAGCAGCGTCATGGTCGAGTCCTGGATGTTCGCCCCGCAGTCGGCGAGCGAGCCGGTGACCGCGGCGATCACGCCGGGCCGGTCCACGCCGAGCACCGTCACCGCTGAGAGCCCCACTCGTGGATCCCCTCTCGATTGAGATCGAGAATGCCGAAACGCCCCGATGCGGCCGCACCGGGGCGCTGCTGTACACGGGCTAGCGGCGGGTCGTCGCCACGGCGGCTCTGAACCCGTCGCGCGGGTGCTCCATCTCGCCCAAAGAGATGGTCTCCCGCTTGAAGAACAGGGCCAGAGTCCAGTCGACGACGACACGGACCTTGCGGTTCAGCGTCGGCACCCGCGACAGATGGTAAGTGCGGTGCATGAACCACGCAGGGAATCCGCGAAGCTTGACGCCATAGACGTTCGCGACCCCCTGGTGCAGGCCGAGACCGGCGACCGATCCGACATACTTGTGGCGGTAGTCGACCAGTTCCTGCCCTCGCAGATGGCGGACCAGGTTGTCGGCGAGCACCTTGGCCTGGCGTACGGCGTGCTGGGCGTTGGGCGCGCAGTACTGGCCGGGGTTGGTCACGTCGGGGACGCCCGCCGCGTCACCGGCGGCGAAGGCGTCCGTGACGCCCGCGACCGTCAGCCTCGTGGTGGTCTTGATCCGGCCGCGCTCGTCGAGGGGCAGGCCGCCGTCGTTGACCACCGGGCTGGGCTTGACGCCCGCGGTCCACACGAGGGTGTCGGCGTCGAACTTCGAGCCGTCGGAGAGCACCACGTGGCCGCCCTCGCAGGACTCCAGGCGCGTGTCGAGCTTCACGTCGATGCCGCGCTCGCGCAGCTGCTCCAGCGTCCACTTGCCCATCTCGGGACCGACCTCGGGCAGCACCCGGTTCGTGGCCTCCACCAGCACCCAGCGGATGTCGGACGGCTCGATGTTGCGGTAGTAGCGGGTCGAGTCCTTGGCCATGTCCTCGAGCTCGGCCAGCGCCTCGACGCCCGCGAAGCCCGCGCCGACGACCACGAAGGTGAGCGCCCGGCGGCGCGCCTCCAGGTCCTCGGTCGACTCGGCCACGTCGAGCAGGTGCAGGACCCGGTTGCGCAGCGCGATGGCCTCGCCCACGGTCTTGAACCCGATGCCGATGTCGGTCAGGCCGGGGATCGGCAGCGTCCGCGAGATCGAGCCGGCGGCCATCACGATGACGTCGTAGGCGATCTCGCGCGGCTCGCCCTCGACCGGCTGGAAGGTGACGGTCCGCTCGTCGTGGTCGACGGCGGTGACGCTGCCGTTGAGCACGCGCACCTTGGGCAGGACCCGGCGCAGCGGGGCGACCACGTGCCGCGGGGAGAGGTTGCCCGCCGCCGCCTCGGGCAGGAACGGCTGGTAGGTCATGTACGAGTGGGGGTCGATGATGGTGATGCGCACGTCGCCGTCGCGCAGTTCCGAGCGGAGCGTGCGCTGTAGCCGCAATGCCGTGTAGAGGCCGACGTAACCGCCGCCGACGATCAGAATGTGCTTGTTCATCCTCGGTTCCCCATCCCATGGGAGCGCTTGTGAAACTATTCACAAGGCTACGTCAAGGGCACCCCATAAAGCCAATCCCCAGGTCGTGCGACGCGTCACACCCCCAGCGCCCTGGCTCTGACGAAGACGTCGTCGAGCATCTGGGCGGTCACCCTGCCGGTGAAGGTGTTCTGCTGGCTGGGGTGATAACAGCCCATGAGGGTCACCGGCTCCTGCCCGTACGTGACCTGGACCTCGACGCCGTGCCCGAACGGCGGCCTGACGCGCGGCAGCGTGTAGCCCGCGTCCTTCAGGGCAGGCCACATGGCCTGCCAGGCGAACCCGCCCAGCGCGACGACCACCCGCACGCTCGGCGCGGTCAGCGTGAGCTCCCGCGACAGCCACGGGAAGCAGGTGGCCCGCTCCTCGGGCGTGGGCTTGTTCGCGGGTGGCGCGCACCGCACTGAGGCCACCATCCGGGCGCCGATCAGCCGCTGCCCGTCAGCGGCGTGCGTGCTCGTCTCCTGTACGGCCAGTCCGGCGCGGTACAGCGAGGCGAACAGCCAGTCTCCGCTGCGGTCACCCGTGAAGATCCGCCCGGTCCTGTTGCCCCCGTGCGCGGCCGGGGCCAGGCCGACGAGCAGGACGCGCGGCCGGTCGTCGCCCCATCCGGCGACCGGCCGCCCCCAGTAGGTCTCCTCCGCGAACGCGCGCCGCTTCACCTCGGCCACTTCCTCGCGCCATTCCACCAGGCGCGGGCAGGCCCGGCAGACGGACTGCGCGGCCGTGAGCTCCGCCAGGGTGCTGCCGGCGGCGGCGAGGCGGCGCACGTCCGCGGGGTCGTGGGCGACCGGGGTGTCAGCGGTCGCCGGGTCGCCGGGCCAACCGGTGCCTGGAGGTACGAAGCTCATGGCACCGATGGTGCCCGATCACTTGGTGGCCGAAGGACTCGGGCTGGGGCACGGGGCGGCGGTCTGCGTCTCGGGGGCGACCTCGACCAGCGGCAGCGGGTAGCGGTTGAGAATCGGCTCGCCGCATGAGCGGTCGACCATGTAGCCGTTCTCCTCGGGGTGGGTGATGATCGGGTTGCCGTCCTGGTCGTACAGGTAGACGTCGGTCAGTGGGGTGCCGTCCTTGGCGTACGGCTTGATGTTGTAGAACCCGTCCGACCGCGCCATGTTCTGCACGATCACGGGGGCGTCGGCCACCGCGTAGCTGACGGGCGAGGAGGACTCGACCGACTGCGCCGCCACGAACCCGGCGGCCAGCGCGAGCACGGCCGCCAGGTTGGCGGCGAAGGCGGTCGTCGCCGCCAGCCGCCCCCTCGACCGCCTGCCCAGCCAGACCGAGGCCCAGACGCACACGGCCAGCACCACCCAGTCGGTCAGGGTCTGCGGCACGAGCCGGCCATCGATGGCCACACTCAGCAGCACCATGGCCACCAGGTAGCCGCGCAGCACCCACCACCCGGGCCGTAACTCGGGCAGGAAGCCCGTGAGGCCCCGGTAGGGCGCCTGTCGCAGGAGCCGGGAGTGCACGGTCGCGATCCGCTCCTTCGTCCGGCGGCGGGGCTTCCGGCCGCTCTCCGGCCGGCCCCCGTAGGCGGCCACGAGCTCCTCGGCGTAGGCGGCGGGTGGCCCCAGCCGCTCCTCCAGCGGCGCGTCGGACTCGGCCGCGATCTCCGCCAGGTGATCGTCCAGGTCTTCGAGCAGTTCCTCGCGCTCCGGATGATCGGCCAGGGCACCCCGTACGGCCTGCGCGTACTGTTCGGGCGTGATCATGCTTGCCCCTCCTTGAGCAGGGAGGCCATGGTGGCCGCGAAAGAGGTCCAGGTCTTGGCCGACGAGGCGTACATGCTCCTGCCGACCTCGTTGAGCCCGTAGTACTTGCGGTGGGGTCCCTCGTCGGAGGCCACCACGTAGGAGTTGAGCGCGCCGGCCTTGAACAGGCGGCGCAGTGTGCCGTACACGGAGGCGTCTCCGACGTCGTCGAGCCCCGCCTCCCTCAGCCTGCGGACGACGTCGTAGCCGTAGCCGTCACGTTCGTCGAGCACGGCGAGGACCGCCAGATCGAGCACACCCTTGAGCAGCTGGCTGCTATCCACGCGATGCACACTACTATGCAAAGCGCAGTAGTGGCAAACAGAAAAACCGGGCGGCGCCACGAGGGCACCACCCGGTTCAACTCAACTCAACTGATCAGGCGCCCTTCGGGCAGCTCACCGAGAAGCTGGTGGAAGCAGAAGCCGAGTCGGGGCTGGTGACAACGAGCTGGACGGAACCCTTGGTCTCGCTGGCGCTCTGCGCGCCCGCGATGCCCCAGGTCACATCGACACTGCCGTTGACCTGACGCTCAAGGTCCGGGTTCTCACGCTTGCCGTCGATCACCCAGTAGTACTTGACGGTGGTCGGGGCGGTGCTGGAGATCGTCGCCTTGAAGTCGACGCCGGGGCCACGCTTGTCGGCGCAGAACTCGTTGCGCTGGCCGGAGACCGAGAGGCTCGAGACCGAGATCTTCGGCTTCGGCGCCTCGCAGGCGGCGTAGGACTGGCTGATGGAGTCGTTGTTCCTCGGCCCGGAGACGGACAGGGTGACCCGGCCGCCCTTCGTCGCGGAACCGGAGAGAACGCGGTCCGACAGCTCGACGGTACGCGAGCCCTCGCGGCCGAATCCGACCTCACCACGGTCAACGGACTGGCCGTTGACGTACCACGTGTACTCGACCCGCGCGCGGCCGGTCGAGTTGATGTTGGCGTGCGCGCCGACCTTGCAGCCGTCGTTGTTGGTCGCGGTCACCAGGCTGGTGGCCGAAACCCGCGCCGAGGGGGTCGGAGCCTCGTCCTTGCACCAGACCTTGTAGTAGGCCCGGTCGGAGGAGGAGCCGCCGCCGCGCCCGACAACCTGCAGGACGGCGTAGCCCCGCTGGCTCTCACGCGGCGAGTAGCCGAAGGAGACGGTCTTCGAGTGGTAGACCTTCGTCCGGCCATAGTCGACGACGCGACCGTTCAGCACCCAGCGGTACTTGACCCACGTCGGGTCGTTGACCTTGATCCGGCCAAGGAAGTTGACCTTGTCGCCGGGGGTACAGGGCCCGACGTACGAGCTCGGGTCGGCCCAGGCGCTGACCGAGATCTTCTTCGCGTCGAGCTGGTCACCGTCGATGACGACGGCGTCCTGGCAGGTGACCGAGAAGTAGCCCTTCTTGGAGGTCACCTTGCGCGGACCGAGGACCTGCACGGCCTCCCAGCCCTTGACCTCCTCGTTGAAGGTGAGCGTCTGGCCGATCTTGACCGACTTGGTGCCGTGGCCCTTGAGCTTCAGCACCTTGACCTTGCCCTTGGAGCCGTCTCCGTGGAGCCAGCGGTAGGCGAGCTCGGTCTTGCCGTCGAGCTTGACGTTGATGTTGGCCGAGATGTCGACCTTCACCGGGCAGGAACCGTCGTTGTCGCGGCTCGACGCCTTGGGCGTGGAAACCGAGACCTTGGGCCTGGCCTTGGTGGAGGCCGCCGCGGCGCCGGCCTTGCCCGCGGTGGCCTGGGTGGACGCCTGCGCGGGAGCGGCTGCCAGCCCCGCGACCATGGCGCCCAGCACGGCGGCGGAGGCGCCGAACGCCGCCGCCTTACGCGCTAATGGACGAGATGAGTTCATGTGAGAGTGCTCCATTCCGTTAGGGAAGAGATGCGCTCCGGGAACGGTCGCCACGCCGACACCACCCGTGTCCGGCAATATGACAAAGCCCCCGCAATGCCCCTTTACCTAAGCATAAAACTGATTGCACACTCAACACAGCCGAATCCCAGAATTGTCCGATTTTCGACGGAAAAATCAGGCCATGGAGTAGGCGATTCCGTCGAGGATGTCGTGTTCACTTACGACGACCTGCGGAAACTCGAAACGCCGCACGATGCGGTCCAGAATCAGGGCACCCACGCCAATCACGTCAACGCGACCTGGGTGCATCACTGGAATCTGTGAACGCTCACTATGGGTCATCGCGAGCAGCCGTCGCGTGACCTCGTGGACCTGCTGGGCGGTCATCCGCGAGTGATGGATCCGCTCCGAATCGTAGGCGGGCAGCTCGAGCGCGATGCCCGCCACGGTCGTGACGGAGCCGGCCAGACCCACCAGCGTGTGCGCCTCGTGGACGGGCACCGCCTCGGCGACCCGGTCGAGCGCGGCCTCGATGTCGGCCACCACGGCCTCCAGCGCCCGCGCCGACGGCGGATCGCCCGCGTCGCGCAGGTGCCGCTCCGTCAGGCGTACGCAGCCGATGTCGACCGACAGCGCGCCGATGACGTGCTCGGAGCCGACCACGAACTCGGTCGAGCCGCCCCCGATGTCGACGACCAGGTAGGGCGGGAGCGGCCCCTGCGGCACCCCGGTCTCCCGCGACAGCCGGACCAGCCCCCTGGTCGCGCCGACGAACGACAGCTCGGCCTCCTCCGCGCCCGTCACCACCTCGGGCTCCACCCCGAAGATCTCGCGCACCCCGTCGACGAACTCCTGCCTGTTGGCGGCGTCGCGCGTCGCGCTGGTCGCCACCACCCGGGTCGCCGTGGCGCCGTGCTGGTCGATGAGCTTGCGGTAGGTCCGCATCGCGGCGAACGTCCGCTCCAGCGCCTCGGGAGCCAGCCGTCCCGTCTGGTCGACCCCCTCGCCCAGACGTACGATCTCCATCCGCCGCTCGATCTCGGTGAGGTCGTTGTCGCCGACGTCGGCGATCAGCAGGCGTACGGAGTTGGTGCCGCAGTCAACGGCGGCTACACGCATGGTCCGTCACTCCACCACTCGGGGAGGGCATCCAGCGCCTCCCGGCCGAACGGGTTGGATCCTGGCACGGCCAGCTCGTGCGCGACGAGCGCGTGCAGGCACTTCACCCGCAGCGGCATGCCGCCGGTGCTCTGCATGTCACGCGGCAGCGGCTCCGTGCCCTGCTCCTGCGCCGCCTTGTCGCGCCTGGCCACGTAGTCGTCGTGCGCGGCCTGGTAGGCGGCGGCCAGCTCCGGATCGGTGGCCAGCCTGGCCTGCATCTCGCGCATCAGCCCCGAGCCTTCGAGCGTGCCGATCGCCGAGGCCGCCTTGGGACAGGTCAGGTAGTAGAGCGTGGGGAACGGCGAGCCGTCGGGCAGCCGCGGCGCGGTCTCCACCACGTCGGGGTTGCCGCACGGGCAGCGGTGCGCCACCTCGCGCAGCCCTCTCGGCGGGCGGCCCAGCTGTCGCTGCACCGCGTCGACGTCTCTGCTGTCCAACGCTCTCCCCTCACACGCCGCCGACGCTCCCCGCGCCGGTGCGCGGTTGTGGCCCGAGCCGGTGCTCATCCGGCCTTGCGGCCCTGGCCCGTGTCGGCGGCTTCGACCGATTCCCACAGCGTTTGGTACCACGGCGGCGTCGCGGCGGGCTGCTTGACCGTCGTCGTGGTCTTGTCCGGCTTGGCGTCCATGACCACGTAGCACTTCTCGCCCGGCCCGCAGTAGTGCAGCCGCTCCTTGGCCGTCCGCTTGATCCAGTTGGGATCGCGGATCTGCTCGGCCTGCTCGGCCAGCACCTGGCGGTCGGCCTCGACCCGCGCCTTCTCCGCCCGCAGCTCCGCGATGCCGCGGCGCTGCGCGATGTACTCGCGTACAGGGTAGGCCAGGCTCATCGCGATCGCGCACACCACGATCGCCAGGATGGCGGCCCGCCCGGTCAGCTGTGGCCTCTTCGCCAATGGTTCACACCTCCGTGTCCAGTTCAGTAGCCGAACTTAGCGGATGGTGCTATTTGCACCCTTCTGACCGGCTCGCGGCATACCCGCCATGCCGCGAGCCGTACCCGAAACTAGCGCTGGAAACGCGGAAAAGCCGCGCGACCCGCGTAGCGAGCGGCGTCGTCGAGAATTTCCTCGATGCGCAGGAGCTGGTTGTACTTGGCCACCCGGTCCGAGCGGGCGGGGGCGCCGGTCTTGATCTGACCGCAGTTGACCGCCACGGCCAGGTCGGCGATCGTCGTGTCCTCGGTCTCGCCGGAACGGTGGCTCATCATGCAGCGGTAGCCGCTGCGGTGGGCCAGGTCGACCGCGTCGAGGGTCTCGGACAGGGTGCCGATCTGGTTGACCTTGACCAGCAGCGCGTTGGCGGTGCCCTCGGCGATGCCGCGGCCGAGCCGCTCCGGGTTGGTCACGAACAGGTCGTCGCCGACCAGCTGGACCTTGTCGCCGATGGCCTCGGTGATGGCCTTCCAGCCGGCCCAGTCCTCCTCGTCGAGCGGGTCCTCGATCGAGACGAGCGGGTAGTTGTCGACCAGGTCCGCGTAGAAGGCGATGAGCTCCTGGGCCGACACGCCCTTGCCGTCGATCGTGTAGACGCCGTCCTTGTGGAACTCGGAGGCGGCCACGTCGAGCGCCAGCGCGACGTCGTCGCCCGGCGTGTAACCGGCCCGCTCGATGGCGACCAGGATCAGGTCGAGGGCGTCGCGGTTGGACGGCAGGTTGGGCGCGAAGCCGCCCTCGTCGCCCAGCCCCGTGGCGTAGCCCTTCTCCTTCAGCACGCCCTTGAGCGCGTGGTAGACCTCGGTGCCCATGCGCACGGCCTCGCGGAACGTGCTCGCGCCGATCGGCGCGATCATGAACTCCTGGATGTCGACGTTGGTGTCGGCGTGGGCGCCGCCGTTGAGGATGTTCATCATCGGCACGGGCAGCAGATGGGCGTTGGGGCCGCCCAGGTAACGGAACAGCGGCAGGTCGGCGCTGTCGGCGGCGGCCTTGGCCACGGCCAGCGAGACGCCCAGGATGGCGTTGGCGCCCAGCTTGGCCTTGTTGGGCGTCCCGTCCAGATCGATCATGATCTGGTCGATGATCCGCTGGTCCTCGGCCTCGATGCCGTTGATCTCTTCGAAGATCTCGTCGGTGACGGCGAGCACGGCCTTCTCCACGCCCTTGCCGCCGTAGCGCTCGTCTCCGTCACGCAGCTCCACGGCCTCGAACTGGCCGGTCGACGCGCCGCTGGGCACCGCCGCGCGCCCCCTGCCGCCGTCGTCGAGGATCACCTCGACCTCGACGGTCGGGTTGCCCCGGGAGTCGAGGATCTCGCGCGCGTATACGACCTCGATGGTAGCCACGGGTTTGCGCTCCTAAATCGAAAGGCAATATGCCTTCAGAGCCTATCGGTGCTCCGACTCCCAGCGGAGCACGCGGTCACGGTAGGCGCGGGCGGCGGCGCGGAGCTCGGCTTCGGCGTCGACTCCCGCCTCCTGAGCACGGCGTACGAGGTCGAACAGCTCGCGCCCCACCCCCTGCGAGATCGCGGCGGCCAGCCCGTCGGGGGCGCCGCCGCGCTCGGCGCGGCGCACCAGCTGGGCGGCCAGCGACAGCGCGGGCTGCCCCATCGGCACCCCGTCGAGCACCGACGGACGCTCGTCCTTCGCCGCCCGCTCGGCCGCCTTGATCGCCTCCCAGTTGTCGTTCACCTCGTCGGCCGTCTCCGCCCGCACCGAGCCGAACACGTGCGGATGCCGCCGCACCAGCTTCTCGACGATGCCCTCGGCCACGTCGTCCATGTCGAACCCGTCGGCCACCCGCGCGTGGAAGACCACCTGCAGCAGCAGGTCGCCCAGCTCCTCGCGCAACGCCGGGTAGTCGCCCTGCTCGATCGTCTCCAGCACCTCGTAGGCCTCTTCGAGCAGGTACGGGACCAAGGTCTCGTGCGTCTGCTTGCGATCCCACGGGCACTCGGTACGCAGCCGCTCCATCACCGCGACCAGGTCGAGCACCCGCGCGCCCGGCAGGTCGTAGGAGCCCGGCACCACCTCGATCAGCGGCGGCTCGGCCATCACGACGGCCGCGTGGCCGACCGCCCGCATGAAGTCCTCGGAGTCCTCGGCGGCCAGCCAGACCACCGTCTCCGTCACCGCCCGCCGCGCCAGCTCGGCGGGAACAGGCGTGACGACGGCCACCTCGACCCCGGCCTCGGCCAGGTAGGGCAGTTGCGGATGATCCGCGGACCCGGTCAGCACGCGGCCCGAGCCGAACGCCTGCCACGCCTGGTGGCTCAGCAGACCCGGCGCGACCCGCGGTGAGGTGGTGACGACGATCAGCGGCACGGCTAGCCCTGCGACTGCTGCTGTTGCTGGGCCTGGCCGGCCTCTTCCGTGGTCGCCGACGGCTTGCCGAACCGGCCGGCGTCGACGAAGCCCTGCTGACTGATCGAGCCGTAGCGCGGGCTGAAGACCGGGGCGATCGCGTTGTAGGCGGCCTTGAACTTCTCCACGGCCTGCTGGTTCTGCGGCCCGCCGAGCTTCTCCAGCACCTTGTTCACGCCGATCATGGCCCGCAGGTAACCGCGCGGGTTGGCCGGGGCGACGGCCTTGGACAGCAGGTTCATCTCGGCCGACTGCTGCTCGCCCTTGTCCTGGGCCGCGGCGTCGATCTCCGAGTCGCTGACCTGTACGCCGAACTTGTCGGCCAGCTGCTGCTGCCGGCTCTGCTCCGCCATCCTGGACAGAACGAACTGGTTGACCGACACACCGAGCTGCGACGGCTCGATGTTGACCTTCCGCAGCGCGGCCTCGTACTCCTGGACGTTCTTGTTCAGATCGCGCGACGAGATCCGCTCACTGCCCACGACGGCCGCGGCTCCGGCCTCCATAGGCGAGGAGCAGGCGGTCAGCGCGACACCCACCACGGCAGCGGCCACAGCCACTCGAATCGACTTCACGTGCGTCCTTTCCCGACAAAACCGCGGCTAGCTTACCCTCGCGGGCTCCAAGAACATGGCCTCGACCAGGTCACCGCACCATTTGAGCAGGTCGAGGTCGCGCAACGGCTGCCCGCCCAGGGGTTTGGTCTTCGGCGCGGGCACCAGCAGCGTCTCCGCCGCCTGCTTGTAGATGGCCTTCTTGTACAGGCGGTCGAGGCGTACCTGCTGCGACTCCCGCAGCCGGACCGGACCGAACTTGATGTTCTGGCCCTGCAGTGTGACATCGGTGAGCCCGGCCTGGCGGGCGCTGATGCGGAAGCGGGCGACGGCCAGGAGGTTCTCCACCTCTACGGGCGGCTTGCCGTATCTGTCCGTCAGCTCGGCGCGTACCTCGTCGATGTGGATCTCGGCCGAGATGGTGGCGATCCGCTTGTACGCCTCCAGGCGCAGACGTTCGGAGGTGACGTAGTCGTGCGGGATGTGCGCGTTGATCGGCAGCTCGACCTTGACGTCGGGGTGCTCCTCCGTCACCTCCGCGCCCGACAGCTTGGCCTTCTGTTCCTGCACGGCCTCGGCCATGAGCCGGACGTACAGGTCGAAGCCGACGCCCGCGATGAAGCCCGACTGCTCGGCGCCGAGCACGTTGCCCGCGCCGCGGATCTCCAGGTCCTTCATCGCGACGTACATGCCCGCGCCCATCTCGGTGTGCTGCGAGATCGTCGCCAGCCGCTCGTGGGCGGTCTCGGTGAGCGGCTTCTCCGGCGGGTAGAGGAAGTAGGCGTAACCCCGCTCCCTGCCTCGCCCGACGCGGCCCCTGAGCTGGTGCAGCTGCGAGAGGCCGTAGTTGTCCGCCCGGTCGACGATCAGCGTGTTGGCGTTGGGCACGTCGAGCCCGGACTCCACGATCGTGGTGCAGACCAGCAGGTCGTACTCGCGTTCCCAGAAGCCGACCATGATCTTTTCCAGCTGGTGCTCGTTCATCTGCCCGTGCGCCACCGCGATGCGCGCCTCGGGCACCAGCTCCCTGATCCGGGCGGCGACCCGGTTGATCGAGGCCACCCGGTTGTGCACGAAGAAGATCTGGCCGTCGCGCATCAGCTCGCGCCTGATGGCGGCCCCGATCTGCTTCTCGTCGTACGGTCCGACGAAGGTGAGGATCGGGTGCCGCTCCTCCGGCGGGGTGAGGATGGTCGACATCTCCCTGATGCCGGTCAGGCCCATCTCCAGCGTGCGCGGGATCGGCGTGGCCGACATGGCCAGCACGTCGACCTGGGTACGCAGGTGCTTCATGGCCTCTTTGTGCTCGACGCCGAACCGCTGCTCCTCGTCGATGATGATCAGTCCCAGGTCCTTGAACCGGACCTCGGGGCTGAGCAGCCGGTGGGTGCCGATCACCAGGTCCACGGCGCCGGTGCGCAGGCCCTCCAGGGTGCCCTTGACCTCGCCGTCGGTCTGGAAGCGGGAGACCGCCCTGAGCGAGACGGGAAAGCTGGAGAACCGCTCGGTGAACGTCGACATGTGCTGCTGCACCAGCAGCGTCGTCGGCACCAGCACGGCGACCTGCTTGCCGTCCTGGAGGGCCTTGAACGCCGCCCGCACCGCGATCTCGGTCTTGCCGTAGCCGACGTCGCCGCAGATCAGCCGGTCCATCGGGACGCCGCGCTCCATGTCGCGCTTGACCTCGTCGATGGCCTCCAACTGGTCGCCGGTCTCGACGTACGGGAAAGCGTCCTCCATCTCCCGCTGCCACGGGGAGTCGGCGGCGAAGGCGTGACCGGGCGAGGCCATGCGGGCGGAGTAGAGGCGGATGAGCTCGCCCGCGATCTCCTTGACCGCCTTCTTCGCCCTGGTCTTGGCCTTGGCCCAGTCGGCGCCGCCCATCCGGTTGAGCGTCGGGGCCTCGCCGCCGACGTAGCGGGTGACCTCGTCCAGCTGGTCCGTGGGGACGTAGAGGCGGTCGCCCTTGGCGTACTCGATGACCAGGTATTCGCGCGTCGCGCCCTGGACCGTGCGCTGCACCATCTCGATGTAGCGGCCGACGCCGTGCTGCTCGTGCACCACGTTGTCGCCGATCTTGAGCTGGAGCGGGTCGACCATGTTGCGGCGGCGGGAGGGCAGGCGGCGCATGTCCTTGGTGGACGCCTTCTGGCCGACCAGGTCGAGGTGGGTGAGCACGGCCAGGTTGGGGGTGATGAACCCGTGCTCGATCAACCCCGTCGACACATGGACGACCTTCGCCTCTGGCGACTTATCCAGATATTTCACCAACCGGGCGGGAACGTCCACGCCCTTGAGGACCTCGACCATCCGCTCGGCCGGGCCGTGCCCCTCACTCAGCAGCACGACCGCCTTGTCCTCGGCCAGATAGCCCTTGACGTCTTCGAGCGCCTTCCTGGTGTCGCCCCGGTAGGCCTCGGAGTCCTGCGCGTCGAGCTCGATCCCGGCCCCGAACGGCGCCATCGTCCACCACGCCTGCCCCAGCACGTCGGCGTGGTCGCGGATGTCCTCGAGCGAGCGGAACGCCGCCGCCCCGAGGTCGATCGGCGCCTCGCCGCCGGCCGCCGCGTTGATCCACGACGCCTCCAGGAACTCCTGCGAGGTGCGGACGAGCTCCTCGGCCCGGCCCCTGATCCGCTCGGGATCGCAGACGAACACCGCGGCGTTGCCGGGCAGGTGGTCGAGCAGCAGGTCCATCTCCCCGGCCAGCACGGGCGCGAACGCCTCCATGCCCTCGACCGGCGTCCCCTCGGCGAGCTGGTCGAGCACCTCGGCCAGCGCCGGGTGCTCCCGGCCCAGCTCGCGCGCCCGCTCCCTGACCTCCGTGGTCAGCAGCAGCTCGCGGCAGGGCGGCGCGAACAGGCCGCCGTCGGCGGCCTCCAGCGAGCGCTGGTCGGCCACCTTGAACCAGCGGATCTCCTCGACCGTGTCGCCCCAGAACTCCAGCCGCAGCGGATGCTCCTCGGTCGGCGGGAACACGTCGAGCAGGCCGCCGCGGACCGCCACCTCGCCCCGCTTCTCCACCATGTCGACCCGGTGGTAGCCGTTGTCGACCAGCCGCCGTACGACCCCGTCGAGGTCGGCGTCGTCGCCCGCGCGCAGGCGGGTCGGCTCCAGGTCGCCCAAGCCCTTGACGATCGGCTGGAGCAGCGCCCTGACCGGCGCGACCACCACGCTGAGCGGCCCGGCCGCCTGATCGTCCTTCACCGGGTGCGCGAGCCTCCTGAGCACGGCCAGCCGCTGCCCCACGGTGTCGCTGCGCGGGGAGAGCCGCTCGTGCGGCAGCGTCTCCCAGGCGGGGAAGACGGCCACCGTGCTGGGCTCCATCAGGCTGGTCAGCGCGCTCGCCAGGTCCTCCGCCTCGCGGCCGGTGGCGGTGATCGCCAGCACGGTCCGCTGATCGTGCCCGGCCAGCGCGGCCACCCCGAACGGCCGCAGCGCGGACGGCGCCACCAGCGCGATGTCGCCGCCCTCTTCGAGAGCGGCGGTCAGCTTGGGATCGGTGACGACAAGATCAAGCAGCCCGGACAGACTCATTTTCGACAGCCCCACGACGATTACCCCCAGCCGGCGGGCGTGGGGGTTGTGCTACAAGCCTATTCGCATCTACCGCACGCCCCCGTCCGGCTCCGAGACCTCGTCCGGCTCCGGGACCTTCTACGGCTCCAGGACCTCGTCCGACTCCAGGACCGTGTCCGGCCGCGGGACCTTGTAGCCCGGGACGGATGGCCAGCGGACCGTCAGGACCACCGACTCCTCCTCCGCGTGCCAGGAGTGGTCCACGCCCTTGCCCCAGACCACGTAGTCGCCCTGCTCGGCGAGCAGGACACTCCTGCCCGGTAGTTCGACGCGGAAGCGACCCGAGATCAGGATGAGCAGCGCCGTACGCTCCTCGCCGCGCACCCACTCGGCGCGTTCGTCACCCGGGGAGTGGGTGCCCCATTTGATCTCCACCCCGTCGCTGTGCCTCGGGTCGCCATAGGGTTTGAAATGGCCCAGCAGCCAGCCATGGTCCGTCGCGGCGTCGACATTCGCGTTGCCCACGTACACGAGATCGCTCACGGCGCAGGACGCTAGCAGGGAAATGGCTTACTAATTGGCGTCGATTGATTACTCTGGGTGACATGTCTGAGGTGCGGTCGGTAGCCCCAAGGGGCGATCTCTTTGGTCAGCGCATCCGCGAGCAGTGGGCCGGACGGCTCGGCAGGCGGCTCGACGTGCTCATCGCCGGATGCGCGCACGACGAGCCACTGGTCCTGGACCGGATCGACACCAGGGCCACCGGCGTCGACGAGGACCTGCCCCCGATCAGGAGGGTGGTCGGCGAGCGAGCCGACCTCGCCATGTGGTCACTGGGCGACCTGCGCTGCGTCCCCCTGCCTCCGAGGTCTGTGGACGTGATCCAGCTGTCGTTCCTGCTCGAGCGCATCCAGCACGCCGAGCTGGTCTTCGACCGGCTGCTGCAGGCGCTGCGCCCCGGCGGGCTCATCCTGCTGCGTATGCGCGACCGGAAATCCGCCTACGGTCTGCTCGACCGGATCACCCCGTGGTGGCTGCGGCGGCTGATCTGGCCGCACCTGGTGTCGGCGGGCACGCCGGGTCCGCTCCCGGCCGTCTACGGGCCGGTGACCTCGCGCGACGGGATCCACACCTTCTGCCTGACGCGCGGGCTCATGATCACCGACGACTACACGGCGACCAGCGGTCCGGCCATGGGGCGTGTCGGCCGCGTGGCCGTCAGGCTGACGGCCAAGCTGACCCGCGACCGGTTTCCGTCCACGCATGATGAGATCGCCATGGTCATCAAAAAGCCGCAGAACCACTTCGCGCGACTCATCTAGGCGTGTCTCGGCCCGTGTGACGGTCCGTCGTGGCCGGGGTCCTTGGGAGAGAAACCCTTCCGGGGGCGACGAGAGAAACGGTCCATCGTGACTGAGGTCCCCGTAGAGGCCCCCTCCGGGGAAGCGGAAGCAGACAATGCCCCGTGGAGGAACGCCCCCCATCGCGGGAGCGGAAGACGACGGCCCGCCGAGACACGGGTTCCCATAAAGGGACATCCCCGTCGCAGGAGTGGAACAACGGAATGTCCGGCGAAGGCTCGGGAACCCCGCACTAGCGACACACTTGTACCAAAGGCTAGACTCCTTTCCTACCAAGTCAATCGGAATAGTTGGGATGGCAGACCGTGGAGTGGACCCCAGGGGCGTACGAGCTGGCCGACCTGGAGTTGCTGCTCTCCGGCGCGTTCCAGCCGCTGAGCGGGTTCCTCGGGCATGACGACCTGCACACGGTGCATGAGCGCGGCACCCTCGCCGACGGCACCCCGTGGCCGGCGCCCGTCACACTCCACCTGCCGGAAGCGGCTCCCGGTGACGAGGTCACACTGCTCGATCCCGAGGGCGTGCCGCTGGCCGTGCTCACCGTCGCCGAGCGCGAGCCCGACGGCCTGACCTCCGGCCCGATCAAGGGCCTGGGCGCCCCGGAGCACGGGCCGTTCGCCCGGCTTCGCCGTACTCCGGCGCAGATACGCGAAGAGCTCGACGGCCGGGCCGCGCTCGCCGTCACCATGCGGGGACCGCTCGACGACCTCACCGAGATCGTCGCCACCGCCAAGGAGCTCGACGCGGTGATCGTGCTGCTCCCCCTCTCGTACGGCGAGACGGGCCCGGCCGTCGTACGCGCCGCGCTACGCGCCAAGGAGCAACTGCCCGAGGGCACCCTGGTGGTCTCGGTGCCGCTGGCGCCGCGCGAGGAGCCCGAGATCGACCTGGAGCTGCGCGAGCACGTCGCCACCGCCTACGGCGCGACCGAGCACCTGGCGGGCCCCGAGCCGGTGCGCATCCCCGGACCGCCGCACCGGCGCGGGCTGGTGGTCTTCTTCACCGGCCTGTCCGGCTCCGGCAAGTCCACGATCGCCCGCGGCCTGCGCGACTCGCTGCTCGAACTGGGCACCCGCCCGGTCACCTACCTCGACGGCGACGTGGTCCGCCACCTGCTGTCCAAGGGCCTGACCTTCTCCAAGAGCGACCGCGACCTCAACATCCGGCGCATCGGGTTCGTCGCCGCCGAGGCCGCGCGGCACGGCGGGCTGGCGATCTGCGCCCCCATCGCCCCCTACGCGGCCACCCGCGAGGAGGTGCGCGAGATGGTCGAGTCGGTCGGGGCCGACTTCCTGCTCGTGCACGTGTCCACCCCGCTGGAGGAGTGCGAGCGCCGCGACCGCAAGGGCCTGTACGCCAAGGCCCGCGCCGGGCTCATCCCCGAGTTCACCGGCGTCTCCGACCCCTACGAGGAGCCGGACGACGCCGATCTGATCATCGACACGACGCATATCTCTATCGAGGCGGCCGTCACCCAGGTGCTGGGGGCGCTGCGGAGCGGAGGCTGGGTTCGTTGATCGACTTCCCCCTGATCGCCGGGTCCTTTCTGGTCGCGATCGTCGTCGGGCTCACCGGCATGGGCGGCGGCGCGCTCATGACGCCGATGATGATGCTGTTCTTCAACGTCCCGCCGCTGGCCGCGGTCTCCAGCGACCTGGTCGCCTCCGCCGTGATGAAACCCGTCGGCAGCGCGGTCCACCTGCGCCGGGGCACCGTCAACCTGCGCCTGGTCGGCTGGCTCTGCGCGGGCTCCGTGCCGGCGGCGTTCTGCGGGGTGTTCATCGCGCGCGCGTTCGCGGTCGGCGACGCGGTGAAGTACGCGCTCGGCGTGGCGCTGCTGCTCGCCGTCGCGGGCCTGGTCGCCAAGACGTTCCTGGCCGGGAAGGGCGGCTCGTCGAGCGCCCGCGACATTGTCGTGCGCCCAATCCCGACCGTACTGGTCGGTACGGTAGGCGGACTCATCGTCGGCAGCTCCTCGGTCGGCTCGGGTTCCCTGATCATCGTGGCCCTGCTGGCCCTCTATCCGGCGCTCAAGGCCAACCAGCTCGTCGGCACCGATCTGGTGCAGGCGGTGCCCCTCGTCGCCTCGGCCGCGCTCGGCCACCTGCTCTTCGGCGACTTCCAGCTCACTCTGACGGTCTCGCTGCTCATCGGCTCGATCCCGGGCGTCTACCTCGGCGCCCGGATCTCCTCCAGGGCGCCGGGCGGCCTCATCAGGGCGCTGCTCGGGATCGTCCTGCTCGCCTCCGCGCTCAAACTGCTCGACGTGAGCAACACGGTGACGGTGTGGGCGCTGGCGGGCGCCGCGGTCGCGACCGTCGTGGGCTGGCGCTGGCGCGTCAGGGCCGCGGCACGGGCGTCGAGTGAAAGTAAGGATCTCGCGCGAGCTCGCTGAACGCCCGCCCGGCGGCGGGATCGGAGTCGAAGCTCGTGTCGCCGCGCGGCGCGTGCGGCGAGTCGAAGTAGATCAGCGCCTTGATCTGCGGATAGCGCTGGATCTGCGTACGCACCGACTCGAAGAACGACCGCTTGGCCGTACGGTCGTCGGCCCGCTCGAACACGCCCCATTCCGCGACCATGACCGGCTTGCCGGGAAAGCGCCACTGCATCCACCGGTAGAACCCCGGCCACTGGTCGAAGTCGGGCCGGGTCTTGTTGACCAGGCCGTCGAAGTCGCGGACCCGGCTGTCGGCATAGGGGTCGAGGGCCACCCAGTCGACCACGTCGTCACCCGGATAGAGCTGCTCGAACCAGGGCTTGGCCGCCCAGTTGGGCGCGCCCATGTACGTCATGACCGTGACCGCGTTCTTCACGCCCTCCTCGCGCAGCCTGAGCACGACATGGCGGTACATGGCCGCGTAGTCCGTGGCCTGCATGCCCGAGCCGGGGGCGGCGTCGACGTCGTTCTCCGGCTCGTGGTGGAGGGTGAGGAAGAACCGCTCGGGGAAGGTGCGCCTGATGTAGTCGGCCAGCCGGTCGATCCTGCGGTCGATGGCGCCGCGGGCGATCTGCGCCCAGGTGTAGTCGAGCGACGGCTTCCAGTTGATGAGCAGCAGCCTGGGCCGGACCGGGTCGCGGGCCAGCGCGACCTCCTCGCTGGTGGGGAACTCCTCCTTGCCCCGGTGATAGACGTGCAGCACGTCGGCGGTGCCGCCGACGCGGCTTTCCGCACCGTGGAGCGACCTTTCGATGCCCGTGCCGGTGAAGACCTCTGGGGCGATCCCCCACCAGGCACCACAAGACGGGATGAGCCTGGCGGTGACGGCGCAGGCCGGCGAGGTCTCCACGTTCGGCCTGGCGCTCGGCTGGGCGACCTGCGCCGGACTCCCCGAACCCTGCACGGCTGAGCAGCCCGCGAGCACGGCGACGACCAACAGCGCCACACCTTTGACGCTGATATTTACCGCTTTATGAGAAATTCCCCACCGGTTCAAGGCCGTTCAACCCCTTCAACAAGGACCCCCGTCCTATCAAACCTGAACCATGCCATGCCATTCCCAGAACTTCAGCCGGAGCGGGTGTATCACCAGCTCAGCAAGCATCCGACCGGCCCTCAATTTCATATTATTTCGGGCTATCGTGGGGTGAATTGCTGGGCGTACCAGAGAAAATCTTCTGGATTCAACCTGGGTAATATCTGTCCGGCCTATAGTGGGCGGACGCCGCGACTTGTGACGCACAGTCGCCGATCGGCGACACCGCGCACACACTCGAAGGAGATCCGCTCCAATGAGCCTGTCGCCGGACTTTCCGGGCCGCCGCCCCGGCACCGACCTGGCGGACCATCTGTCGCTGGTGCGCAGGCGCTGGCTGCTGTTCCTGGGGTTCCTGCTGGTCGGCGGCACGGCGGGGCTGGCGCTGCTGCGGTTCACCCCGGCCGCCTACACCGCGACCACCCAGGTCCTGGTCGCGCCCGTGGGCGTACAGGACCAGAGCAACCAAGTGACCAACCGGCAGCGCGAGCCGCTCAACCTCGACACCGAAGCGCAGATCGCCCAGTCGTCCGTGGTGGCGGACAAGGCCGCCAAGGAGCTCAAAACGAGCACACCCGAGCCCGTCGAGGTCTCGGTGCCGCCCAACTCGGCCGTGCTGTGGATCTCCGTCACCGCCGCCGACCCCGCCGTCGCGGCGGCCCAGTCGCGGGCGTACGCGCAGGCGTACCTGGCCAACCGCACCGAGAGCGCGCAGGCGACGATGACCGCGCAGCAGAAGGCGATGCTGGTCAAGCTCAAGCAGGTCAACACCGCGCTCGACGCCGTGATCAAGGAGCTCGCCCTGGCGGGCAAGGGCACCATCGAGCACACGATCGCCACGCACCGGCAGAGCGTGCTCAACCGGCAGGCCTACAGCCTCACGCTCAAGTACGACGCGCTGCGGACCGTCGCCATCACTCCCGGGTCGGTCATCAGCCAGGCCACGCCGCCGACCGTGCCGAGCTCGCCCAGCCTGCCGCTCTACCTCGGCACCGGGCTCATGATCGGCCTGCTCCTCGGCACGGCCACCGCCTACGCCCGCGACCGGCTCGACACCCGGCTGCGCAGCGCCGCCGACGTCGAACGGCTGACCGGGCTGCCCGTGCTCGGCGACCTGTCGGACCCGCTCCGCCAAGGCGTGCCGTACGACCTGGCCTCGGCCGTGATCGCCGCCTGCCCGGGCAAGCGGCTGCTGGTCAGGGCCATCCCGGCGGAGCTCGGCGCGACACCGGTGGTCGTGCCGCTGGCCGGCACCGCCCCGCTGTCGCTGCTGACCGGCTCCGACGTGGGCGACCTGGCCCGGGCCGACGCGGCCCTGCTGCTGGTGGGGCTCCGCCGGGCCACCTCGACGCAGGTGGCCGCCGCCGTGCGCCATCTGGGCAGGCACAACGTACCGATCATCGGTGTGGTGACCACGACGGACCTGACGCCGAGACCCGAGCCGGTCGACGGCAACCCGCTCGGCAAGCTGGTCGCCAGCGGCGAGCTGGAGCCCGGCGAGGCGGCTCCCATGACCTCGCTCCCCCGCCCGCCGGGCACCTCGGCATGAGAGGTCCGGCGTGGCCGATCGGCGCGCTCCTCCTCGGCTATCCCGTGTGGTGGGCGCTCGGCTTCGGCGGCCTGTCGGTGATCGTCGTGGCGGTGCCCATGGCCGTCGTGCTCTGGCGGCGCCGGCCGATCCGGGTGCCCCGCGGGTTCGGGCTGTGGCTGCTGCTGCTGGCCGGTTACGCGGTGAGCGCGCTGATGCTGGCCGACATGCCGCCCGACACGTACGGGGCGTTCAACGCCGGGCGGGTCATCGGCTACCTCATCCGGTTCGCGCTCTACGTGGCGCTGTTGATCATGGTTCTCTACCTGGGCAACCTGACCGAGCGGGAGCTGCCGCAGCTCAGGCTCGTGCGGATGCTCGGGGTGCTGTTCGTGACGACCGTGGCGGGCGGGCTGCTCGGCGTGTTCTTCCCCCGGCTGGAGTTCACCTCGCCGCTGGAGATGGTGCTGCCGGGGTGGATCAGCGACAACGCCTTCGTCCAGAACCTCATCCACCCCACGGCCGCCCAGACCCAGAAGGTGCTCGGCTACGCCTCGCCCCGCCCCGAGGCGCCGTTCGAGTGGGCCAACGCGTGGGGCAGCAACGTGTCGGTGCTGCTCATCTGGTTCGTGGTCGGCTGGTGGGTCTACGGCGGAGGCGGTCGCAAGGCGGTGGCCATCGCGTTGACCGCCGTGGCCGCCATCCCGATCGTCTACTCGCTCAACCGCGGCCTCTGGATCGGCCTCGGGCTGGCCGGGCTCTACCTGATCGTCCGGGTCGGCGGACGCACGAGGCTGGCCCTGTGCGCCACGGCGGTGGCGGCGACGCTGGCCTTCGCGCTCAGCCCGCTCGCCTCGCTGGTCGGCCAGCGCCTGGACAACCCGCACTCCAACGACATCAGGGCCTTCACCGTGTCGGCGACCATCTCGGCGGCCACGCACTCGCCGATCATCGGCTACGGCAACACCCGCAACGCCATGGGCAACCACCGCACGATCACCACCGGCAAGACCGAGTGGTGCGGCGGCTGCGGCCATCCACCGCTGGGCAGCGACGGGCAGCTCTGGCTGCTGATCATCACCCAGGGGTTCGTGGGCGCGGCGCTCTATGTGGCCTTCTTCCTGGGCGCGATCCGGCGCCACTGGCCCGACCGCAGCCCGATCGGGCTCGCGGGGGTGCTCGTCATGATCCTCGTGCTGCTCTACATGTTCGTGTACGACGGCCTGGTCACGCCGCTCAGCCTCTACCTCATCTCCTTCGCCCTCCTGTGGCGTAACACCGGGGAGGCCGCGTGAACGACGCGAAGCTGCGGCTGCGCTACCTCGATCAGACCGTGCGGGCGCTCTACCCCGGCCCCGGCTCGCCGCGCGCCTACAGCGTGCTGCCGCACCGGCTGCTGCCGCGCCGCCTGACGCCCCGGCGCCGATGGCACGGGCTGCTGGGCCGTCCGGTCGTGGTGCCGGTCGAGGGCTCGATCGAGACGTACCTGAGCGACATCCTCGGCGTCCCCGTCGAGACCGTCCTCCATGTACGGCCGGCCCGCCGGGCCAACCGCAAGCCCATCCTGGAGGCGTACGGCGAGGGCTCCCGCCTGGCCTTCGTGAAGATCGGCGACACGCCGCGCGCCCGCGAGCTGGTCGACGGCGAGGCCGCGACGCTCAAGAAGCTGGGCGGTTTGGCGCTCAAGACGGTCGTCGCGCCGACCGTGCTCCGCCACGGGCGGTGGGGCGAGTTCTCGGTCCTGGCCCTGTCGCCGCTGCCGATCAGGCGCGGCCGGGTCCCCGCCGCCCTGCTCACCGAGGCCGTCAAGGAGATCGCGGGCACCGGCGGTCCCGAGGGAGCGGCCTGGCACGGCGACCTGTCGCCCTGGAACATCGCCCCTTCCGGTGACGGGCGGCTGCTCGTCTGGGACTGGGAGCGCTACGCGGTCGGCGTGCCCTACGGGTTCGACGCCGTGCACCACTTCTTCCAGCGCGCGCTGCGGCGGATGGACCCGCCCATGGCCGCGCGGGCCTGCCTGGCGCAGGCCGTACCCGTGCTCGCCCCGCTCGGGCTGTCGGCCGCGCAGGCCAGGCGGACGACCCTGCACTACCTCATCGCGCTGGCCGACCGGCACGCCGCCGACGGCCACGAACCCCTCGGGCCTCCCGACACATGGCTCAACCCCCTCGTCGATCACCAGGAGCCGCTGACGTGAACACGATGAAGCAGTCGGTCCTGTCCGTCTCCCGGACCACCGGGAGGTTCACGTCGAGCGTACGGATGCTGCCGTCGTTCCTGATCGCCGGAGCGCAGCGGTGCGGCACCACGTCGCTCTACCGGGCTCTGGCGCGGCACCCGCTGCTGCTCAAACCGGTGCTGCACAAGGGCGTCCACTACTTCGACGCCGACTACGGGCGCGGCCTGTCCTGGTACCAGGGGCACTTTCCGCTCCGGGCGGCCGCCGCGCGGCTCGCTCGCCGCCATGGCACGCAGCCGCAGGCGTTCGAGTCGTCGCCCTACTACCTGTTCCATCCGCTGGCCGGGGAGCGCATCGCGGCCGACCTGCCCGGGGTCAAGCTCATCGTGCTGGTACGCGACCCGGTCGAGCGGGCGTGCTCCGCGCACGCCCACGAGCTGGCCAGGGGCTACGAGACCGAGTCCGACTTCGAGCGGGCCCTGGAGCTGGAGGAGCGACGGCTGGCGGACGCCGAGCGGAGCATCCGCGAGCGGCCCCACGCCGTCCACCACGCGCACCGCCACCACGCCTACCTGGCGCGCGGACGCTACGCGGAGCAACTCGACCGGCTGGAGCCGCTGTTCGGCCGCGAACGCGTCCTGGTCCTCGACAGCCACCGCTTCTTCGCCGAGCCGGAGCGCACGTACGACCGGGTCCTGGACTTCCTCGACCTGCCCCACCTGGGTTACCCGGTGTTCGAGCGCCACAACGGGCGACCGTTGCCCCGGCCCCTGCCCGGCTCGGTCAGGCAGCGGCTCACAGACCACTTCGAGGTGTACGACACGCGGCTCGCCCGCTGGCTGGGCGGTGACCCGTCGTGGCGTCGCTGACCTCGGGGCCACTTGGTCAGGTGGCCAGGGGCGGCATCGCGGGCATCACCGGCGCCGTCATCAGCGCGGGGGCCCAATTCCTGCTGGTCGTGGTGGTCACCAGGGCGTTCACCGCGCACCAGGCGGGCACCTTCTTCACCGCCACCGCCCTGGCCCTCATGGTGGCCGGCGTGGCCAAGCTCGACGCGGGCAACGGCCTCATCTATTTCATCGCCCGCGCCAAGACCTACGACTACCACGGCATTTCCGGATATATCCGGGTAGCTCTCGTTCCGGCGGTCCTGCTCGCCACCGCTTGCGGCGCGGTCCTCTACCCGCGACTCGGCCTGCTGGCGGCGGCCCTGCCCGTGATGGTCGCCGCCGACCTCGTACTGGCCGCCACCCGCGGCTTCGGCGCCATGCGGCCCACGGTGCTGCTCGACGGGATGGCGTTGCCCGTGCTCCAGCTCCTGCTCGTCGCCGCGGCGGCCGTCGCCGCCAGGCCGCAGTGGCTGCCGTTCTTGTGGGCGCTGCCGTACCTGCCGGTGGCGCTGCTCGCCGCGATCCAGCTGCGCGAACGCCTGCCGCGTACGCCGTACCTGCCGGGCACCGCCCGCGACCTGTGGCTTTACACCGCGCCGCGCTCGGTGGCGGGTGCCATCCAGGCGGTGTTCCAGCGGCTCGACATCGTGGTCGTCGCGCTGCTCGGCGGCCCGGTGCAGGCGGCCGTCTACACCGCCGCCACCCGGTTCAAGGTCGTCGGCCAGCTCGCCAACCAGGGGCTGGCGCAGGCCGTGCAACCGCGCCTGGTCAGGGCGCTGGCCGACGGCGAGCTGGCGCGGGCGCGGGAGCTGTACCAGGCGGCGACCATCTGGCTGGTGCTGCTCACCTGGCCGATCTGGCTCGGGTACGCCGCGCTGGCGCCGTGGCTGCTGCGCCTGTTCGGGCCGGGTTACGGCGCCGCCGTGCCGGTGGCGCTGGTGCTGGCCGGCACGATGATGCTGGCGACCGCGTGCGGCATGGTCGACGTCGTCCTGACCGCCGCCGGACACACCACGGCCAGCCTGCTCAACCTGGTGACGGCCATCGCCTGCACGGTCGCGCTGGACGTGGCGCTCATCCCGGCCCACGGCGCCTTCGGCGCGGTGCTCGGCTGGGCGGGCGGGATGATCGCCAAGAACCTGCTCCCACTCTGGCAACTGCACCACCGCTACGGCCTGCACCCCTTCGGCCGCCACAGCCTCCCGGCACTCCGCTTCCGCTCCTGGACCACAGCATGACCGGCCCCGTCCCGCGGCCCTTCTCACGCTCCTCGGTGGTGGCGGCGGCATGAGCGGTCCCATCCTGGTGACGGGCCTGCCCAGGAGCGGCACGAGTTGGACGGGCAAGATGCTGGCGGCCGGGGGCGACCTCGTCTACGTCAACGAGCCGCTCAACCCCCAGCATCCGCCCGGCCGCTGTCCCGGCGTCCTGCGTGCCCAGGTCACCCACCGTTTCCAGTACATCTGCGATGACAACGCCGCCGACTGGCTGCCCGCCTTCCGGGACACGGTCGCACTTCGCTACCGCTACCTGGCCGAACTGCGTACCAACCGCTCGCCGTACGATCTGGCCCGCATGACCCGCTACGGCACGGCCTTCACGCTCGGCCGCCTGCTGGGGCGGCAGGCCCTGCTCGACGACCCGTTCGCGGTGCTCTCGGCAGGCTGGTTCGCCACACGCCTAGGCTGCAAGGTGATCGCGCTGACCCGGGACCCAGTGGCGTTCGTGGCCAGCTGGCAGCGCCTGGGCTGGACCGTCTACTTCCACGAACTCCTCGAACAGCCCCTGCTCGTCCGCGACCACCCCGAACTCCTGGACCTCCGCGCCCTGGTCGGCTCCCAGGACCGCATCGCCAAGACGGCGGCGCTGTGGCGGGTCACGCAGGCGATCCTCGCCCGCACCCCCGGCATCCTGCTGACCTCCTACGACGAACTGGCCGCCGCACCGGTCCCGGGCTTCCGGCAGCTGTACGCGTACGCGGGCCTCGCCTGGTCACCCGCGGCCGAGCGCCGCATCACCCGCGCATGCACGGCCCCCGTGGGCACAGGGAGCGCTTTCGCCTGGTCGGGCCTGTCACGCACAGCCTTCCGGCCCATGAACTCACGCCGCGCCCTCGAAACGGCGACCCTCGGCCTGACACGGGCGGAAGCGGCCCGAGTACGGGAGCTCACCTCCGCTGGATGAGCCTGGACGGGTCTGCGGGCTACGGGCACGGGTCTGCGGGGCTACGTGCCTGGACGAGTCTGAACGTGTCTGGGCAGAGCCGGGGACGAGCCTGGGCCGGACCGGCCTGGACGAGTCTGAACGGGTCCGGGCGGGCCTGAGACGAGTCTGGGCGGATCCGGGCTGGACAGGTTCTCGGGAGAGCCGGAGACAAGCCTGGGCTGGACTGGCCTGGGCTAATCCGGGCACGCCCAGGCGGGCCTAGGCGAATCTGGGCGGGCCTGAGCGAGCCTGGGCGGGTCCTCGAGGAGGCGCGCGATCGTCGGCAGCCGGCCTACTCGCGGGTGCTTCCCGACGAGGCCCGTGCTCTCAGGCAGTCGCCCAGCAACCGGGCCGCGAACGGCAGGTCGTCGATCAGGTAGCGCCTGGCCAGCCGACCTGGCTCGCTCACCAGCCGGTACGCCCACTCCAGCCCCGCGCCCCGCATCCACTCGGGTGCCCTGGGCACCGTACCGGCGGCGAACGCGATCGCCGAACCGCACCCCACGAACCACGTCCCCGGCAGATCCTTGCTCAGCCGTGCGATCAGCCGGTCCTGTCGCGGAAACCCGAGCCCGACGAACACCATCTTCGGCTCCGCCCCCAAGACCTTCCGCCGCACCCGCTCACGCTCACCATCACCGCTCTCGAACCGGTAGGGCGGCGCGTCCACACCACAGACCTGAAGCGCGGGATAGCAGGCGGTGAGCTCATGGGCGGCGGACACGGCCACCCCCGGCGGACCACCCAGGAGATAGACGGGCCAGCCCCGGCGAGCGGCCAGCTTGCTCAGCGACCAGATCAGGTCGGCCCCGGTGACCCGCTCGGGTATCGGCGTGCCGAGCAGCCGCGACGCCCACACCAGCGGCATCCCGTCGGCCACGACGAGGTCCGCGGAGTTGACGAGGTGACGGAGTTTGACGTCTTTCGCGACGGCGCGGCAGATGTCGACGTTCGGCGTCACGATCCGCCCGCCCCTCCCAGCCCCCAGCTCACCGTCCACGTGCTCGACGACCTGGCGCTCGGTCAGTGGATCGACGGCAACGCCCCCGACCAGTACCCGCACCGGCCTCGCCTGCTCCCCAGCCATCCCCGGCCTCTCTCTCAACGCCCCCGTGAACCCACCCGTGTCAAGCCCCGGTATCCGGACCCCGTGTGGCGGGGTCGACGTCGGGGCTCCCTGTGACGAGCCCCGCGTCGGGACTCCCCACACCGAACCCCGCGCAGGCTCTCCCTATGACGACACCTGCCGTAACCGCACCCACCGTGACGGCACCCGCCGTAACGACGCCCGCCGAGACCACGTACTCCGTGACCATGTCCGCCGAGACCGCGTCCGCTGAAACCGCGCCTGTCGAAACGACACCCGCCGTAACGACACCCGCCGTAACGACACCCGCCGTGACCACGCCTGCGGCGACCAGGTCCGCCGTGACGACGCTCAAATGCCGTGCCCCCGATCGTGGAGCAGGGCGAGCACCGCTGGCGCGGAGATCAGCCCGGCGGCGACGGCGAGGGCGATCGGGGCGCGTGGTTCGCCGATGCGCTCGGCGAACGTGCGCAGGGCCCAGCGACCGGCCTCACGACGCCGGCCCAGCGCGGCGTGGTGGAAGGCGAGCTGGCCGTAGACCCGCGCCGCGCCGCGCGGATCCACGGCCAGTTCGGGGTGCCGGGCGAGCATCCACTCCAGCCCGGCGATGCGGTCGGCCCAGCAGGCGACATAGTGGGAATTGCCCCAACGGATACGTACAAGTGGGCGATCGACGTTCGCGATCGGATGCCGCTTGGCCGCGCGCAGGGCCAGGTCCCAGTCCTCGTTCTGGCCGGCCGGGGCGCTCTCGTCCACCCACAGGGCCCCACGCTTGAACAGGAACGTCGACGAATGCACCATCACCATGCGCGAACGCACCAGGTCGGCCGCCGTGACCGTGTCGCTGCCCGCGAGCCTCGGCACCCGGCGTACGCCGTACTCGATCTCGATGCCGCAACTGACGAACTCGGCGCCCTCCTCGATCGCCTGCTGCTGCGCGGCCAGCTTGCCCGGCAGCCACACGTCGTCGTCGTCGCAGAAGGCGATCAGATCGGTGTCGCACGCGGAGATGCCGGTGTTGCGCGCGCCCGGCAGCCCGGCGCTGAGGGCGTTGGGCAGGACGAGCACGCGGTGGCGGGCGTTCGTGGCGGCGCCCGGCGTCACCACATCGGCGATCTGCTCGGCGACGGCGGCGGGATCGCCACCGTCGACGACGATGACCAGCGAGATCCGGCCGGGGTAGTCCTGGGTCAGGACGGCTCGGGCGGCCGCCCGCAGCTGTTCCGGCCGGTCGCCCCGAGTGGGGATCACCACGCCGACGGACGCACTCATGCGACCCCCACTTCGAGAGGTACGGCCCACGCCGCGGCGTCGGCAACCGATTCACGAGACCCGACCGCCCGGGGCCGGGCCGTACCAAACCGGGACCCGGCCGCCCGAGATCCGTCCGCACGGGGCGTGACCGCACGAGACCCGATCATGCCGCCGCCTCCCCATAGCCGTACCGCGACCTGAGCGGCCAGGTGAGTGCCGTCACCAGGCGCCGGTGGTGGCGTGGGAGGCCGGAGTGCCACGAGTCGTCCCGTCGCAGTTCGACCGGGCCGACGGTGAAGCGCATGGGGTTGCCCGAGGCGGTGTGGGCGGTGGTCAGGTGGGCGGTCGTGCCGGTCAGGAACGGCAGCGCCGTGCCCAGGCCCAGGATGTCGGCCAATGTCGCCAGCGCGCCCGCTGGGTCGGCCAGGAGGTCCTCGTAGCGGAGTCTCGTCACCGGGACCCCGCGAGTGGCGAGGAGGTCCAGGGCGAGGTTCTGGGCCGTCCAGTGGGCGGCGGTGCGGGCGGGGCCCCAGCGGGTCATCGGGTTGCCGTCCTCGGGGCGTTCG
Organism: Nonomuraea sp. NPDC049158; assembly: GCF_040648335.1. Lineage (NCBI taxonomy): Bacteria > Bacillati > Actinomycetota > Actinomycetes > Streptosporangiales > Streptosporangiaceae > Nonomuraea > Nonomuraea sp. NPDC049158. Next base: position 42,559 of record NZ_JBEZDM010000028.1, read on the forward strand.
ACGGTCTTGCGCCAGGAGTGGGCGACGGCCCGGGGGTCCCTGACCACGTGGACCACGTGCACGTCCACCCCGGCCGCCGCCAGGCAGAAGGCCAGGGAGGCGTGTTTGCCGGAGTCGATCACGACCGTGGCGCCGGCGGTCTGGGCCGCGGCTTCGTAGAGGCGCTGGTAGGTGCCGGCGTACTCCGCCAGCTCCGGGTGGGCGATGCGGGGGATCCTGCGGGTGCGGTCGACGCGGTGCCGCAGGGTGAGGACGCGTTCGGCCAGGGCCTGCGTCCATCCGCCGAACGCGGTCTCGCCGACCTGGCGCCAGAACGCGCAGGCCGGGAAGGGCTCGCCACAGCCGCATGGCTCGCCGGCCAGCACGCCTCGGGCCCAGAGGTGTACGACCTCGCCGAGGGGTGCCACGCCGGGGATCTCGCCGAGCAGTCTCTCGAGCAGCGTGGTGCCGCTACGGCCGAGGCCGCCCAGGTAGACCACCCGGTAGGCGGTCGAACGGTGCGTCACGGGGGAATGGCCTTCACGTCACGGATACGGAACGTGGAGAGGCTAGCGCGGAGAGTAATCATCCCATCCGCGAAACGACAAAGGATCTACCTAAGGCCCCGAGCCACAAGCCACCTACGCCAAGCACTCAGGCATGGACGCGTGGATGCGAGCGCCCCGCTCGCCGGACGTCTGCGCCAATCCCTCAGCGCCGGGCACGCCGATGCGGGCGCCCGGCTCGCCGGGCGCCCGCATCGAATCAGTCGACTACCGCAGGTCCATGATCATGCCGGCCCCGACGGTCGAGTTCGTGGACTCGTCCACCAGGATGAATCCACCGGTCAGCCGGTTACGCGAGTAGTCGTCGACGAACAACGGCTGGGTGATCCGCAACGACACCCGCCCGATCTCGTTGAGCGACAGCGAGGTGGCCGTCTCGTCGCGGTGCAGCGTGTTGACGTCGAGCCGATAGTGCAGGTCGCGGACGAGCGCCCGAGCGGTCCGCGTCGTGTGCTTGATCATGAGCTTGGAGCGCGGTGCCAGCTTGGCGCTGTCGGCCATCCAGCAGATCATGGCGTCGATCTCCTGCGCCACCTGCGGCTGGTTGTTGGGCCGGGCGATCATGTCGCCGCGCGAGATGTCGATGTCGTCCTCGAAGCGGAGCGTCACCGACATGGGCGGGAACGCCTCCTCCACCGGCCCGTCGAAGGTGTCGATCGAGGCGATCCGGGTGGCCAGGCCCGAGGGGAGGTGGACGACCTCGTCGCCGGGCTTGAGCACGCCACCCGCCACCTGACCCGCGTAACCGCGGTAGTCGTGGAAGGCGTGGTCGGTGGCCCGCTGCGGGCGGATCACGTATTGGACGGGGAAGCGCACGTCGACCAGGTTGCGGTCGGAGGCGATGTGGACGTTCTCCAGGTGGTGCAGCAGGGACGAGCCGTGGTACCAGGGCATGTTCTCGGAGCGCGAGACCACGTTGTCGCCGTTGAGCGCCGAGATGGGGATGAACGTCAGGTCGGCCACGTTGAGCTTCGAGGCGAAGGCCGTGAACTCCTCACGGATCTCCTCGAAGCGTTCCTCGGAGTAGTCGACCAGGTCCATCTTGTTGACGGCCAGGACCAGGTGGGGCACCCGCAGGAGCGTGGTCAGGAAGGCGTGCCGCCTCGACTGCTCCAGGACGCCCTTGCGCGCGTCGATGAGGATGATCGCCAGGTCGGCGGTGGAGGCGCCGGTGACCATGTTGCGGGTGTACTGGATGTGCCCGGGCGTGTCGGCGATGATGAACTTGCGGCGCGGCGTCGCGAAGTAGCGGTAGGCCACGTCGATCGTGATGCCCTGCTCCCGCTCGGCCCGCAGGCCGTCGGTGAGCAGCGACAGGTCGGTGTATTCGGTGCCGCGGTCGCGCGAGGTGCGCTCGACCGCCTCCAACTGGTCCTCGAAGATCGCCTTGGAGTCGAAGAGCAGGCGGCCGATCAGGGTGGACTTGCCGTCGTCGACACTTCCCGCCGTGGCGAAACGCAGAATGTCCATGGGTTTAGAAGTAGCCTTCCCGCTTGCGATCCTCCATGGCGGCCTCCGAGGCGCGGTCGTCGGCCCTGGTGGCCCCGCGCTCGGTGATCCGGGTGACCGCGATCTCCTCGATGATCTCCTCCACCGTGGCGGCCGCGGACTGCACGGCCCCGGTGCAGGTCATGTCGCCCACCGTGCGATAGCGCACCACCGCCTCGAACAGCGGCTCGTCGTCGCCCCGCTTGACGACCTCGGAGTCGGGCAGCAGCATGCCGTCACGCTCGAAGACCTTGCGGGTGTGGGAGAAGTAGATGGACGGGATCTCGATGCCCTCGCGCCGGATGTAGTCCCAGATGTCGAGCTCGGTCCAGTTGGACAGCGGGAAGACCCGGATGTGCTCGCCCTTGCGGATCCGCGCGTTGTAGAGGTTCCACAGCTCGGGGCGCTGGTTCTTCGGGTCCCACTGGCCGAAGTCGTCGCGGAAGGAGAACACCCGCTCCTTGGCGCGGGCCTTCTCCTCGTCGCGCCGGGCGCCGCCGAAGACGGCGTCGAACTCCTGGTCCTCGATCGCGTCGAGCAGCGTGGTGGTCTGCAGGCGGTTGCGCGAGGCGCGGCGGCCCGTCTCCTCGACCACACGTCCGGCGTCGATCGAATCCTGCACGCTGGCCACGATCAGGCGGGCGCCCAGCTCCTCGGAACGGCGGTCGCGGAACTCGATGACCTCGTCGAAGTTGTGGCCGGTGTCGACGTGCATCAGCGGGAACGGGATCGGTGCCGGCCAGAACGCCTTCTCGGCGATCCGCAGCATGACGATGGAGTCCTTGCCGCCCGAGAAGAGCAGACAGGGACGCTCGAACTCCGCCGCCACTTCACGCATGATGTGAATGGCCTCGGCTTCGAGTACGTCGAGCTGCGACGTCGTGTAGTCGCGCTGGAGCATAGGGGCTTCCTCCGGCCTTCAGCGATGCAGGTCCCGAATCCCGGCGAGCAGGGCAGACGCCAAGTCAGGTAGGGAAACAAGGATATCCGGTAGTGAGGGGTCGGCTTGGTTGTAGGTCAGCGGCGAGCCGTCGATGCGGCTGGCGTGGGCCCCGGCCGCCTGCGCGACGGCGACGGGCGCGGCCGAATCCCACTCGTACTGGCCGCCGGCGTGCACGTACGCCTCGACCTCGCCGGTGAGCACGGCGGAGATCTTCGCCCCGGCCGACCCGATCGGCACGAGGTCGGCGCCGACCAGATAGGCCAGCTTCTGCACGAACTCGGGCGGCCTGGTACGGCTGACCGCGATGCGGAAGCGGCCCTTGTCGAAGGTGGGCAGCGTGGGCGGCTCGGCGGTGGAGAGGGTGCGGCCCTGGGCGGGCAGCGCCACCGCGCCCGCGCTCAGCGCGCCCCGCTCCCAGAGCGCCACGTGGACGGCCCAGTCGGACCGGCCCTCCTCGGAGAACTCGCGGGTGCCGTCGAGCGGGTCGACGATCCACACCCGTGAGGCGCTCTGCCTGCGCGGGTCGAGGCGTTCCTCGCGGGTGGCCTCCTCGGAGAGCACGCAGTCGCTCGGCCGCAGCCGGGCCAGCGACTCCATCAGGAAGACGTGCGCGCTACGGTCGCCCTCGGCCCGCAACGCGGACGCGTCGGCGAAACCGGTACGCCGGCGAACCTCCAGCAACCGCTCGCCAGCCTCCGTCGCCAGATCGGCAGCGAGGGCATGGTCGTCCCGAATCGTCATCAATAAGCTCCTTGCCCGCGGGCGACGGCCGACCAGGTTTTCCAAAGAATCTGTAGATCCAGCATGAGAGACCAGTTCTCCACGTAACGCAGGTCGAGGCGGACCGATTCCTCCCAGGACAAGTCGGATCTTCCACTGACTTGCCACAGGCCGGTCAGCCCCGGCCGGACCAGCAGCCTCCGGCGGACGTCGTCGCCGTAGCGGGCGACCTCCTCCGGCAGCGGCGGGCGGGGTCCGACCAGCGACATGTGCCCGAGCACCACGTTGATGAGCTGCGGCAGCTCGTCGAGCGAGTGCCGCCGCATCAGCGTGCCGAGCGGCGTCACCCGGGGATCGTTGCGGACCTTGAACAGCACACCGTCGCTGTCGCTGACAAGGGTGATCTTCTGCTGCTCCGAGCCGCGCCGCATCGTGCGGAACTTCACGATCATGAAGGGCCGGCCGTCCTTGCCGACCCTGATCTGCCTGAACAGCGCCGCCCCGGGACTGCTCACGCGTACGGCCAGCGCCAGCCCGCCCAGCAACGGAGCCAGGCACACCAGCAGCAGGGCGGCCACCACCCGATCGAAGCCGTTCTTGACCAGCTGCCTGACCCCCGCCAGCTCGGGGTGCTCGACGTGCAGCAGCGGCAGCCCGGCGGCCGGCCGGATCATCGTGCGCGGCCCGGCCACGTCCATCAGCGCCGGGGCGACCACCAGGTCGGTCCGGGTGCGCTCCAGCCGCCAGGCCAGCCGCCGCAGCGCCTGACCGTCCATCTCGGGGCAGGCCAGCACCGCCACGGTGTCGGCGCCGGACTGGTCGACCACGATCGACACGTCGCTGAAGCCGCCCGCGACCGGCACCTCCCCGACCCGCTCACCGGGCGCGTCGTCGGGCAGGCAGGCGGCCACGACCTCCATGCCGTGATAGGGCTCCCTGCGGAACAGGTGGACCAGCTCGGCGATGGCGGAGGCGTGCCCGACGGCCACCACCTTGCGCATGCACGCGCCCGCCGCTCGGCGCCGGTGGAGCGAGCGGCGCAGGGCGTACCTGCAGAAAAGAGTGAGGAGTGTCACCAGCGGCAGGGAGAGGACCACGTAGCCGCGGGCGATGTCGGTCTTGGTCACGTAGGAGCCGATGGCCGTCGCGGCGGTCAGCGCGACGCCGCACTGCACGACGCGGCGGAACTCCTCGGAGCCGATGCCGAGCATACGGGGCTCGTAGGCCCGGTTGAAGGCGACCGTGCAGATCCACAGCACCGGCAGGGCCAGGCTGACCATGAGGTACGGCGCGGAGTAGGCGGTGAAACCGCCGAACCTGGCGAAGAACGCGAACCCGGAGGCGGCCCCCGCGCACAGGAAGTCGCCGAGCATGGCGCGCACACGGTAGGCGCGTATCCAGGGGGGCAGGTGCGGACTGAGCCGCCCGGACCTGGCGTGGCCGGACCGGACAGCGGTCAGCAGCCCATCGCCGTCGCGCACGAATCCTCCACGTGACCGTTGATCAACAGACAGTCACCAGATCGTAGCGTTGAGTGAGGCGCGGGAAACCGCGAACGCCTCTATGCGATGGTCAGCGTGGAGGGCCGGAAATGTGGAGATCGGCGCGGTGGAACTCGTTCTGCGTGGTCTCGAGCCCACGTTCCATCAGCGACTCCACCACGTCGGCCGCCCGGTCGACCAGGAAGGCCAGGTCCTTGCGCTCGGCCGTGGCGAAGTCCTTGAGCACGTAGGCGGCTGGGTCCATGCGGCCGGGCGGGCGCCCGATGCCGAAGCGGACCCGCAGGTAGTCGCGGGTGCCGAGCACCTTGGTGATCGACTTCAGCCCGTTGTGGCCGTTGTCGCCGCCGCCGAGCTTGGCGCGCAGCGCGCCGTAGGGGACGTCGAGCTCGTCGTGGACCACGATCAGCCGGTCGGGGCCGAGCTTGTAGAAGTCGGACAGTGCCTTGAGCGGGCCGCCCGACAGGTTCATGTACGTCAGCGGCTTGGCCAGCACCGCGCGACTGGACTCCAGGACCTCGGCCCGGCTCCGGTGCGCCTTGAACCGCCCGCCGGCCCTGGCGGCCAGCTCGTCGAGCACCATGAAGCCCGCGTTGTGCCTGTTGCCGGCGTATTCGGCGCCCGGATTGCCGAGCCCGACGATCAACCAGCGGTCCATATGTCTCCCTCAAGCGAAACGGGGCAGCCTACCGGCTGCCCCGTCGCCGAACAGCGGTTGTTACTCGCCGGCTTCCTCGGTGACCGTGGCGGTCGCGGCGGCCTCAGCAGCCTCGGCCTCGGCCTCCGTGGGCTCCTCGACCGGCTTGGCGATGACCTGGAGGATGACGGTCTCACCCTCGGCGATCAACGTGGCGCCCTGGGGCAGCTTGAGGTCGGCGGCCGTGACCACGGTGCCGATCACCAGACCCTCGACGTCGACCTCGACGCCGGTCGGGATGTGGGTGGCCTCGGCCTCGATCGAGACGGAGACGAGCTGCTGGTCGAGCAGGCCCTCGGAGTTGACGTCGCCGACCGTGGTGACCGGGATGTCGACGGTGACCTTCTCGCCCCGCTTGACCAGGAGCAGGTCGACGTGCTCGACGAAGCCCTTGATCGGGTCGCGCTGAACGCCCTTGGGCAGCGCGAGCTCGTCGACGCCGTCGCCCTTGAGGTGGATCAGCACGTTGGCGGTGCGGAGCGCGAGGAGCACCTCGTGGCCGGGCAGCGTCAGGTGCTTGGGGTCGGTGCCGTGGCCGTAGAGGACCGCGGGCACCTTGTTGTCACGACGGATCTTGCGAGCGGCGCCCTTGCCGAACGTGGTGCGCGGCTCGGCGGCGATACGTACTTCAGACACGACATCTCCTAGGGATGCTTTGCGGGATTTGCGTTCCCCCTCACCCGCCCTAGCGGAAGGCGTTACGAACGCAACCGTGAAAGTCTACCGGCTCAGGTGTCGCCCTCGAACAGGCTGGTGACCGACCCGTCGGTGAACACCTCGGTGATCGCACGCGCGATCAGCGGCGCTATCGACAGGACGGTGAGCTTGTCGAACCTGTTGGCCTGGGACAACGGCAGGGTGTTGGTGACGATGACCTCGGAGATCCGGGAGTTCTTCAGCCGGTCGACCGCGGGATCGGAGAACACCGCGTGGGTGGCGGCGGTGATCACGTTGGTGGCGCCCTGCTCGTAGAGGGCGTCGGCGGCCTTGCAGATGGTGCCCGCGGTGTCGATCATGTCGTCGATCAGCACGCAGGTGCGCCCCTGCACCTTGCCGACGACCTCGCTGACCTTCACCGAGTTGGCCACGTCGAGGTCGCGGCGCTTGTGGATGAAGGCCAGCGGCGTGCCGAGCGTGTCGGCCCAGCGCTCCGACAGCCGGACCCGGCCGGTGTCGGGCGAGACGACCGTGGTGTTGGCCAGGTCGAGGCGGTTCTTCAGGTAGCTCTCGAGCACCGGCATGGCGAACAGGTGGTCGACCGGGCCGTCGAAGAAGCCCTGGATCTGCGAGGTGTGCAGGTCGATCGACATGAGCCGGTCGGCGCCCGCGGTCTTGAACAGGTCGGCCATCAGCCTGGCCGTGATCGGCTCGCGGCCGCGGCTCTTCTTGTCCTGTCTGGCGTAGCCGAAGAACGGCATGACCACGGTGATGCGCTTGGCGGAGGCCCGCTTCAGCGCGTCGACCATGATGAGCTGCTCCATGATCCACTGGTTGATGGGACCGGTGTGGCTCTGGATCACGAAGGCGTCGCAGCCGCGGACGGATTCGAGGTAGCGGGCGTAGATCTCGCCATTGGCGAAGTCGATCAGCTTGGTGGGGGTGAGTGAGACGCCGACGTGCTCGGCGACCTCTTCGGCGAGCTCAGGGTAGGCCCGGCCGGAGAAGAGCATGAGGTTCTTCTCGCCCGGCTGCTTGATGCTGGTCATGAGATCTCCTTCGCCGGTCTCGTGACCATGGTGCGGTTGTTACTGATGACCTCGGCAAGCTCGGTCATGCCCCACTCTCCTGCTGTTCCTGCTCGGCCAGCGCCCTTTCGGCCGCCGCAGCCGACTTCGTGCCCGCGCGCCTGCGCAAGACCCATTTCTCGATGTTGCGCTGTCGCGCCCTGGCCACGCCGATCGCGCCCGGAGGGACATCGCTGTCGATGACCGAACCGGCCGCGGTGTACGCGCCGTCGCCCACGGTCACGGGGGCGACGAGCATGGAGTCGCAGCCGACGAACGCGCCGTCGCGCACCGTGCTGCGATGTTTGTTGACGCCGTCGTAGTTGACGAAGATCACGGCCGCGCCGATGTTGACGTCCTCGCCGATCGTGGCGTCGCCCGCGTACGACAGGTGCGGCACCTTCGACCGGTCGCCGACCTGGGTGTTCTTCATCTCGACGAACGTGCCCGCCTTGGACTTGTGCCCGAGCACGGTGCCGGGGCGCAGGTAGGCGTAGGGGCCGACGCTCGCTTCCGGGCCGACCACGGCGTGGTCGCAGACCGCGTTGCGCACGACCGCGCCCGCGCCGACCTTGGTGTCGGTGAGCGTGGAGCCCGGCCCGACCTCCGCTCCGGCCTCGATGACGGTATGGCCGTGCAGCTGCGTGGCGGGGTGGACGACCGCGTCGGGCTCGATCTCGACGCCGACGTCGATCCACGTGCTGGCCGGGTCGATGATCGTGACTCCGGCGCGCATGTGGCCCTCGAGCAGCCGCTGGTTGAGCACCTTGCGGGCGAAGGCCAGCTGCACCCGGTCGTTGACGCCCTCGACCTCGCTGAAGTCGGCGGCGATGTGCGCGCCGACCCGGTGCCCCTCCTCCCGCAGGATGGACAGCACGTCGGTGAGGTATTCCTCGCCCTGCGAGTTGTCGGTCGAGACCCGCTTGACGGCGTCGGCGAGCAACAGCCCGTCGAAGGCGTAGATACCGGAGTTCATCTCCGTGATGGCGCGCTGCTCCGGGGTGGCGTCCTTCTCCTCCACGATCTCCAGCACGGCGCCGCCGGGGTCGCGGATGATGCGCCCGTAGCCGGTCGGGTCGGGCACCTGGGCCGTCAGCACGGTGACCGCGTTGCCGTCACCCGTGTGCCGGTGGAGCAGCTCGGCGAGGGTCTCCGTACGCAGCAGCGGCACGTCTCCGTAGGTGACGAGGACGGTGCCGGCGATCGTGCCGAGCTCTTCGAGCACGGTGCGGACGGCGTGGCCGGTGCCGCGCTGCTCACGCTGGACGACGGCGCGCGCGTCGGGGCTCGTCTCCGCCAGGTGCGCGCCGACCCGTTCGGAGGCATGGCCGATGACGACGATGAGCCGTTCGGGACCGAGGCCCCGAGCGGCGGTGAGCATGTGGTCGACCAGAGTGCGGCCGCACATCTCATGCAGGACTTTGGGGGTCTGGCTCTTCATCCGGGTGCCCTCGCCTGCGGCGAGGACGATGACTGCGGCCGGGCGCGGCACACTCACGGACTGGGGCTCCCTGTGGCTGGGCGGTTCGGGGCGGCAGCTGTCGCACCGCCACCCTCCCGACACCGTGAGGATACCCAACCGACACTCGCGCTCTAGCGGCGGGGAGTGCCTCCAAGCTCCCGGAAGAGGACTCGAACCCCTACAAAGTGGACCAAAACCACTTGTCCTGCCGATTAGACGATCCGGGACTAAATCGGACACCTGAGCGTCCGACGCACTCCTACGATACCGATCCTTGGCCCTCGCGCGCGCCACATAACAGACCGCCCGAAAAGCCACAAGGTAGAGAAGCTACTCCTCTCCTAGGGCAGAAGTCGCCTTCGCCACACTCGCCGCTTAGGTCTTACTAACTTACGATGGCGTAGGTTACGGTGGCGTAGCCAGGACATTCATCCTCATACATGTCGTGAGAGGTAGCCCATGACCGTTATCACCGAGCGCACCTCCCCAGGACCGAAGCCCGACGTCGAACCCGAGCCCCGGACCAAGGCCGAACTCGTCACCTTCGCCCTCGTGGTGGGACTCCCCCTCATCGCGATCGTGGCCGCGGTGCCGTTCGCGTGGGGATGGGGTCTCGGCTGGAGCGACATCGTCATCGCGTTCGTCTTCTATGTCGTGAGCGGGCTCGGTGTGACCGTCGGCCTGCACCGCTACTTCACGCACGGCTCGTTCAAGGCCAAGCGGCCCCTGAAGATCGCGCTGGGCATCGCGGGCAGCCTCTCGCTGGAGATGTCCGTGCTGGACTGGGTGGCCACGCATCGCAAGCACCACAAGTTCTCCGACAAGGAGGGCGACCCGCACTCGCCGTGGCGCTTCGGGCCCGGCTTCAAGTCGCTGTCCAAGGGCCTGCTGTACGCGCACATGGGCTGGATGTTCGACGCCGACCGGACCAACCGGGAGAAGTACGCCCCCGACCTGGTCAAGGACGACGACGTCGTCAAGCTGCACAAGTGGTTCGGCCCGCTGGCCCTCACCTCGCTCCTGCTGCCCGGCATCCTCGGCGGCCTGGTCACCTGGTCCTGGCAGGGCGCGCTGACCGCGCTGTTCTGGGGCTCGCTGGTCCGCATCGGCCTGCTGCACCACGTGACCTGGTCGATCAACTCGATCTGCCACGTGTTCGGCGAGGAGGACTTCCAGGTCCGCGACAAGTCGCGCAACGTGTGGTGGCTGGCCATCCCCTCCTTCGGCGAGTCGTGGCACAACCTGCACCACTCCGACCCCACCTGCGCCAGGCACGGCGCGCTGAAGGGTCAGATCGACCTCAGCGCCGGCGTCATCCGGATCTTCGAGCGGCTCGGCTGGGTCCACGACGTGCGCTGGCCGACCCCCGAACGCCTGGCGGCGAAGCGCATTGGCTGATTCCGGCTCCTTGCTGACCGGTCCTTTGATGACGGGCTCATCTTCGGGCACCGCCATTATGGAAACCGTGACCGAACCCAGATCTCGCAGGCGCATGACCGGCAGAGAGCGAAGAGAGCAGCTGATCCAGATCAGCCGCACACTCTTCGCCGAGAAGGGGTTCGACGGGACCTCCATCGAGGAGATAGCGGCAACGGCCCAGGTCTCGAAGCCGGTGGTCTACGAACACTTCGGCGGCAAGGAGGGCGTCTACGCGGTCGTGGTCGACCGGGAGATGCAGAAGCTGCTCAGCATGATCACCGAGGCGCTCTCCGCCTCCCACTCGCTGATCAAGCTGGAGCGGGCGGCCCTGGCACTGCTCCACTACATCGAGGAGAGCAGCGAGGGCTTCCGCATCCTGGTGCGCGACTCGCACGCCGCCTCGGGCACGGGCACGTTCGCGAGCCTGATCAGCGAGATCGCCAGCCAGGTCGAGGACGTACTCGCCGACGAGTTCGTGTCCCGCGGCTACGACCCCAAACTGGCGCCGATGTACGCGCAGATGCTCGTCGGCATGGTGGCCCTGACCGGTCAGTGGTGGCTCGACGTACGCAAGCCGGGCCGCGAGGAGGTCGCCGCCCATGTGGTGAACCTGGCCTGGAACGGCCTGACCGGGCTCAACCCGCAGCCGGCCATCACCGCAACGGGCCGCGCCCATCCGGTCGTCGCCGTGCCGCGCGCCAGCGAGAAGGAGCTGCGCGAGCTGGAGAAGGCCCGCGACAAGGAGCTCAAGGAGGCCGAGAAGGCCCGTCAGCGGGAGTTCAAAGAGGCGGAGAAGGCCAGGGTCCGCGAGCTGAAGGAGCGCGAGCGGCTGCTGAAGGAGGCCGAGAAGGCCCGCGAGCGCGAGGAGAAGCTGCGCCAGCGGGAGGCCCGGCTGGTCGAGCGCGCGGCTCGGTTGGAGCAACCTGACCAGGTGGAATAAGCCGTTGCCGCTTAGTTCACGTTCTGTTCAACCAAATGGGGCATATTTCTCATATGTCCGCGGAACCGCTTCATCCCGAGAGTGACCTTCCCCTGCCGCAGGAGAGGTTCCTCAACCGTGAGGAGAGCTGGCTACAGTTCAACGAACGCGTCCTGGAACTGGCTGAGGACTCCTCCCTCCCCCTCCTCGAACGCGTGCGCTTCCTCGCCATCTTCGCCAGCAACCTGGATGAGTTCTTCCGGGTACGCGTGGCCGGGCTGAAACGGCGGATGGCCACCGGACTGCTGCTCAGGACGAAGAGCGGGCTGAAACCGCGCGAGGAGCTGGCCCGGATCGCCGCGATCTCCCACACGCTGGCCAAGCGGCACTCGGCAGTCTTCCACGAGCAGGTCTGCCCGCAGCTGGCCACCGAGGGCATCGAGATCGTCAGATGGGACGACCTGGGCCGCGAGGAGCGCACGGAGCTGCGCAAGCTGTTCAGGGAGCGGATCCGGCCGGTGCTGACGCCGCTGGCCGTCGACCCCGCACACCCTTTTCCCTATATTTCGGGACTCAGCCTGAATCTGGCGGTCCTGGTGCGGAATCCGGTGGACGATCACACGGTGTTCGCCCGGGTCAAGGTGCCTTCGCAGCTGCCGAGGTTCGTCACCGCCTCCAAGGACAGGTTCGTCCCGCTGGAGGATGTCATCGCGGCCCATCTGGGCCAGCTCTTCAAGGGCATGGAGATCGTCCAGCACCACGCTTTCAGGGTGACCCGCAACGAGGACCTCGACGTGGACGAGGACATCACCGAGAACCTCATGCAGGCGCTGGAGCGGGAGCTGAAGAACCGCCGCTTCGGCCCGGCCGTTCGGCTGGAGGTCGAGGACACCATCACGCCCGAGGTGCTCGACCTGCTCGTCGAGGAGCTCGAAGTCGCGCCGCACGAGATCTACCAGCTCGCCGGGCCGCTCGACCTGACCGGGCTGCACGCCCTCGCCGACCTGGACCGGGCCGAGCTGAGCTACCGGCCGTTCGTCCCCGCTGAGGCCGTACTGGCCGACGACGACATCTTCGCGGCGCTGCGCGAGCGGGACGTGCTCCTGCACCACCCGTACGACTCCTTCGCCACCAGCGTGCAGCGCTTCATCGAGGCGGCGGCCGAGGACCCGAACGTCCTGGCGATCAAGCACACGCTCTACCGGACCAGCGGCAAGTCCCCGATCGTCGACGCGTTGATCGACGCGGCCGAGTCGGGCAAGCAGGTCGTCGTGGTGGTGGAGATCAAGGCCCGCTTCGACGAGCACGCCAACATCGAGTGGGCGCGCAAGCTGGAGAAGGCCGGCTGCCACGTCGTCTACGGCGTGGTCGGGCTCAAGACCCACTGCAAACTGGCCCTGGTCGTACGGCAGGAGCCGTCCGGCGAGCTGCGCCGCTACTGCCACATCGGAACGGGCAACTACAACCCCAAGACGGCCAGGCACTACGAGGACATCGGCCTGCTCACCGCGGACCCGCTGGTCGGCGAGGATGTCACGGACCTGTTCATCCACCTGACCGGCTACTCCAACCACTCCGCCTACCGCAGGCTGCTCGTCGCCCCGCACTCGCTGCGCGGCGGCCTGATGGCCAGGATCGAGCGGGAGATCGCGCACCAGGAGGCCGGCCGTCCCGCGCGCATCAGGATCAAGACGAACTCCCTGGTGGACGAGCCGCTCATCGACGCCCTCTACCGCGCGTCCCGGGCCGGTGTGCAGGTGGACCTGTGGGTGCGGGGTATCTGCGCCCTCCGCCCTGGCATCCCGGACCTGTCGGAGAACATCCGCGTACGGTCGGTGCTGGGGCGTTTCCTGGAGCACTCCCGCATCTACGAGTTCGGCCTGGGACGGCGGCCCGAGGTGTGGATCGGCAGCGCCGACCTGATGCGCCGCAACCTGGAACGCCGAGTCGAGGCCCTGGTCAAGGTGACCAGCCAGCAGCACCGGGCGTACCTCATCGACCTGATGGACCGCGCCACCGCCGACACGACCAGCGCGTGGCTGCTGAACTCCGACGGCACCTGGGTGCGGCATCCGGGCGAGGACCTGCAGAACATTCTGATCGGCACCCGCCGCTGGAGGAGCGTTGATGACTGACCCGCTCCGCGCGGCCGGGGCCGTGGTGTGGCGTGGTGACGAGCGCCACCCCGAGGTGGCCGTCATCCACCGCCCGGCCTACGACGACTGGACCTTTCCCAAGGGCAAGCTGAAGCAGGGCGAGCACGTGATCGCCGCCGCGCTGCGCGAGGTGCGCGAGGAGACCGGCCTGGTCACGACGCTCGGCCGGGCCCTGCCGCCCGTCCACTACCTGATCACGGACCGGCTCAAGCGGGTCGACTACTGGGCGGCCCAGGCCACGGCCGAGAGCGTGGCGTTCGCCCCCAACGACGAGGTGGACGAGCTGCGCTGGCTGCCGCTCGACCGCGCCCGCGAGCTGCTGACCTGGGAGTGGGACGCGGGCCTGCTCCACTCTCTGGAGGCGGCGCCGCTCGACACCGTCCCCCTTGTCCTGGTACGGCATGGCTCCGCGGGCTCCAGGCAGGCGTGGAAGCGTGATGACGCCCTGCGCCCCCTCGACACGGACGGCAGGGCCCAGGCGGAGACCATCGCCCGGGTGCTGCCCGCCTACCGGCCCGAGGTCCTGGTCAGCTCGCCCAGTCTCCGATGCGTACAGACGCTCCAGCCGTACGGCCGGGACATCAGGACCGAGCCGCTGCTCAGCGAGGAGGGCCAGGACGCGGACAAGACGCCCGCGCTGGTCACGGAGCTCAGGACGGCGGCGGCCGTGTCCAGCCACGGCAAGGTGCTGCCCGACCTGATCCGCTCGCTCAGCGGCAAGGACGTGCAGCTGCGCAAGGGGGCGTTCGCCGTCCTGCACCGGCTGGGCGAGCGGGTCGTCAGTGTGGAGCGTTACACGACCTGAGGGTCACCACGTGACGGGGAGTTCGGCGACGCCTTCGGTGATCCGGCCCTCGTTGCGGCGGAGCTGATCGAGCGGCACGGCCACGCGCAGGTCTGGGAAGCGCTGGTAGAGGCGGCTGAACACGCCTTCGAGCTCGACCCTGGCCAGGCTGGCGCCGATGCAGTAGCGCGGGCCGTACCCGAAGCTCAGGTGCGGGTCCAGGGACTTCCGGCCGACGTCGAAGGTGTCGGGGTCGGGGTAGATCCGCTCGTCCCTGTTGGCGGCGCCGGGCATGATCAGCACGGCCTCGCCCCTGCGGATCGTGACCCCGCCGATCTCGATGTCGCCGTGGGCGTAGCGGGGCAGGCCGTGCAGGCTGGGCGAGGCCATGCGCAGGATCTCCTCGACGGCGGCGGGCGCCCGTCCGGGATCGGCCTTGAGCAGCGCGAGCTGGTCGGGATTGGCCTCCAGGAACAGCACGCCGTAGTCGATGCGGTTCACCGTGGTCTCGTGCCCGGCGAACAGCAGCCCGCCGGCCAGCTGCGCCACCCTGCCGTCGTCGTCCAGCACCCCGGCCAGATCCGACAGGACGTCCTCGCCGGGCTCGTGCCGCTTGCGCTCGATGAGCCCGGCCATGTACGCGCCCAGCTCCTCG
Source organism: Nonomuraea sp. NPDC049158 (assembly GCF_040648335.1). NCBI lineage: Bacteria > Bacillati > Actinomycetota > Actinomycetes > Streptosporangiales > Streptosporangiaceae > Nonomuraea > Nonomuraea sp. NPDC049158. The sequence continues at coordinate 57,570 of NZ_JBEZDM010000028.1, forward strand.
CGCGCCGCCATGCCCTTGGCCTCGTTCGCGACGTCGCCCATCCGGCTGGAGACGCCGCTGAAGTAGGCCCGGTCCTCGAAGGGGACGCCGAGCAGCTGGCAGATGACCAGCACGGGCAGCGGGAAGGACAGCTCGGCGTGCAGGTCGGCGGGCGGCGTCAGAGTCGCCAAATGGTCCAGCCGCTCGTCCACCAGGGTGCCCACGTGGTCGCTGAGCGCCTTCATCCGGCGGGCGGAGAACGACGGCATGAACAGCCGGCGCATCCGCTCGTTGTCGGCCTTCTCGGTCGCGCTGTCGCCCTGGGGACCGCCGAGCAGCGCGGAACCGGAGACGCGGGCCGCCTTCTCCGGCTCCGGATGCGAGCGCCCGAGCCGAGAGTCGGCGAACAGCTTGCGGGCATCCTCGTAGCCGCTGACCAGCCAGATCTCGTCACCCACCCGGGTCCGCACCCGGGTGATGCCCTTGTCGGCCCGCAGCTCTCGATAGGCCGCGGGGACCTCTAAGGCGTCCTGTCGTGCGAAAGGTATGACAGGTAAGTCACTCATAGTAGTTTCCTAATGGCTCGCGCCGTCTCGGCCCAGACCTTGGGGAAGTCCGCGTGCGCTCGCTCCGCCGTGCCCCGCTCGAGGCCGATGAGCAGGCCGTACGTGAAGGTGTCCTCACCCGCCTGCCGCGCGGCCTCCGCCTCCTTGGCCAGCGTCTCCTGCGCCACCACGCCGTCCTGATGGGTGCCGAGCACCTCCTGTACGGCCGCGGCGTGCTTGGCCAGCTTGACCATGCTCTTGCCGAGCGTGGGCTGGAGGGCCTCGGCGGTGTAACGGGCGCGTTTGGCCGCCTTGCGGACGTCGTGCATGGCGAGCTCGCGGCGTTCGAGATCCGAGATCGCCTGGGCGGTGTCGTAGATCTTGGCCACCCGGTCCCAGTTCTCGGCGGCCACGTCACTGAGCTTGTCGTGCGCCGGCTCCGCCGCGGCCTTGGTCAGCTTCGGGTTGGCCGTCAACGTGTCGAGGGCGTTGAGCAGCGCGTAGTAGCGCTCGCCGCTGAGGGTGTCCTTGATGTGCTCGTACGCCTCCAGCTCGCGGGCGTGCAGGTCGTCGCCGAGCCTGGCCAGGATGCGGCCGGTGACCAGCTCGGGGGCCAGCGCCGCCAGCTCGCGGGCGAACCTGGCCCTGATCACCTCCAGGTCACGCGCCTCGCCGAGCACGGTGGCCAGCCAGCGCAACTCGTCCTGGATCCGCTTCGTGCCGGTGATGATGCCGCCGAACGCCCTCAGCGCGCTCCGCAACCGCCGGGAGGCGACGCGCATCTGGTGGACGGCGTCATGTTCCGCTCGCCGTACGCGGGGATCTTGTGAGAGGAGGGCCGTCACCTGGCCTGCCAGGTAGTCCATGACGGTCTGGCCGGCGGAGCCGTCCTTCGTGGGAGCCTGGGCGAGAGGTGGTGGTTCGAGGAGCCTGGCGAGCTTGCTGGCCGACTCCGACGGGGTGGCGCCGGCCTTTCTGAGCCGTTTGCCGACCTTGGCGAGCAGGGCTTGGTCGCCTTCCAGCAACTCCGCCTCGACCTCGCGCCACCGCACGACCCGCGGCCCGCCTTCTGATTCTTCGGCATCGAAGACCGTGCCCTTGACGCGGTCGTCGGCGACCTCGACGAGCCCGGTCGGGCCGTCGTGCAGCAGCGTGACGGTCCGGCGGGTGTCGAGCTCGGCCACCACCTGGAGCTCCGCGCCGCGGGTGTAGGCGCGGACGAGCTCGGCCAGCTCGGCGGGCACCATCTTCGTGCTCCGGGTGAGCGGATGGGTGATCTCCTGGCGTACGCCCTTGGCCTTGGGCAGCTTCAGATGCCAGCCGGCGTCGTCACCGCCGCGTCTTCGCCGGAGCGTGATGCCCCGGGTGGCCAGCCGCAGATCGGGCGTGTCGTAGTAGAGCGCCACGAGCTGGTAACTCTTCGGGCCCGAGATCTCTGCCAGCTTGCTCAGGTCGGGTATCGCATAGTCGGAGGGAACGTCGAACTTGTCCTCGATTTCGATGCCCACAGCACCTCACAGCCTTGGCCGATTTGGACAATCATGCCACCGCTGGACGAACTTCACACGCCTTGGAGGAGCTCGATTCTGTTCCCCACGGGGTCCATGAGGTAGATCCGGCGGTAGCCGGGGAGGAGATCTTCGGGTGGTTCTGTGCTGAAGGCGCCGAGGTCGTCCACCAGGAACGCCGGGTGCGCCTTCCTGGCGGGCCGAAAGTCGTCCTCGATGCCGAGATGCACCTCCACGCCCCGGCCACGAAACCAGACACCACCACGTTTGTCCAGCTCAGGCGGCTTTGACACCTCTTGGAGCCCGAGGACGCCGCCGTAGAACTCCCTCAGCAGCGGCTCGCTCCCCGCGGGCGCCGCGAGCTGGACGTGATGCAGGCCGATGATCATTCCGTACCCCTACCTAGGTGATCACTTCTGGGCCACCACGAAGACGCGCCGGAACGGGAACGGCGTGCCGTACGGCCTGGCCGGATAGACCTCGTCGAGCCGCCGCCCCAGCTCGGCCGTGAACTTCTTCTGCTCGTCGGGGTCCAGCCGGTCGAAGACCGGGCGCAGGGCGGTGCCGGAGATCCAGTTCAGTACCGCGTTGTCGCCGTTGTCGCTCTGGAGGAGATGGACGTACGTCGTCTCCCAGGCGTCGACCCGGCAGCCGCTCAGGAAGTCGACGTAGTCGATGGGGTCGTCCACCGGAAGGCCCCGGTTGAGGTCACCGAGCCGATCGGACCACTCGGGCGCGGCGCAGAGTTCGCGGATCGCCACGTGGCTGGGTGCGCTGAAGTTGCCGGGCACCTGGAAGGCCAGCCACCCGCCGGGGCTCAGCGCGTCGATCCAGTGCTCCAGCACGTCACGGTGCGCGGGCACCCATTGCAGGACGGCGTTGGAGACCAGGACGTCCACCGGCCGGTCGGGCCGCCACGTCGTGACATCGGCGACCGTGAACCGCTGCTGCTGGTGCTGGCGAGCCTTGGTGATCATGGCCGGGGAGGCGTCGAAGCCCTCCACGGTAGCCTGGGGCCAGCGGCGGGCGAGTTCGAGGGTGAGTTCGCCGGTGCCACAGCCGGCGTCCACGACATAATCAGGGCTGTCGGCACCGATTCTGGCGGTCAGCTCGAAGAACGGGCGTGCTCGCTCGTCGGCGTACCTGGCGTATATGGTGGGATCCCAGATATCTCTCGACATAGAGATAATTGATATCGAGATATGTATCTCGATGTCAAGACAGTACAATCTGACCATGACGCAGGATGCGCTCCCCCCGACCTGGCGATCTCGTGGCAAGGCGGTGGCATGAACGAGGAGCCGCAGGACGAGGTCGACCGGCTGGTGGCGGCCTGGCGGTCAGAGCGTCCGGACCTCGACGTCGAGCCCCTTCAGGTGCTGTCGCGGGTGTCGCGGCTGGCCAAGCATCTCGACCGGGCCAGGCGGGCGGCGTTCGCCGAGCACGCTCTCGAGCCCTGGGAGTTCGACGTGCTGACGGCGCTGCGGCGCGCGGGCAAGCCGTACGAGCTGAGTCCGGGAGCCCTGATCCGGGCCACCCTGGTCACGTCGGGCACGATGACGAACCGCATCGACCGGCTCGCCCAGGCGGGCCTGGTGCGACGCCGGCCGGATCCGGAGGATCGGCGCGGGGTGCTGGTGTCGCTGACGGAGAGCGGGCTGGCGCGGGTGGACGCGGCGTTCGCCGGGCTGCTGCGGCGCGAGCACGACCTCCTCGCCGGCCTGCCCCTGACCAACCAACGCACCCTCTCCGCCCTGCTCCGCACCCTCCTCGCCCCGTTCGACTCCTGACCCCGGCTTCTGAGTCAGGCGGTCAGTCGCTCAGGCGGTCGGCGAGTTCGAGCCATTCGGCCTCGACTGTGTCCTTCTGGTCGAGGATGTCCCTGAGCTGGGTGTCCAGGGAGCCCAGTTTGGCGTAGTCGCTGGCCGCGTCCGCCATCGCGGCGTGGAGCTTGGCCTCCTGGTCGCCCAGCCGGTCGAGCTGGCGTTCGAGGCGATTGAGCTCCTTGCGCAGCTCGCGTTCTTCCTTGGCCGACATGCCCTCCTGAGGGGCTGCGGGCTGGACCGGCGCGGGAGCCGACGACTGGGGTGAGGTCGTTCGGGCGGTCAGGGCGGTGCCTTGAGCCCGGCGGGCCAGGTATTCGTCCACCCCTCCCGGAAGGAAGGAGAACTTGCCGTTGCCCAAGAGCGCCACACACTTGTCCGTGACGCGTTCGAGGAAGTAGCGGTCGTGGCTCACCAGGATGAGGGTGCCGGGCCAGCCGTCGAGAAGGTCTTCGAGCTCGTTCAGCGTCTCGATGTCGAGATCGTTGGTCGGCTCGTCGAGCAGCAGCACGTTGGGGTCGTCCATGAGGAGCCTGAGCAGTTGCAGCCGCCGCCGCTCGCCACCCGACAGGTCGCCGACGACCTTCCACTGCGCCTCGCCCTTGAAGCCCAGCCGTTCGAGCAGCTGGGAGGCGGACCACTCCTTCTTGCCGACCTGGATGTACTTGCGGATCTCCTCGACCGTCTCCAGCACCCGGCGGGTGGGGTCGAGCTCGGCCAGCTCCTGCGACAGGTGCGCCAGGCGGACCGTCTTGCCCCTGATCATCCGGCCCGAGTCCTGCTGGACCGTGTCGGCGAGCAGCCGGAGCACGGACGACTTGCCCGAGCCGTTGACGCCGATCAGCCCGACCCGGTCGCCCGGCCCGAACTGCCAGGTGCAGTCGTCGAGCACCAGCGGCCCGCTACCGGGGCCACCGGCGTGCAGGGTGACGTCTTCGAGGTCGTAGACGGTCTTACCGAGCCGGACCGCCGCGAACCTCAGCAGCTCCACGCTCTCCCGCGCCGGCGGCTCGTCGGCGATCAGCGCCTGCGCGGCCTCGATCCGGAACTTCGGCTTCGATGTGCGGGCGGGTGGGCCGCGCCGCAGCCAGGCGATCTCCTTGCGCATCAGGTTCTGGCGGCGTTCCTCGGCGGCCTGGGCGATGCGCGCCCGCTCCGCCTTCGCGAGCACGTACGCGGCGTAACCGCCCTCATACCGCTCGACCCGCCCGTCCACGACCTCCCAGGTCCTGGTGGAGACCGCGTCGAGGAACCACCGGTCGTGCGTCACGACCACCAGCGCGCTCTTGCGTCCGGCCAGATGCCCGGCCAGCCAGGCGATGGCCTCGATGTCGAGATGGTTCGTCGGCTCGTCGAGCATGATCAGATCGTGCTCGTCGATGAGCAACTGGGCCAGCGCGGTGCGCCGCCGCTCGCCACCGGACAGATCCCCCGCCTTGGCGTCGAGATCGAGATCGCCGATGAGATTGCCGAGAATCTCGCGGACGCCCTGATCCCCCGCCCACTCGTGCTCAGCCTTCTCACCCAGCACGATCTCCCGGATGGGCATCGCCGGGTCGAGCGCGTCATGCTGCGACAGCACGCCCACCCGCAGCCCCCGGGTATGGGTGACCCGGCCGCTGTCCGGGCGTACCTCTGCCGCGATCACCGACAGCAGTGTGGTCTTGCCGCCGCCGTTACGTCCGACGACACCTATGCGCTCGCCGACCTCGACCCCGAGGGAGACGTCGTTGAGCAGCGGTTTGGGCCCGTAGGCATGGGAAACAGACTCGAGATTTACCAGATTCATGGCCCTACCAGGGTATCGGCCTCAAAGGCGCTGTGGTGACGACACCAGGCCCACCGCCAGTCCGGCGCAGCACCCGAAACCATCCCTATCGCGCTGATTTCGCCGTGCCCGCCCGAGACCGGCCCGACGCACGCACCGATAACGCGGCGCTCAGGTCAACAGCCGAGATGCCGTCTCAGATCGCGGTTGCGCTGTCGCAGAGGCCCGTACCCACCGGCACCGCCGTGCTCGGGCTGCGAGAGGCGCTCTCCGGCTGGTTCGGCACACCCTTGAACACAACAGTGCCGCTGATCGATCGGCTCTCCTGATCAGCTGACTCTCCTGATCGGTCGACTCTCCTGATCAGCTGACTTTCTTGGTCGGCTGACCGAACGTCGCCAGGAGCGCTCATCGCGTTGGCTGCCGAAAACCGCAACCGGCCACAAAGCCCCTCAACGCGCCCCCACATCAAGTCGTCGCCGCGCCCGCGCAGGACGCGGGGTCCGGGGATCCCGATAGCGGGGTCCGGGGATCCGGATATTCGAGCGCTACACCCTGCTCGCCAACGACCTGCTGGTCGTCGGCGAGCGCGTCTTCGTACCGCTGGCGCGTTCGGCCCGGCGCACTTGGGCCGAGCAGGCTGTCAGGAGGCATCAATGGCCGCTACGAGGGATGGCCAGGGCCGAGCGGCAGAGAAACTACACCGTTCTGCGAGACGCCATCTGGCGCCGCGCGGCGCAGGCAGCCACTCTCGCCTTTGGCTCCCGACCTCAGAAGGTCAATCCCACCAGCCCGTGACCAGCCCCGTGACCAGCAGCGGACCTACACCCGCCGCACCTAGGGGCTGGAGGAGGAAGCTCTGAGCGTCCTGGCCATCGAGATCGAGCTGATCAACGAACCGCCCGGCCCAACGATGGCCCGTCGCCGTGGCCACTCACCGCCTGTGCTCCCCGCGCACGCGGGGATGGCGTCAGACCACCACGGCGCCTGGGACTGAGCCGTGAGCGGGGATGGCGGTGCGGGTGATGCCGGACGTGGTGAGGGCGGCGGCCATGCGGTCGGCGTGGGCGGCGTCGGTCGCGAGGAAGGCGCAGGTCGGACCGGAGCCGGAGACGATCGCGCCGAGCGCGCCGTGCTGGCGACCGGCTTCGAGGGTGCCGGCCAGCTGAGGGCGGAGTGTCAGGGCGGCGGGCTGGAGGTCGTTGGTGAGGTACGCGCCCAGCTTGCGGGCGTCCCCGGCGCGGAGTGCCTCCAGCAGCGGGTCGCTCAGCTGCGGCCAGGGGATCTCCGCACCGGTCGCGGCACGGAGCCGGTCGCACTCGGCGTAGACGGCGGCCGTCGACAGCCCACCCTCCGCCACCGCGAACACCCAGTGAAACCGGCCGCCGGTCGGCAGCTCGCTGAGCTGCTCACCCCGCCCGATCCCCACCGCCGTACCCCCGAGCAGGGAGAAGGGCACGTCACTACCCAGGTCGCCGGCGATCTCCATGAGGTCGTCGAACGGCAGGCCAAGCCCCCACAACTCGTTGCACGCCACCAGAGCTCCCGCCGCGTCCGCACTCCCCCCGGCCATGCCACCGGCCACGGGAATGGCCTTGTGGATCACCAGCGCCGCGCCATAGGTGCGGCCCGCGTGCTTGGCCAGGGCTCTCGCGGCCTGGATCGCCAGGTTCTCGTTATCGATCGGGACCCGGTCCGCCCAGGTGCCCCCCACCGTGACGGTGATCGACTCGGACTCGTTGGCGACCACTTCGTCGAAGATCGATACGGCGTGGAAGACGTTGACCAGGTCGTGATAGCCGTCTTCCCGAAGCGGTCCGACGGATAGCTGCACGTTGACCTTCGCGGGCACCCGTACGGTAACCGAACTCATCGATCTTCTGTCACTTTCGTCGGTTGGCGGGGTTGCGGACTGTTCTCGAGCTTGTTGAGGACTCTCGAGCCTATAGTGGCTCGCTTCCAGGTCACGTGATTCTCCGCAGAAGTGGTGGCGCCTGTACGGGACCGATCCAACACGCGTACCCGAGGGGCGGTGACGCATGCCTATCTGCACTTTTACTGGTTGGGCGCTCGGGTGTCATTTACTTGCCCCGCCCTCCCCCGCCCTGCCCCGCTCTGCCCCGCAGGCCGCCCCTACCCCGCCCTGCCCCGTCTCGTCGCGGTTGAGGCAGCAGGCTCGCCCATCTGAGACATCCGCGTGCCGTCTGATCTTGCTGCGGCCATCGATCGCATAGGGCGGTGCAGGCATCGATCGCATAGGGCAGTGCAGGCGCCGGCGATGATTCGAGGGCGCCGGCAGGAGGCTATCGCCAGGAATACGCGATGGCGTTCGAGTAGATCAGTGGACGCCAGCCCCTACCCAATGCGGACTTTTCATCTTCGAAGCATGTGATCAAGAGCAATCGGCATGGACGTCGGATTACGCGATATATCTTGACGCGATCGTGAAGACAAGTAATATCTCGACTAGGTCGACGAGTTCTTAGGAGGCGTCAATGCATGTCGCGATCATTGGAGGCGGTCTCGCGGGGCCATGCCTGGCCCACGGGTTGCAACGGGCCGGATTCCAGGTGACCTTGCATGAGCGCGACCCGGAGCCGGCCAGAGGGCAGGGCTATCGCATCCACATCGCATCGGAGGGCAACCGCGCCCTCCACGACTGCCTGCCTGAGCACCTTCACCGCCTGGTGCTGGCCACGGCGGGAACACCCGGGTCGGGCGTGACGATCTTCGCCGGCGATCTCACTGTCATCAACAGGTTCGTGGTCAACGACCCGGCGGCCGAGCTCACTCCGGACAGCGGCATCAGCGTCGACCGGCTCACCTTGCGCACGATCCTGTTAGCCGAGCTGGAGAAGGTGACCCGGTTCGGGAGCGAGTTCACCGGGTTTGAGGTGCTTCCCGGCGACCGGGTCAGGGCGCGCTTCGCAGACGGCGCCGTACAGGAGGCTGACCTGCTGGTCGCCGCCGACGGGTCCATGTCGCGGGTCCGGCGCCAGCTGCTCCCGCACGCCCGGGTCGTGGACCTCGGCATGCGGCTGATCTTCGGCAAGACCCCGCTGACCGGCGAGGTGGCGGCGATCACCCCTGCCGAGTCCCTGGACGGGTTTTCCACCGTCGTCGGCTCCGGCGGCCGGTTCATGCCCCTGGCCGGGCACCAGTTTCGGCGCGACCCACGCGAGGCCGCCGCTGAAGTCCGGTCCGGCCTGGAGTTCACCGACACCCGCGACTACGTGATGTGGGTGCTCGGCACACCCGACGACGTGTCGGCGCTGGACGGCGCCGGCTTGCGTGACGCCGCCCGCGAACGCGTCGCCGACTGGCACCCCCACCTCGGGGAAATCATCCGGCGTGCGGACCCAGCCACGGTCCGCACCGCGTCCATGCGGACGTCGGAGCCGGTGAAGCCGTGGCCGAGCGGCCCGGTGACGCTGGTCGGGGACGCCATCCACTGCATGGTGCCGGCCGGGATCGGCGCTGCGGTGGCCCTGCGCGACGCCGCCCTGCTCACCCGCCGACTCACCGATGCCCGCGACCGCGGGCTGCCGCTCGTGGAGGCCGTACACGCCTACGAGGCGGAGATGCTCCAGTACGGCTTTGAGGCCGTGGCCGCCGCCGCCAAGCAAGCCGGCCTGACGACGGCCTGAGAGACGCCGCGATCGCCCGGTTCTCGGCCTCGACTAGTGCGGTGATCACGAGGGTCCGCCGAGTGTTTCGTCACACGACCGTCTCGATCTTTGTAACGGTCCGTGGTGGCTGGGGTCCTTTCGGAGGCATGCCTTCTTCGGGAGAGGAAGAAAACGGCCCATCGTGGCAGGGGACCAATCGGAGAGATCCGCCCATCGGGCAAGAGAGAAGACACGATCCGTCCTGGCAGAGGCCCTCTCGAAGAGACCCGCCCAATGGGCGACGGGGAGGACACCATCCGCCGTAGCAGAGGCCATCTCAAAGAGACCCGCCCAACGGGCAAGACAGAAGACACCATCCGCCGTAGCAGGAGTTTCTGTGGAGGGACACCCCCCTATGGGGGAGAGGAAGAACAGATACTCGGCGAACGTTCGTGGACCCCGCACTGGCGCGGCGACGTCCTGCCACTCTGGCGAGAGCACGTCTCTGACGGGAGCACGTCTGTGACGAGAGCACGTCGCGAAGCGCGCGTGGCAAGATCGGGTTAACGTGGCGCCCTCTGGAGGAGATCGACATTGTCGGTGCGCCCAGACACCACCTTCAATCATGGCGCTGGCGGAAACGTTCTTTGAGAAGGAGGACGCGTGGCAGTGGCACGAGTTCTGGTGGTCGGTCTCGATCCCGCCAAGATCCAGGGCTGGGACCCGGAGCCGGTCCAGGCCGCGTTGGCGCGCGGTCAGGCCCGTTTCGACGAGCTCGATATCGAGGCCGACTGGTGCCTGTTGGCACTTGACGACAACCCCGAAGGAGCGATCGTGGAGGCGCTGACCCGCAAAGACTACGTCTGCGTGGTGATCGGAGGCGGCATCCGCAAGCACGAGCCGTTGCTCGAATTCTTCGAGAAGGCGATCAACCTGGTCCGGCAGCACGCGCCCGACGCAGCCATCGCCTTCAACAGCAGCCCCGAGGACTGCGCCGACGCAGCTCTGCGGTGGCTGCGCTAGCCGAGCAGGGCGTGCGAAAAGTCAGCGGTCTGGAGGCAAGCCAACCTCGCCGACGCCGTGCTCCGCGTCCTGCCCGACTCAGGCACCCACCGCCGCACCGTCGACGTGGCCTACTGATCAGCGCGGGCGGCTGAGGGCGGCCTCGGCCAGATCCGTCCATTTCTCGGCCGAGGAGTGGGGCACGACCACCCAGTCCTTCATCGCCCTGCCCTGCCCCGAGGGGTCGAACAGGGACGCCCCGGCCAGCTGGAGCGCGGCTGCGTGTTCGGGGGTGTCCCTGACCAGCCGGAACACCATCGCGCCGTCGCGCTGCAGGCTCGCGAACACCTTCCCCGCCTGATCTTTGAGCGCGGGACTCCCCATCATCCTGGAGATCTGCACACCCAGGTCGGCCAGTTCGGCGCCGACCTGCTTGAAATCCTCTTCGGCGCTCATCGTCAGTCGGTCCCAAACTCCATGTCGGCGTGGTCGAGCAGCTCGTCGTGGTCGGGGCCCTTCCCGCGTGACGCGATCGCCTCGGCCCCACCTACCGACAGCACGGCGATCAGGCTAGTGGCTCGACTTGGACGATGCGCTGCATCAGGGGAAAATACAGCTCTTTGAGAGAAAGAGGGCGTTTTGTCGGAAGTGACGGTTGTTGAGGTGCCGCAGTGGCGGGGGTCGGGGTCTGCTACGGCCGAGCGGCTTCGGGAGGGGGCCCGGTTGGTGGCCGGGATGGTGCCTGCGAGACGGCGGCTGCGTGTTCAAGTCGATGATGATCTGGTTATCACGGCTTCTCGGGTGCGGGCGGTGATGTCGCAGGTGGGCGAGGGGCTCATGGTCACCGCTGGAGGTGATTGCGGGGTCGAGTTGGAGCCGGTGGCGGCGGCTCGGCGGAAGTACGGGGATCGGCTGGTGGTCGTCTGGTTCGATGCTCACGGGGATCTCAATACGCCGGCTGACTCACCGTCTGGAGCGTTTCACGGGATGGTGCTGCGGGCCCTCACCGGTGAAGGGCCGGCGGGGCTGGTGCCCGAGGAACTGGTCCGCCCATGGCAGATCGTGCTCGCCGGAGTGCGGGATCTCGATCCGGCCGAGGGTGCGTTCGTTGAGGCGAGCGGGGTGTGTCACCTGGGCATGCCTAACTCCGCGACGCTGGTCGATGCGATCGCTTCAGCTGGTTTCGATCGAGGGCGGGGCGGCTTTCCGAGTGGTTTCGATCGGGGGTTGGGTGGTTTTCCGAAGGAGCGCGGACTCGAGGAGAAGGTCGTCTACCTACATATCGATCTTGATGTGCTGGATCCGGAGGTGTTCGCGAGCGTGGGGACGCCGGCCCCGGGTGGGATGCGACCTGATGGGTTGCTTGGACTGGTCAGCGCGGTGGCGGAGCGGTTCGACGTAGTGGGGCTGGGGATCGTGGAGTATGAGCCGGGCAGGCCGGAGGATCAAGAGTTGCTCGCGCCTCTGGTCGAGAGGTTGGTCAAAGTCTGCGCTCGCGCTTGAGGAGCCGGGCCGCACCCGGTGAATGGGGGGATGGGATACGGCCCGGGAATGAGGGCTGGTCCTTGTGAGGTGGTGAGGGCCCCCGTGAGGTGGTGAGCCTCGTGATGTGAGGGCCCTCGTGAGGTGGTGAGAGCCTGGGTGGCTTGGGGTGCTGTCGGCTCTCAGCTCTCAGCTCTCAGCCCTTGGCGCTCGGCTGGCGGCTGGCGGCTGGCGGCTGGCGGCTGGCGGGGTCAGCCTGGGCGTACGGCGCCTCGGTAGAGGGGGCGATAGTAGGTGGAGGTTAGGAACGGGGTTCTTCTGACCACGTCGCCGGTTTTGGGGGCGTGGATCATTACGCCGCCGCCGAGGTTGAGGCCGACGTGGGTGGGGTCGCCGGTGCCGCCGCCGAAGAAGACCAGGTCGCCCTTGCGCAGCTCGCCGATTGTGACTCTGCGGCCCTGGCGGAACTGGGTGCCTGTGTAGTGGCCGAGCCTTATGCCAGCTTTGGACCAGGCGTAGAGGGTCAGGCCGCTGCAGTCGAAGCCCTTGGTGTGGGCTCCCCTGCCTACGCCTGTGGTGGGGCCTGACGGCGTACCGCCGCCCCACGAGAACCGGGTGCCCAACTGGTCGATCGCCGCTTCCGCCGCGATGTCGCCCTTGGTCCGGGGGTTGGTGGGTCTTGGCTTGGGCGGAGTGTCTCGGGAGTCTCCAGGGTCGTGGGAGTCTCCAGGGTCTCCGGGCTCTTCGGGGTCTCGGGAGTCTCGGGGGGTCTTGGTCGGGGGATTGGGGGCGGGGCAGGCTTCTGGGGGCAGGGGGATGAGGACGTAGATGGGCTGCTGGTCCGTGCCACCGGAATGGGCCGCGCCATCAGGAGGCATGGTCAAGAGCGTTCCTGGCGGGATGTCTTGGGGGAGCCTCGTCTTGCGTCCGTCGCTCACGGGGCTTGTCTCGTGTCCGTCGCTCATGGAGCTTGTCTCGCGTACGCCATACACGGGGCTCGTCTCGCTTCCCCCGAACACGGAACTTGCCTCGCGTCCATCGCTCACGGGGCTTGTCTCGCGTCCATCGCTCACGGAGCTCGTCTCGCGTACGCCGCTCACGGGTTTGGTGGGTAGGGCGATCAGGTGGAAGCACTGGGTGGTCGGTGGCTTGAGTGAGGTCGCGCTGGCGCTCGCGGCTGCAACCGTGTTGGGGAATGCGAGGAGGGCTGCGAGGGTGCCTCCTCCGACCGCGAGCCCCGTAAGAGCAGGGCGGACGGTAAGGGCGGGGCGAGGGTTCAGGGCGGGACGGGTGGCCGGGCTGGAGCGGATGTTCAGGCCCTGGCGAGAGCTCAGGGCGGGGCGAGGGTTCACAGCGGGGCGCGTGGCCAGGCTGAAGCGAGTGCCCAGGCCAGAGCGGGGAGACAGGACAGAGCGGGGAGACAGGACAGAGCGGGGAGACAGGACAGAGCGGGGAGACAAGGCGAAGCGGGGGGTCAGGCCGAAGCGGGGGGTCGGGGCGGAACGGGGGGTCATGTGGGCCTCCTGCGGTGTGCGGAACGGAGGCCCCAGGATCTTGCGGTCGGGCGGGGAGGCGGGGAGCCGAGCGGGGTTCTGTGGATATCCGGAGTTGCGGAGGCGGCCCTCTGTGGATAACCGGGGTTGCCGGGGATGGCTTTCGTGGCTTCCAGGCCCCGAAGCCCGATCCCCTAAGCATGCGGATCCACTCGGGCACAGGTCTCCTCGGGCGCGGACCCCCTCGGGCCCGGGTCCCCTCGGGCGCGGACCCCCTCAAGCGCGGACCCCCTCAAGCGCGGATCCCCTCAAGCCCGCCAATCGCCTGAGGCTTGCGGGCCATGCGCGCTCGGTCTACGAGGGCTTGGCCTCGGCGATTCGGGCGAAGGCTGTCACGTCGAGTTGCTCGCCTCGCGCCGACGGATCCACCCCGGCTGCCCGCAAGGCGGCTTCGGCCTGGGCGGGGCTGCCGGCCCAGGATGCCAGCGCGGCGCGCAACGTCTTGCGGCGCTGTGCGAATGCGGCGTCGATCACCGCGAACACCTCCTCGCGCGTGGCGGAGGTCTCGGGTGGGTCTCGGCGGGCCATGGAGACGAGGCCGGAATCAACGTTTGGCGCGGGCCAGAACACCGTCCGCCCTACCGGGCCTGCTCGCCGTACGTCCGCGTACCAGGCGGCCTTCACCGACGGCACTCCGTACACCTTCGAGCCGGGGCCGGCCGCGAGGCGGTCGGCCACTTCCGATTGGACCATCACGAGGCCCTTGCGCAGTGACGGCAGCACCTGCAGAAGGTGCAGGACGACCGGCACCGCGACGTTGTACGGGAGGTTCGCGACCAGGGCGGTGGGCGTGTGGCCCAGCAGGTCGGTGGAGGTGATGCGCATGGCGTCGGCCTCCACGACCGTGAGCTTGTCGCTGAGGCCGCGGCCCGCGACGGTCAACGGGAGCTGGCTCGCGAGTACGGGGTCGATCTCGACGGCCACCACGTGCTGGGCCTCGGGGAGCAGCGCGAGAGTGAGTGAGCCGAGGCCGGGGCCCACCTCTATGACCACGTCATCTGGGGCCAGTGAGGCCACTCTGACGATGCGCCGCACGGTTCCCGCGTCGATCACGAAGTTTTGGCCTAGCTTTTTCGTCGGACGAAGATTTAGCTTATCCGCCAAAATACGTATTTCTGCAGGGCCCAACAGGCTCATCATCCAACCAGTCTCCCGCATCGAAGAACCTGCGATGGCGGATGGGGGCACCACAGGGGAGGATGGGCGTGGAACAAGAAGGGACGTCCTTGATGGAGCCAACGGGCGCCGCGCCGCTCCGCCCGACGGATCTGCGGGAAATCGGCCCGTACCGGCTGCTCGGCCGACTCGGCGAGGGCGGCATGGGTACGGTGTTCCTGGCCAGGGCACCGACGGGGCGGTTTGTCGCGGTCAAGGTGGTGAAGGCGGAGTTCGCCAACCAGCAAGGGTTCGCGGACCGCTTTCATGCCGAGGTGGAGAACGCGCGACGGGTGGCATCGTTCTGTACGGCTCAGGTGCTGGACAACGGCAACACCGGTGACAGCCGCCCGTACATGGTGACCGAGTACATCGGCGGCACCCCGTTGTCGGACCAGATCGCCAAGTACGGCGCGCTGGACCCGGGGCCGCTGCACGGCGTCGCGCTGGGAGTCGCGGCGGCGCTGGCGGCGATCCACGTCGCCGGGCTGGTGCACAGGGATCTCAAACCGGCCAATGTCATCTTGTCGCTGTCCGGGCCGCGAGTGATCGACTTCGGCATCGCCAGGGCGCTCGACAGAGAGACCGGGTTCACCATGTCCGGTGAGCTGCTGGGCAGTCCGGGCTGGTGGGCGCCCGAGCAGGTGCGGGGGGAAGCGGTCACTCCCGCCGTCGACATCTTCGCCTGGGGCTGCCTGATCGCGTACGCCGGTAATGGGCGCCACCCGTTCGGGCGCGGCGACCCCATCACGCTCGCGACGCGCGTACTGAACACGCCGCCGGACCTGGGCGCTCTGCCCGCGCCGCTCGATGAGCTGGTCCGGCGGGCTACCGACATGGATCCGGCTCAGCGGCCCACGGCCCAGGACCTGCTGATCGCCCTGGTCGGAGGCGCCGCGCCCGCACCCGCGGCGGCGGCATCGGCGACGGCGGCGGTCGATCCGCCGACCCTGGTGGCTCCTGGGCTGCTCGATGACTGGGAGCCGCCGCAGAATGTGGTGAACGAGCCCGATATCACCGCTACGTTCGCCACGCCGCCGCCCAGCGACGCGACGGCCAAGGGACCGGCCGTGGCCACCGACCCGTCCCGGGCGAAATCTCGGCCGGAGTCCCAGCCGGGATCTCGACCGGCGTCCCAGTCGGGGCCACAGCCAGCGTCCCAGTCGGGGCCACAGCCGGGATCACAGTCGGCGTCGCAGCCTGGGTCACAGCCTGGGTCACAGAGGCAGCAGGCGCCTCAGCCGCAGCAGGCGTTCCGGGAGCAGTCCTCGCCAGGTCAGGTACAGCCCGATCTGCAGGAGCTGGCTCGCCGAGAGGAGCAGGCGGCTCGCGAGGAGCTGGCGCGCTGGGAGGTGCCCACCCCTCAGCAGCCGACCGCCAAGAAAGCCACGCTCAAGAAGCCGACGCTCAAGAAGCCGAGCGCCAAAAAGGAGCAAGCCCGCTTAGCCGAGCAAGCGGACCAGCCGGACCAGGCCCAGGCCCAGGCCGTGGCCCAGGTCCAGGTCCGTCAGGACGAGCCGAACATCCAGGCTCTCCAGACGAACCCGGGGCTCCAGGCAGAGGTGCTGTCCACGGACGACACCCAGGCCCCCGCCCCCGGGCGGTCCCTGAGCACCCGCTGGCTCATCGCGGCCGCCGCGGCCGTGGCGGCCATCGCCGTCACCTTCGCCGTCCTCATCGTGACCTCCAGCCGCAACAGCACGCCGCCCGCCCAGTCGCCGACCCAGGCGGCGTCCGCCTCGGCGCGGCCCAACGACCTCGGTCACCGGTTCGCCCTCGGCAAGTCCTTCGACGATCCGCAGCTCATCATCGCCGCGGCCCCGCAGTGCGGCCTGAAGGAGTACGAGGGCAAGACGCAGACTCTGGGCCAGCTGTGCGTGGTCCGCTGGACGATGCTGAACCCCGGAGGCGAGCGCCAGGAGATCGGCGACCCGATCGTCTCGCTGCTCGACGACAAGGGCGGGCGCCACGACCCGGTGGAGGCCGCGTTCCCGGCGGCGATCACCGCGGGTGACCGCATCGACAACGCGTTCGTGTTCGACCTGCCGCTGTACCGCAAACCGGTACAACTCACCGCGACCAGGCTCAAAAACGGTAACCAGATCGAGGTCCGGTTGTGAAGACGATCGGTGCGGCGCTCCTGGCGCTGGCCCTTCTCATCGGCGGCATGAGCACCGCGGCGACGGCCGCTGCCAAGAAGGCCGCGTGCTCGGGTACGAGCGACTTCGACGGCGACGGTCTGGACGACGTGGCGGTCGGCGATCCGTTCGCCGACGACGGCAAGGGCGCGGTGTACATCCTCTCCGGGGACAAGGTGATCCCCGTGCCGGTACCCGCCGTCGAGGGCGACGCGCTCGGCTGGTCGGTGACGCTGGCCAAGATCGACCCCGGCAACGCCTGCGCCGACCTGGTGGTGGGCACGCCCTACGCCGATGTGGACGGTGTCAGGGACGCGGGTGCGGTCTATGTCGTGTACGGCGGGAACAGCAAGGCTCCGGAACGCCTGACGGCTTCCGAACCGCAGCGCAACGCCCACTTCGGCTGGTCCTTGGCCGCCCGGGGCGACCTGGTGGCGATCGGCGCGCCGTACGAGGACCAGGCCCAGATCGCCGACGCGGGCTCCGTCTACGTACGCCAGGGTCTGGGGCGGTTGATCCGGATAAATCAGGACTCGGTGGAGGTGCCGGGCAACGGTGAGGTGGGCGACCAGTTCGGCTGGTCGGTGGCGGTCGGGCCGGGCAACAGCCTGCTCGTCGGCGTCCCGTACGAGAACGACGACGGCGCCGGCCGCCAGGTCGACCAGGGCAAGTCCGACTCGGGGGCCGCGGTCCGCATCGACAACGCGCTGGCGCCGAGGCTCTCGGGGGTCAAGCTCGACTCGCCCACCAAGGAGGCCGGAGACAGGTACGGCTACGCGGTGGCGTACGCCGAGGGGGCCGGGTTCGCAGTGACCGCGCCGGGCCACGGCTACGTCCAGCTCTACGACCAGGCCATGCGGCCGACGAGGCGGGTGGGGCAGGGCGCCGGGTTCGGCTTCTCGCTGGCCGCCTCGCCGGAGGGCCGGGTGGCCGTCGGCTCGCCCTATGAGGGAGCCGTACGGGTGCTGTCGTTCAAGAACGAGGCCGAGGACAAGAGGCTTCCGACGGCCGACAGCCTGTTCGGCTGGTCGCTGGCCTACAGCGGCAACAAGCTCTACATCGGCCAGCCCGACGCCGTCCCGGCCGGCAAGGTCCTGGTGCTGGCGCGCAACTCCGATGAGCTGCGGCCGCTCCAACCGCCCAAGGGGGCCGACTTCGGCACATCGATCGCCGGTTGACCCTCCCAGCGGGAAGCGGTCAGCCGAACAGCCGGGCCCCGCACTCCCGCCACTGCCCCTGCCACCGCCCGCCGACCAGCTGGTAGAGCAGCTGGGCCCGATAGGTCTGCTCCTCCGGCGGCCAGGTGTGCGGTAGCCCGGTGCCGCCGACGGCCGTCCACATGGCCTGGCTGAACCCGTACATCCCGTAATAGGGCCCGGCGGGGTTCATCGCCAGCGGATCGCCGTTCGACATGCACTGGGCCAGCGCCGGCCAGTCGAGCGCCGCCACGGCCGCCGGCACGACCGCGGTGTGCGGCGGCGCGGGCGGGCTGACCCTGATGACGGTCCCCTGCGCCGGGAAGCTGTCGAGCGGCGGTCGCACCCGGTAGCCGGGTCGCAGCGGGATGCGGCGTTGCCTGAGCACCTCGCGGACGGTCCGGCCGGTGGTCGTGGTGGCCATCCGCAGGCCGTCCGCCTCGACGTACACCTCACGCCGCGTGTACACCGAGAGCGACATCCCGGACAGCGGCACGTGCTTGGTCGGCGGGGCCGACAGCCGGCCGGCCGCCGGGCTGATGTCGAGCTCGGCCAGCGCGTCGCCCACGTTCGTGGCGGTCACCAGGCGGCGGGTGGTACGCCCGTCGAGGGTCAGCGTGATCGGGCGGGCGTGGCGTACCACGATCCGCGTCCCGTCGGCGATCTCCTCCTGCGCGGCCGGGCGTACGGAGTCGCCGGATCCCACAGAGACCCCGGCCTCACCGAGGAGCTCCCGCACCGAGCCGGCGAAGCTGCGCAGCGCCATCGGCTTGCCGTCGACGACCAGCACCACGCTCTTGACCAGCGTCGCGACGGTCCCGATGCCGCCCACGGCCACGACCGCGAGCAGGCAGACCACCGGTGTCCACGGTGATCGCCAGGCAATACGAGGGCGCGGGGCGCGCCTCTTTCCGCGCACGGACTACCTCCGGTAGTGGCTTCGGGCGGCACGACGTTAGTGGCGCCCGCGCCGCCGCCTCTACCGGTTCACGGAAAGATGGTCACCACTCTCCGAAGACCGTGACTCCATTGACGCTGATGGCCTCGCACAGCTCATCCGGATGGACCCCCTTGACCTCCGCGAGACAGCGCAGAGTGAGGGGGATGAGGTAGGGCGCGTTGGGCTTGCCCCGGTAGGGCACCGGCGGCAGGTAGGGCGCGTCGGTCTCGACCAGCATGAGCTCCGTCGGCGCCACCCGAGCCGCCTCGCGCAGGTAGGAGGCGTTCTTGTAGGTAACCGGCCCCGAAAAAGACATGAAATATCCGGCTTCGGCGCACTTTTTCGCCATTTCGGGGTCGCCCGAGAAGCTGTGGAACACCACCACCGGCGGCGCGCCCACCTCGGCCAGCACCCTCAGCACGTCGTCGTGCGCCTCACGGTCGTGGATGACCAGCGCCTTGCCGGTGCGCTTGGCGATCTCGATGTGCGCCCGGAAGCTCGCGTGCTGGTCCTCTTTGGCCGCCCAGTCGCGGTAGTAGTCGAGCCCGGTCTCCCCCACCGCCCGCACCTCGTCGCGCCCGGCCAGCGCCTCGATCTCGGCCAGCGTCTCGGGCGTGGCCGCGTGCGCCTCGTTGGGGTGGATGGCGACGCCGGCGTAGATCCCCTCGTGCTCCGCCGCCGCCTCGGCGTTCCAGCGGGAGGACGGCAGATCGTAGCCGATCGTGACGAGCCGGGTCACACCGACGGCCCGCGAGTCGTCGAGGATGCTCCATACGCTCGCCGAAGCCGCCTGCGCCGCCTGCGCCACGGGATCACCCGAGGACGCCTGCCGGTTGCCGACCATGATGTCGAGGTGGCAGTGACTGTCGAACACCGGTGCGGACAGCGGCTCGGGCGGGCTGGGAATCTTGCTCACGCCCTCTAAAGTAACGTCCATGCGCTTCGGCATTCTCGGCAGCACCCGTGCCTGGCGCGCGGACGGCGCCGAGGTGCCACTCGGCGGCCGGTCCCGGCGGGCCCTGCTGGCCCTGCTGCTCATCCGGCCCGGCGAGGTCGTCCCCCACGACCGGCTCATCGACGTCCTGTACGGCGAGCAGCCGCCCAAGAACGCCCAGCACGCCCTGCACTCCCAGGTGTCGAGGCTGCGCGGCGACGGCATCATGGTCGAGCGGGCGGCCACGGGCTACCGGCTGGCCGTCGATCCCGGCGACGTCGACGCGCACCGGTTCCTGCGGCTGGCCGAGGAGGGGCGGCAGGCGCTCGACGCCGATCCCGGCCAGGCCGCCGCGTTGCTGGGCGAGGCGCTGTCCCTGTGGCGCGGCCCCGCGCTCTCCGACCTCGACGCGACGCACGCCGTACCCCTCGAAGAGCGGCACCTGGCCGCCCAGGAGGACCGGATCGAGGCCGACCTGCGGCGCGGCGCGCAGCGGGCGGCGATCCCGGAGCTCGGCGAGCTGATCGAACGCCACCCCCTGCGCGAGCGGCTACGCGGCCAGCTCATGCGGGCGCTCAGCGCGGACGGCCGCCCGGCCGAGGCATTGATCGCCTACGAGCAGGCCAGGCGGCTGCTGGCCGACGAGCTGGGCGCCGACCCCTCGCCCGAGCTGTCCGGCCTGCACCAGCGCCTGCTACGCGGCGAACTCGCCCACCTGGCCCCACCCAGCGCGCAGACCGCACCCGCACCGACCACCGCCCGGCCAACCGAGCAGCGGCCGGCCGTACAGAGGCCAGCCGAACAGCGGCTGACCGAACAGGGACCGGCCGGACAGGGGTCAGCCGGACAGGGGTCGCCCGAACAAAACGGCAGGTCGGGGATACCGGCCCGGCTCACCACGTTGGTCGGCCGGGCCTACGACCTGGCCGCGGTCGATGCGCTGCTCGACTCGGCCCGCCTCGTGACGCTGCTGGGGCCGGGCGGCGCGGGCAAGACGCGGCTGGCGGTCGAGGTCGCCGGGCAGCGCCCCGACGCCTGCCTCGCCGAGCTGGCCGCCCTCACCGACGGCGCCGACCTCCCGCACGCGCTGCTCGCGGCGCTGGGCATCCGCGAAGGCGGGCTGCTCGGCCCCCGGTCCACCGCCTCCGACAGCTTCTTCACCCGGCTGGTCACCGTGCTGGCCGACCGGCCGTTGCTGCTGGTCCTGGACAACTGCGAGCACCTGATCGCGGACACCGCCGCGCTGGCCGAACGGCTGCTCGAAGCCTGTCCCCACCTGCGCGTTCTGGCGACCAGCCGCGAGCCGCTGGGCATCACGGCCGAGCACCTTTGGCCGATCCGCCCGCTGGCCGAGGCGGACGCTGTCCGGCTGTTCACCGACCGGGCGAAGGCGGTTCGACCGGATTTCGTGGCTGACGAGGCGGTCGGCGAGATCTGCGCGGCGGTCGACGGCCTGCCGCTGGCCATCGAGCTGGCCGCCGCCCGCGTACGCACGCATGAGACCCGCGAGCTGGCCCAACGCCTCGGCACCGACCGTTTCAAGCTGCTGTCGCGCGGCAGCCGCACCGCCGACGCCCGGCACCAGACGCTGCGCGCGGTCGTGGCGTGGAGCTGGGAACTGCTCACCGAGGGCGAACGCGCGATGGCCGCGCGGCTCACGGTGTTCGCGGGCGGTGCGACGGCCGGCGCCGCCGCCGAGGTGTGCGGCCTGCCCGACGCCGAGGACCTGCTCGACTCGCTCGCCGACAAGTCACTGGTGACCGTCACGGACGGCCGCTACGGCATGCTGGAGACCATCCGCGCCTTCTGCGCGCAAGAACTGACCGGTGAACCTTCCGTACGGCGTGCGCACGCGAGCTACTTCCTCGCCCTAGCCGAGCGGGCCGACCCGCACCTGCGCGCGGCCGAGCAGCTCGACTGGCTGGAGTCGCTGTCCGCCGAGCACGACAACCTCCGGACGGCCCTGAGCTGGGCGGCCGAGGCGGGCGATGTGCGGCTCGGCATGCGGCTGCTGGCCGCGCAGTCCACATACCTGTGGATGCGTGGGATGCGCGGCACGGCCACGGCTCCGGCCATTGAATTGCTCAACCAGGCGGAGCCGGATCCGGACCTCGGCGACGCGTACGTGCTCTGCCTGCTGACCACGGCCGGCGACGAGGCGGCCGGCGAGCTGTGGACCCGCCACTCCGCCGTGGCCGACGCGATCGTGTCGACGGGCGAGGGGGCACGCGAGTATCCCATTCTCACGTTCCTGTGGCCGATGATCACGTCGGCCATGCACGCGCCCGAGGCGACGGTCACGGTGATCTCCAGGGCCGCGCACAGCCCCGACCCGTGGGAACGCGCGATGTCCCGGTTCATGTGGGCCTATTCGCTGATGGCCCGGGGCGAGCACGCCCAGGCGCAGGCCGACCTGGTCTCGGCGCTCCACGACCTGCGCGCGCTCGGCGACCGGTGGGGCTCGATGCTCTCGCTCGACGCGCTGGCCATGATGGCGGGCATGCACGGCAGCCGGGAGGTCGCGCTGGCCCACACCGACGAGGCGATCGCGCTGGCCGAGGAGCTGGGCGCGACCGAGGATCTGGCCGATCTGCTGTGCAACCGGGGAGACCTCAACCTGCGCGCCGGTCCGGCCGCCGCCAGGGCCGACTACGAGCGGGCCGCCGAGCTGGCCCGGCGCGTGGGCGTGCCGACGAACGTGGCGTCCGCGCTGCGCGGGCTCGGCGACCTGGCGCTGGAGGAGGGCGACCTGGTCAGGGCCCGGGAGCTCTACGAGGGGGCGCTGCGGCGCTCGGATCCCGGGTGGCTCAGGAGCACCGGCAACAGGGTCCGGATCCTGCTCGGGCTGGGCCGCCTCGCGGAGGCCAACGGCGACCGCGAGGCGGCCAGGGACTCATACCGGCAGGCCGTGGAGGTCGCGGTCGCGACGGGCCCGGCGCCGGAGAGCGTCGGCGCGTTCGAGTCGCTCGCCCGGCTCGCGCTCACCGACCTCGGCACGGGCGACAGGCGGCCCGACCTTGGCGCGGGCGACTGGCCACCCGACCTCAGCGCGGGCGACGGGCGGCCCGGCCCTGGCGACTCGCGAGCGGCGCCTGGCGGCGCGTGGCGGGCCGCCAAGCTGCTGGGGGCCGCCACCGTGATGCTCGGCGGGACCCATCCCGAGACCCCCGCCGCCGCGGACGTCTCCGCCCGGGCGCGGGCCGTCCTGGGCGAGGAGGTGTACGAGCGGGCCTGGACCGAGGGCGCGACGCTCACCCACGCCCAAGCGGCCCTCCTGGCGGGTGTGTCCGAGGCGGCGATCGCCGCCTCACCGTTGCGACTGATCGCCACCCTGCCCGGTGAGCTCGGGGTGAGCCCGCGGTGAGCACGCCCGGCGAAGCTCGTCGGCATGGACATCCTGATCTCCGGCGCCAGCGTCGCCGGCCCCGCTCTGGCCTACTGGCTGAACCGCTCCGGACACTCCACCACGATCGTCGAACGGGCGCCCGCCCTGCGTGAGGGCGGCTACTCCGTCGACTTCCGCGGCGACGCCCACCTGACCGTGCTCCGCAAGATGGGCATACTCGGCGAAGTCCAGCGGCAGCAGACCAACATGGGCGCCATGTGGAACGTCAACGAGGCGGGCAAGAAGCTGAGCGCCCTGCCGGCCGACCTGTTCGCCGGCGACGTCGAGATCCTGCGCGGTGACCTCGCCAAGATCCTCTATGAGCGCACCAGTGACCACACCGAGTACATCTTCCACGACTCCATCGCCGCGCTCGACGAGGACGCCGACGGGGTGACGGTCACGTTCGAGCGGGGTCCGAGCCGGCGTTTCGACCTGGTGGTCGGCGCCGACGGCCTGCACTCGAAGGTGCGTGAGCTGGCCTTCGGCCCCGAACGGGAGTTCATCTCGTACCTGGGCCTGTACTGCGCGGTCTTCACGACGGAGAATTATCTCGGCCTCGACCACAGCGGCCACGCCTACAACACACCGGGCAAGATGGTCGCCCTCTACAGCTCCAGGCAGAACGCCGAGGCCAAGGCCATGTTCTGGTTCGGCTCGCCGGAGCTGACCTATGACCGCCACGACACCCGCCGACAGCAGGAACTGCTGGAACAGGCGATGGCGGGTGTCGGCTGGGAGGCTCCCCGGCTGCTGCGCGACATGCGGCGAGCCGACGACTTCTACTTCGACGCCATCGCCCAGGTGCGCATGGACCGCTGGTCACACGGCCGAATCGTGCTGCTCGGCGACGCCGCCTGGTGCCCCTCGCCGCTGTCGGGCATGGGCACCGGGCTCGCCATGGTGGGCGCGTACGTGCTCGCGGGCGAGCTGGCGGCGGCCCGCGACCACCGGACCGCCTTCGCCGGGTACGAGGCGGCCATGCGCGACTACGTGCTCACCTGCCAGAAGTCCGGCGAGGGGGTCAGCAAGTTCATGGTGCCGGAGACCAGGTTCATGCGGTGGTTCATGAACCAGAACTACAAGCTGATGCCCTATCTGCCCTTTACCGGGCTGATGGCGCGGACCGCACGGAAGACGGCCAGCGCCATCACGCTCAAGGACTATGACCTCAGTCGGCCAGCCGGGCCAGCTCCTCGTCCACGACCTTCGGGTCGAGCTTCTTGAACAGCGGCACCGGCGGCGCGAGCGGCGTGCCCGGCTTGATCTGCCGGTGCTCCCACTGAGCCGCCCCCTGGTAGTCGCCGGTGATCACCGGGTAGGGGGTGCCGCCGTCCTCGTCGACGTCGTGCATCTCCGGCATGCCGGACCAGACGCCCTCGCCACCGAGCATCGCGTGGACCTTGTTGGACGAGCCGGGCAGGAACGGCGTGAGCATCGTCTTGGCGTCGTCGACCACCTGGAGGGCGACGTGCAGGATCGACTTCTGCCGCTCCGCGTCGTCCTTGAGCTTCCACGGCTCCTGTTCGGCCAGGTAGCGGTTGGCGTCGCGGACCACGTCGAACGCCTCGGTGATGGCGTTCTTGAACCGCGAGCGGTTGAGCTCCGCCCCGACGGGCCCGAAGGCGTTGCGCGAGCGCTCCAGCAGCGCCCGGTCGGCGTCGGTCAGCTCACCGGCCTCGGGGATCGCGCCGAAGTTCTTGGCCGCCATGGAGATCGACCGGTTGACCAGGTTGCCCCAGGCCGCGACGAGCTCGCCGTTGTTGCGGTTGACGAACTCCTGCCAGGTGAAGTCGGTGTCCTGGTTTTCCGGACCGGCCACGGC
The DNA here is from genome assembly GCF_040648335.1 of Nonomuraea sp. NPDC049158. Taxonomy (NCBI): domain Bacteria; kingdom Bacillati; phylum Actinomycetota; class Actinomycetes; order Streptosporangiales; family Streptosporangiaceae; genus Nonomuraea; species Nonomuraea sp. NPDC049158. Next base: position 82,411 of record NZ_JBEZDM010000028.1, read on the forward strand.
GATGTAGTAGCGCAGCGCGTCGGCGTCGTAGCGGGCCAGGAAGTCGCGGACGTAGATGACGACCTGCCGCGAGGAGGAGAACTTCTTGCCCTCCATGGTCAGGAACTCGCTGGAGACCACCTCGGACGGCACGTTGAGCGCGCCCAGCGCCCCCGGCGAGCCGCCCCTGGCGCCCTGACCGCTGTAGCCGAACAGCATCGCGGGCCAGATCTCGGCATGGAAGACGATGTTGTCCTTGCCCATGAAGTAGTAGCCACGGGCGTCGGGATTCTGCCACCACTGGCGCCACGCGTCGGGGTCGCCGGAGCGCTTGGCCCACTCGATGGAGGCCGACAGGTAGCCGATGACGGCGTCGAACCAGACGTAGAGCCGCTTGTTGGGCTGGTCGCGCCAGCCGTCGAGCGGAATCGGCACGCCCCAGTCGAGGTCGCGGCTGATCGCCCGCGGCTGCAGGTCACCGAGCAGGTTGAGGGCGAACTTGAGCACGTTGGGCCGCCACTCGCCCTGCTTGGACTGCAGGTAGGAGCCGAGCACCTCGGCGAAGGCGGGCAGATCGAGCATGAAGTGCTCGGTCTCGGTGAAGATCGGGGTCTCGCCGTTGATCCGGCTCTTGGGGTTGATGAGCTGGATCGGGTCGAGCTGGTTGCCGCAGTTGTCGCACTGGTCGCCGCGGGCACCGTCGTAGCCGCAGATGGGGCAGGTGCCCTCGATGTAACGGTCGGGCAGGGTGCGTCCGGTGGACGGGGAGATCGCGCCCATCGTGGTCTTGGGGAAGATGTAGCCGTTGTCGTAGAGGCCCTTGAAGATCGCCTGCGTGACGGCGTAGTGATTCTTCGTCGTCGTGCGGGTGAACAGGTCGTAGGACAGCCCCAGGCCGGTCAGGTCTTCGGCGATCACCCGGTTGTAGCGGTCGGCGAGCTCGCGGGCGGTCACGCCCTCCTTGTCGGCCTGCACCTGGATGGGCGTGCCGTGCTCGTCGGTGCCGGACACCATCAGCACCTTGTTGCCCGCCATCCGCTGGTAGCGGCTGAAGACGTCGGACGGCACGCCGAATCCGGATACGTGCCCGATGTGGCGAGGGCCGTTAGCGTACGGCCACGCTACGGCGGTCAAGATGTGCTGGGACATAGGCCCAAGCCTACGGTGCGACCACGGTCGCCTCGTACCGAATACCGGCACGAGGCGGATGATCAGCGCGTCGTGGACTCCTCGCGGGACACGGCCTCGGCCGCCTCCTCTGCCACCTTGGCGGCGGCGTCGATCGAGCTCTCGCGGGTGCGGCGGATGCCCAGGATGCTGATGAACAGCGCCGCGAAGATGGTCTGGAAACTCATGATGAGCGCCGTCGCGGAGGGCACGACGATGCGCAGCGACTCGCGCGGGTCGAGCGAGCCGAAGCTGCGGACCTGCCAGTGCACCAGCGACATCACCAGACCGACGAGACCGGCCACTGCCAGCAACCCGCCGACCACCAGGCCCTTCTCCAGGGTGACGATGTCGATGAGCCGGCGGACGCGTGGCGATTCGGGCAGGAAGCCCTCCTCGGCCGCGTAGACCTTGGTGAACAGCGCGAACAACGCCGCCTGGAAGCCGATCACCACCGCCGCCGACGCGCCGACCAGGGTGTCGACGTCGAAGGCCAGCTCGCCGATCTCGACCGGGCCGAACGTCAGCGCCGTGCCCGCGACCAGCCCGATGATCATCAGCAGGATGCCGGGATAGAAGAACAGCCACTTGGGGCTGTACAGCATCAGGAAGCGCAGGTGGCGCCAGCCGTCACGCCAGGAGCGCAGGTGCGGCGGCCGGGAGCGGCCGTCGGGCGACAGCGTGGTGGGCACCTCGCGCACGTCGAGGCCGGACAGGGTGGAGCGGACGACCATCTCGGAGGCGAACTCCATGCCGCCGGTCTGCAGCTGGAGCCGCAGGATCGAGTCGCGCCTGAACCCGCGCAGGCCGCAGTGGAAGTCGCCGATGGCCGACGGGAAGAACAGCCGGCCGATGAACGACAGCACCGGGTTGCCCAGGTAGCGGTGGAGCGGGGGCATGGCGCCGGGGGCGATGCCTCCCTTGAACCGGTTGCCCATCACGAGATCGGCACCGTCGCGCAGTTGTTCGACGAATGGGAGCAACGAGGTGAAGTCGTAGGAGTCGTCGGCATCGCCCATGATGACGTATTTGCCGCGCGCGGCCCGGATTCCGCCCATGAGGGCGTTGCCGTAGCCCTTCTCATCGACGTGGACGACACGCGCACCGGCGTCACGGGCGAGCTGCTGCGAGCCGTCCGTGCTGCCGTTGTCGGCGATCAGGACTTCGCCCTCGATGCCGTGCTCTTCCATGCACGCCAGTGCCTTGCGTACACAGACTTCCACGGTCTCCGCCTCGTTGAGGCAGGGCATGACCACCGTCAGTTCCACGTCTCAACCCTTCAGTTAAGGCTCTTCCAGCCCACCATCATGCCCTGTGCCCGAGGATGGTCGGGTCAAGTCCTAAAAACGACTGGCATTCTTTACAGCATGGTGAGCGCTGCGGAGATGACCCCTGTGGACCCCTCCGCCCCTGGCCGGATAGCGCGCGCATGGGCGTTCGTCGGCCGTCATCGGGTGTTCGCCGCCGCATTCGCCATGGGCGGGGTGCTGCGGCTGATCACCATGCTCGGCTACGGCCCGGCGATGTGGTTCAACGACTCCTACGAGTACGTATCCGTGGCGCTGCACCCCAGGCCGCACCCGATCCGGCCCGACGGTTACGGATTCTGGCTGCTGCTGCTCAAGCCGTTCCACAGTTTCACCCTGGTGACCATGTCCCAGCACCTGATGGGCCTGGCCACGGGCGCGCTCATCTACGCGCTGGTGCGCGCGAAGTTCGGGCTGCCGAAGTGGGGGGCGACGCTGGCGGCCGTCCCGGTCCTGTTCGACGCCTACCAGATCCAGCTCGAACAGCTCATCATGTCCGACACGCTGTTCACGCTGCTGGTCGTGGGCGTGATCACGATCGTCCTGTGGAACCGGCGGATGTCGTGGAAGCTGGGCGTGATCGTCGGGCTGCTGCTCGCGCTCACCGCGCTCACCCGCTCGATCGGCCTGCCCATCCTCGCCCTGGTCGTCGCCTATCTGCTCATCAAGCGGACCGGGTGGAAGGCGATCGTGGCCGTGATCATGACCTGCGCGATCCCGGTCGTCGCCTACATGGGGTGGTTCTCCACAAACTTCGGTAAATTCGCGATGACCAACAGCGACGGGCTCATCCTTTACATGCGCACGGCGATCTTCGCCGATTGCAACAAGATGCACATCGACAAATATCGGGAGCTCCAGATGCTGCTCCTGTGCATCAACGATCCGGTCGGTCAGCGCAAGGACTACGCGCAGTGGTACCTCTGGGGCCAGGGCAACGGCGACGGCCAGGGCACGGGTGAGGTGCTGCACCGCTGGGGCGCGGGCAAGAAGTTCACCGACATCACCAACGAGGCCGCCAGCGCGTTCGCCACGCGGGCGATCACCTCGCAGCCCGGCGACTACCTGAAGGTGGTGGCGCGAGACTTCTTCCGCGCCTTCAACTGGGGCAGGCCGCGCTTCCCGGACGAGAAGACGTACAACATGTATCGCTTCATCCCGTTCTACGAGCTGGATGACAGCGGCAATCCCAAGCGACTGCCCCAGTGGCCCTCCTATCAGGGTCGCACGGACACCGACGCCTACACCTACGAGCAGGGCCCGCCCGAGACGAAGATCGTCGCGCCCTTCGCGCAGATCATGAGCGGCTACCAGCAGGTGGTCTACCTGCCCGGCATCGTGCTGGGCGGTGTAATGCTGATCGGCCTGTACGGCACGGTGGTCCGCTGGCGCCGGTTCGGCGGGCCGGTGATCCTGCCCTGGCTCGGGGCGTTCGGCCTGCTGCTGGCGCCCGCCGCGACGGCGGAGTTCGACTACCGCTACGTCCTGCCGGCGGTCCCCCTGGCCTGCATCGCGGCGGCGATCACGCTGCGCCACGGCGTCACTTGGGCGCGGGTACGACCCAAGCCCGCGTCAGCATCCGAGCCCACCACTGTGCCTGTGTGAGCGTCTCGGCCACCAGCACCGGGTAGAGCCACCAGAAGTTGATCAGGACGATCAGCGTGAACGCCCCCACGACCGCGGCCCCCACCGCCCGGCGCGCGGGTGGGGCGCTCTCCTTCCCGATCACCAGCCCCGCGACCAGGACGAGCGCCAGCACCATGAACGGCACCACGGGGATCATGTAGAAGAGGTACATCGTCCGCTGGTCGGCGATGGCGTAGTAGAACCACGGCAGCCAGCCGGCGGCGAAGGTCAGCAGCACCGCCCCGGCCCGCCAGTCGCGCGTGGCGACGTACCAGGCGATGAGTCCCAGTAGGGCGAGCATGGCGGCGAACCAGAGGGCGGGCGTGCCCACCCCCAGCACGGCCTGCGAGCACTTGTCCGCCCCGCACGCCGAACGCGGCAGGTCCGTCGGGTAGAAGAAGGAGACCGGCCGGAACAAGGCCGGCCACGTCCACGGATCCGACATGTACGGGTGATACTCGTGCAGCCCGGTGTGGTAGCCGAGCACCTGCACCTGGTACTTCAGCCACGATCGCATCGAGTCGACGACGAAGAACAGCGGCCCCGACGACGTCGCCTGGTCCCAATTGCGCCCGTAGCCGCCCGCGGTGACGAACCAGCCCGCCCACGAGGCCACGAAGGTCAGCGCGGGCACCAGCCCGAGCGCGGCCAGCCCCGACGGCATGTCCTTGGCCAAGGCGCCGGAGTAGGGACTGCGCAGCCCGACGGCCCGCCTGGCCCCCATGTCCCACAGCAGGCTCATGACCGCGAACGCGATCAAGAAGAAGATCCCTGACCATTTCACCGCGCAGGCCGCCCCCAGGCAGAGGCCCGCGGCGATCCGCCATGGCCGCAGGCCGAGCGGCGGCCCGGTCGGGGTGAGCGGCGAGCTGTCGTACCAGTCGGCCAGCCGCTGCCGTGACCAGTCGCGGTCGACCACCAGGCAGGCGAACCCGGCCAGCACCCAGAACATCAGGAAGATGTCCAGCAGCGCCGTACGCGACAGCACCAGGTGCAGGCCGTCCAGCGAGAGCAGCAGCCCGCCCAGGCAGCCCAGCATCGTCGAGCGGGTCATCCGCCGCGCCAGCCGGGCCAGGATGAGGATCGACAGCGTCCCGACCACGGCCGCGGCGAACCGCCAGCCGAAAGGGTTCACGCCGAACAGCCACTCCCCCAGCCCGATCATCCACTTGCCCAGCGGCGGGTGGGCGACGAACGAGGCGCAGTCGGTCGTGTTCGGGCAGTGCTTGAAGATGTCGAGGTTGCCGCTCATCAGCCGGCGGTCGGCGATCGGGTTCTTGGAGTCGCCGAGCGTGACCCGCTCGACACCGAACCTGAGCAGCGAGTAGGCGTCCTTGAGGTAGTACGTCTCGTCGAAGACGATGGCCCTCGGCTCGCTCAACCTGACGAATCTCAATAATCCGCCGAAGAGGGCGACCGCGATCGGCCCCAGCCACCCCCAGAGGGCGCCCCCTTGCATCGGCGGGACCAGCCGCTGTGCGGAAATCCCCCATTTCTTCACGATGCGCACCCTATGGCGTGGACGATCTCCTGTGAACCGCGTCATAGAGCTCCCGCTTGGGCAGACCCGCCTCCTTGGCCACGTCGGCGACGGCCGCCTTACGCTGCTCCCCCTCGGCCACGCGGCGGTCCACCTCGGCCACCAATGACTCGATATCGGGCTCGGTGTCGGCCGCGACGTGACCGGCGACCACGACGGTGATCTCACCCTTGACGCCCGCCGCCGCCCACGCGGCCAGCTCGCCCAGGCCGCCGCGCCGTACCTCTTCGTAGGTCTTCGTGAGCTCGCGGCAGACGGCGGCCCTCCGGTCCTGACCGAAGGCCTCCGCCATCGCCTCCAGCGCGCTCTGGAGCCGGTGGGGCGCCTCGAAGAACACTATCGTCCGCTCCTCCTTCGCCAGCGCCGAAAGGCGGCGAGCGCGCTCTCCGGGCTTGCGCGGCGGGAAGCCCTCGAAGCAGAACCGGTCACTGGCCAGGCCCGAGACGGCCAGCGCGGTGGTGACGGCGCTCGGACCCGGCAGGGCGGTGACCGTGATGCCCTCCTCGACCGCCAGGTGCGTCAGGCGGTAGCCGGGGTCGGACACGCCCGGCATGCCCGCGTCGGTGATGACCACCACCGTCTGCCCCTGCTTGAGCGTCTCGACCAGCTCCGCCGCACGTCCGGCCTCGTTGGCGTCGTAGTAGGAGACCACCCGCCCGCGGATCTCCACGCCGAGGTCGCCGGCCAGCCTGCGCAGGCGCCTGGTGTCCTCGGCCGCCACCACGTCGGCGTTCTCGAGCACCTCGCGCAGCCGCGGCGAAACGTCGCCCGCCTGCCCGATGGGGGCCCCTGCCAGCACCAACCTGCCCTTTACTGTCACCCGGCCATTGTGGCAGGGCATCCCGATAAGACCCTGTTTCCTGGGTAAGCACTGGCTTGAGGCCCGTACGATGTCCGAATGGCGGTGACCGATTTCCCGTACGAAACCTTTGGCCAGTCAAGTGGCCAACCGGCGGCGGACGAGAGCAGTCCCGGGACGCGATCCATCCGAGATCGGATGGTCCCGCCGATGCGCGGCAGCGTGTTGTGGGGCTGGTTGGGGCCGCTGTTCATCACCGTGTTCGGCGGGGTGCTGCGCTTCATGGGGCTCGGCCACCCCAACGCGGTCGTCTTCGACGAGACCTATTACGCCAAGGACGGCTATTCGCTGATCACGTGGCTCGTGGAGCGGGTCACGATCAAGGATGCCGACAAGGCGCTCATCGCCGGCAACACCGACATCTGGCAGAAGTGCACGGAGGCGACGCTCGACAAGTGCGCCTCCTACGTGGTCCACCCGCCCCTGGGCAAGTGGATGATCGGCGTGGGCGAGTGGCTGTTCGGCATGAACCCCTACGGCTGGCGGGTCGCCGCAGCGGTGATCGGGACGCTGTCGATCCTGGTCCTGGCCCGCGTGGCCCGCCGGATGACCCGCTCGACCCTGCTCGGCTGCTTCGCCGGGCTCCTGCTGGCCCTCGACGGGCTGCACTTCGTGCTGTCGCGTACGGCGCTGCTGGACATCTTCCTGATGTTCTGGGTGCTGGCCGGGTTCGCCTGCCTGGTGGTCGACCGCGACCGGGCGCGGGAGCGGCTGGTCGACTGGTACGAGACCTCGCCGCTGTCGCCGCAGGGGCCCTGGCTGGGGCTGCGGCCGTGGCGGATCGCCGCCGGCCTCTGCCTCGGTGCCGCCATGGGGGTCAAGTGGTCAGGGGTGTTCTTCCTGGCCGCCTTCGCGGTCATGAGCCTGCTGTGGGACTTCGGCGCGCGGCGGGCCGTCGGCCTGCGCAATCCCTACTCCGGCGCCTTCGCCAAGGACGTGCCGACCGGTCTGGTCGCCTTCGCGCTGACCCCGTTCGTGACGTACATGGCCACCTGGACCGGCTGGTTCGTCAGCGCGGCCGGCTACGGCCGCAACTGGGACCAGGCCACCTCATCGGGCCCGATCTACTTCGTCATCGACTCGATGCGGTCATGGGTGCAGTACCAGTGGCAGGTCTTCTCCTTCCACAGCGGGCTGGCGACCTCACATCCGTACATGTCGGATCCGTGGCAGTGGCCGCTGCTGCTGCGCCCGGTCGCCTTCTACTACGAGGGCAACAAGGGCGGCGCCTGCGGCGCGAAGGACTGCGCCGAGGCCGTGCTCGGCGTGGGCACCCCGGTGATCTGGTTCGGCGCGCTGGTCGCGCTGATCGCCCTGATCGCCTGGTACGTCGCCACGCGGGACTGGCGGGCGGGCGCGGTGCTGCTGGCCTACGCGATGGGCTGGCTGCCCTGGTTCTACTTCGCCATCACCGAGAACCGCACGATGTTCCTGTTCTACGCGGTGCCGATGGTGCCGTTCATGGTGCTGGCCATCACGCTGTGCGCGGGTTTGCTGATAGGCCCCTCAGCGAAGACACCGGGTGGGGCTGTACCGTTGAGACGTACGCTCGGGGCTGCGGCCGTGGGCGCGTTCGCACTACTGGCACTGATCAACTTCTGGTGGCTGCATCCGGTTTTGTCCGCCGAGCTGATCCCCTACACCGAGTGGAAGGCACGGATGCTCTTCGACAAGCGGTGGATTTGACCCGGTCACAGTTCCATATTTACTAATTTCATAGGGTAGTCGCAGTGCAAGACCCAATACGCACCGGTTTCGGTCATCGTCAGGCCCGGGGTCGATACGGCAAACTTCGAGGCATGAGTGCACCAGACGTCACCGCCCTGCTCGCCGAGTTGGAGCGCTCCGAGCCGGACCTGGCCGAAGAGGCCAGGACCGCTGTGGAGTGGTTGACGGGCGGGGAGCCGCTGGAGACGGTTACGCAGCTCGACGTCTGCGAGTTCCTCTGGTACACACTGCCGCTCAAGGTCGGTGGCGACCATGAGCGGTTGGCCCGCGCGCTCGGGCGGCTGCTGCAGGTCGGCGGGCTGGAGCGCTATGCCGGGCTGTGCGAATCGGCGATCACGGCCAAGATTCTGCGCACCTATGCCCGTGAGGGCGAGGACGCGGGCACCAGCGCCTACCAGGTGGCGCTCGAGGCCACCGGCGTGCTCCCGCCCGACGTACCCGACCTCCAATGGAGCATGATCATGGGCCCCGAGGAGCTGGGCGCGCACGTCGCCTGCTCCGCGGCGCTGGAGCTGGCGATCGTCTCGGGCGACGACGTCGATCCCGGCGCGCTGACCAAGCGCTGGCTGACCGCGCCACGGACCGAGCTGGGCGGCGACAGCTGGCTGCACCGCGTGCACGGCGAACGGCTCAACCGCTGGGTGCTCGGCCGCGGCCCGGCCCGGCGCGAGCTGGCCCAGCCGTTCGAGGTGCGGCTGCACGCTCCCGTCTCGGTCCAGCAGTTGCCCGCGCTGCACGGCCTGCTGTCGCTGGCCGCCTCCGAAGGCAGCCTCCCCATGCGCCTGGCTCCCTCACCGGAGGCACTCCGGCTGCGCGAGCTGGCCGAACGCGAGCTGGGCGCGATCAGCCGCTCCGGCGTCCGGCTGTCGATCACCGACTACGGCCGGCAGCTGCTCGACTCCCCCGAGGCCATGTGGGACGCGGTCACCAAGCTGCTCCTGGCGAAGGGCGAGCACGAGTTCGAGCTCTCGGCGCGTGAGGCCGCGCTCATGCTGCTCGCCGACGGCGCCCTGATGTCGCCCACCGAGCTGCGCGAGCGCGTGGCCGAGGTGGTCGGCGGCGAGGGCTGGCATCCCGCGACGAGCCTTGAGGACGTCGCCACGCCGGTCACCGACCTGGTCGCCCAACTCAAGGCGCTCGGCCTGGCCTTCGCCGACGACCTCGCCGTACGGGTGACCCGCTCCGGCCAACTCGCCGCCCTGGCCGCCCTCCGCGCCCACGCCCTACGCCCGAGGCAGTACGTGAGCGCAGGCTGACCCCCGGAGGGGGCATCCCTCCCTAGAGACCCCAGCCACGACGGACCGTCACGGGGACCGAGGCGGTCGTGTGACGGACCCCCCAGGGCCCCGCTACGGGACGCTGACGCGCCGGATGGCCCGCTTGAAGTCGGGGCACTCCACGAACGGGTCGTGGTCGCAGACCGCCGCGTGGCGCAGGCTGTCCCGTAGCCGGGTGAGTTGCGCGATCCGCTCGTCGACCTCGCGCTCCTTGGCGGCCATCCGTTCACGCAACACGGCGTCGGACGGCCCGGCCCGCAGGAACGCGGCGATCTCGGTGAGCGTGAACCCGGCGTCACGCGCGCAGGTGACCAGCGCCAGGCGTTCGAGCGTCTCGGGCAGGTACGTCCGGCGCAGGCCGTTACGCCCGTCGGCCGTGATGAGCCCCTTGCGCTCGTAGAACCGCAGGGCCGACGGCGCGAGCCCGGACCGCCGCGCCACCTCACCGATATCGAGCAACGTCTCGTCCACAGCCCGCTCCTTGACTTGACTTGAACCGCGCTTCAAGTCGCAGTCTAGGACACATGACAATCCATCACCTGAATCTCGGCTCGATGCGCGAGATCGATTCGACCGAGTCCCTGCCCTCCGCGCCCGCCGTCTGCCATGCCCTGCTGGTCGAGACCCCCGACTCGGGGCTCGTCCTGGTGGAGGCGGGGCTGGGACTGGACGACGTGACGCGGCCCGGCGAACTGCTCGAAGCCGAGTGGGTCGAGCTGGTCGGCCCCGAGCTCCGGCCGGCGGAGGCCGCCGTCCAGCAGATCGCCGCCCTCGGTTACGACCCGGCGGACGTACGGCACATCCTGCTGACCCACCTGGACGTCGACCACAGCGGCGGGCTGCCCGACTTCCCGCAGGCCGAGGTGCACGTCATGGCGGCCGAGCTGCAGGCGGCCCTGACCGAGGCGCCGAACCGCCGCTACCGCCCCGGCCACTGGGCGCACGGCCCGCGCTGGGTCACCTATCCCGGCACCGGCGACACCTGGAACGGGGTCGAGGGGGTGCGGCCTTCGACGTTCTCGCCGGACTTCCTGATGGTGCCGCTCGCCGGGCACACAGTGGGCCATGCGGGTGTGGCGGTCAGGGACGGCGACCGATGGCTGCTGCACGCCGGGGACGCCTACTTCTACCACCGCGAGCTGTCGGCCGACGACCCGCGAACGCATCCGCTGATGGACATCGTGCAGCTCGACTCGCAGGTGGACGAGGGGTCACGGCTGACAAGCCAGGCCCGGCTGCGCGAACTGGCGAACGTGCACGGGGTGGAGGTGTTCTCCGCCCACGACCCGTGGGAGCTGCACCGCATGAGTTGAGGTCTGGTCAGTTGTCGTAGGGCGCGCTCTACTGGGCATGAACCGGTTGTCGCCCGCGCGCGTACCTCTGGCTGCCCGGCCACCGCGGCGCGCAGAACGCGGTGGCCGGGCCCCGAGCCCGTCGCGCCCAGCCCATCTGGCTCCCGCCGAAGCCGGGCTCGCCCCCTCTGAATCACCGTGAATCACTCCGCCGTCCCGCCGAAGTGAGCACTCCCGCGCGTGGACCAGCCATCTCTCCCCCAACCATGGCAGGACCGGGCACCACCTACCAGTTTGACGTGTGCGACATTAGCTGATTTAGTGCATCATCAATTGGCATCAAACTGGTTCGTAGAGAATGGTGCGCCGGATGCTGTCGAGGGTGCGGAGCGGATGAACGGTGACGGCGCGGAACAGCGCACCAAGCGTGAGCGTCTCGCCACGGAGCTGCGGCGCCTGCGCGACCTGGCCGGGATATCCGGGCGCGACCTGGCCCATCGGGTCGGCATCAGCCAGTCCAAGGTCTCCCGCATCGAGTCGGGGAGCGTGATCCCCTCACTGCCAGAGGTGACGGCGTGGGGCGAGGCGGTGGAGGCCTCGAGTCAGACCCGGGAATGGCTGACGGACCTCACCGAGGCGGCCTTCACCGAGATGCACAGCTGGCGGGCCGCGCTCCAGCGTCAGGCGCACCTGCAGGACGAGATCCGGGAGCAGGAGGACCAGGCGCAGCTGGTGCGGGGATTCCAGCCCACCGTCGTCCCGGGGCTGTTGCAGACCGCCGAGTACGCCCGGCGCATCTTCGCGCTTTTCGACCCGCCGTACACCGAGAGCAACCTGTCCATGGCCGTCGCGGCTCGTTTGCAACGGCAGCTCGCCCTGTATGAGGAAAGCCGGCGTTTCGAATTCCTCATTACCGAGGCGGCGCTGAGGTGCCGCCCGGGATCGGCCAAACTCCTGCTCGCCCAATTGGACCGGATAGCCTCGCTGAGCACCCTGGAGAACGTCTCCATCGGCTTGATACCGCACAACACGGAAGCGCTTGTCTGCCCCCCGCACGGTTTCACCCTCTACGAGAGCGACGGCAGCGCGGCGGATACTTTTGTGGAGATAGAAGTCGCGCATGTGAGGCTGTCCGCCGGCCACGCCGACGACATCGCGGTCTATCAGCGGCAGTGGTCCCTGCTGAGCCAGATGGCCGTCTTCGGCGACGCGGCGCGGGACTTCCTCGCCGCGATCAGCGCCGACGTCCGCGCCGCGGATCGGTGACCCCGCCTTGCGCACGACCGTCCGCCCATCCCCGGAGAGCGGGCACCTCGCGCACTCCCCGGGGACACGGCGACCCGACGTCCTTCCCGGGTATGACCCCGTCTCACCTCAGCTCGAACTCGCCCGCGTGCACCCCGGCGAGAAACGCGCCCCACTCTTCACCGCTGAAGTAGAGGACCGGCCCCTCGGGGTCCTTGGAGTCGCGAACCGCGACCACGTTCTCACCCAACGCGACCTCAACGCAGCCGCCGCCGTTGTCACTGAAGGTCGCCTTGAACCATGCGGCGCGCGGCGACCGGCTCTCCTTGGCAGTACCCATTATTTCTCTCCTGTTCGTCCGGGGAGCCTTGTGCCGCCCGCTGTTTGGTCGGCCTGGGTATCGGCTCGGTGCCGCGCCGTTGGTCTGCCATAGGAATTCTATGAACGCCGTTAGTCATATCCAATACGCGCAGTACGAAGGAGTGGACCGATGCAGTTTCGATTGTTGAACGGCGTGGAGGCTTACCGGGACGGTGTGCGGGTTTATGTCGGTGACCGAAAACAACGTTTGATGCTGGCTTTGCTGCTGCTCGCCGGGGCCCGGCCGGTCACCATGGAGGAGCTGATCGACAAGATCTGGGGCGCGGAGCCGATAAGCAGCGCACGCAAAGTCATCCAGCACTATGCGAGCGACCTGCGCGCCCATTTGGGACATTCCACCGGGCCGAAATTGGGCGACATGCTGCCCAAGTACCAGGGCGGCTACCGGCTGCTGGCCGACCGGAACCAGGTCGACGTCTACCGCTTCCGCGATCTGGTGAACGAGGCGCGGCCGTTGATCGGGCGTGACGACGCGCAGGCCGTACCGATCCTGCGTGACGCCCTTCGGCAGTGGGGCACCCGTGGCCTGCGGCCCGGCGAGCCGCTCAGCGGCCTGACCGGCCAGTCCGCGGCGAACGCCCGGGCCAAGCTGCTGGCGGAGCACCGAGCCGCGGTGATCGACTGCCTGGAGGCCGAGCTGCGGCTCGGGCACCACGCGCTGCTCGTCACCGAGATCCTGGACCTGGCCACCGCCGGGCCGCCCGACGAGCAGCTGACCGGCCTGCTCATGCTGGCCTGCCACCGCGCCGGCCGACCGGCGGAGGCCCTGGGCGCGTTCGCCGCCCTGCGGAAGCGGCTGGCCGAGGAGATCGGTGCCGACCCGGGCCCGGACATCGAGCGCCTCCATCAGCGCATCCTGAGCCAGGACCCTGCCCTCGGCGATTCGCCCGGATTCGCGCCCTCCGGAGCGCCCGGCGAGGCCGACAAGAGCGCCGTCCGCCGCGTGGCCGAAGCCGCCAGGAAGGGCGACGCGAAGCATCGGGATAATCCATAACGGAACTAATTGCTAAACTGGACGACATGACTGCCATGGCCCCTTCCCGCACCGCGCCGGACCTGTCGTACCTGCTGGACCACACCGGCCACATCCTGCGGACCCGGATGGCCGCGGCGCTGGCGGAGATCGGGCTGACGGCGCGGATGCACTGCGTGCTCGTGCACGCCCTGGAAGAGGAGCGCACGCAGATCCAGCTCGCCGAGCTCGGCGACATGGACAAGACCACGATGGTGGTCACCGTCGACGCCCTGGAGAAGGCGGGCCTCGCCGAGCGCCGCCCGTCCAGCACGGACCGGCGGGCCCGGATCATCGCCGTCACCGAAAAGGGCGCGGAGGTCGCCAAGCAGAGCCAGACGATCGTCGATGGCGTACACCGGGCGGCCTTGGACGCGCTGCCCGAGGACGAGGCCGAGGTGCTGCTGCGAGCCATGAACCGCCTGGCCACGGGGCATCTGGCCACCCCCGCCGAGGCGCCGCAAGGGGTTCGAAGGGCTCGGCAGAAGGGCTAAAAAGGTCCGAGGCATATAGTCTGCAACGGGACTATCTGTTATGGTTCCTCTTGTTCGCCTTTCGAGCAGGAGATGGCCATGTCATATACCGCACCTTCCCCCCAACCATCGCGCTGGCTGGCGCTCATAGTGCTGTCCGCCGCGATGCTGATGACGGTCCTGGACGGCAGCATCGTGACCGTCGCGATGCCGGCCATGCAGCGGGATCTGGGCTTCTCGCCCGCCGGGCTCAGCTGGATCGTCAACGCGTACGGGATCGCTTTCGGCGGATTGCTGCTCCTGGCCGGCCGGCTGGGCGACCTCATCGGCCGGAAAAGCATGTTCCTGGCCGGAAACGCGGTCTTCACCGCCGCGTCACTGCTGGCCGGCGCGGCGACCGGGCCCGGCCTGCTGATCGCCGCCCGGTTCCTGCAGGGTGTGGGCAGCGCGATGGCCTCCGCGGTCGTGCTCGGCATCCTGGTGACGTTGTTCACCGAGACCGCCGAACGCGCCAAGGCGATCGGCATCTTCAGCTTCACCGGCGCCGCCGGCGCCTCGATCGGCCAGGTTCTGGGCGGGGTCATCACCGATGCGCTCAGCTGGCACTGGATCTTCTTCATCAACCTGCCGATCGGCCTGGCCACCATCGCGCTGGCGATCCGCGCGCTGCCGGGCGACCGCGGGGCCGGACTCGCCGCCGGGGCCGACGTCATCGGCGCCGTCCTGGTCACCAGCGGCCTGATGCTGGGCATCTACACGGTGGTCAAGATCGAGGAGTACGGCTGGCTCGCCACGCACACCCTCGGCCTCGGCGCGGTGTCCCTCGCCCTGCTGGCCGCCTTCGTCATCCGCCAGGCGACCGCCAGAACCCCGCTGATGCCCCTGCGGATCTTCCGTTCGCGTACCGTCTCGGGTGCCAACCTGGTCCAGATGCTGGCGCTGTCGGCCATGTTCGCCTTCCAGATCATCGTCGCGCTCTTCATGCAGAAGGTCCTCGGCTACAGCGCGCTCGGCACCGGCCTGGCGATGCTGCCCGCGGCGGTGGCCATCGGCGCCGTGTCGCTGTTCGTCTCCGCCCGGCTCAACACCCGCTTCGGCGTCCGCCGCGTCCTGCTGGTCGGCCTGGCGCTCCTGCTCGCGGCGATGGGCTGGCTCACCCGCGTCCCGGTGACCGCGAACTACGTCACCGACCTGCTCCCGGTCATGCTGCTCATCGCGGGCGGCGGCCTGGTCCTGCCGGCGCTGACCACGCTCGGCATGTCCGGCGCCAAGGCCGACGACGCGGGCCTGGCCTCCGGGCTGTTCAACACCACCCAGCAGGTCGGCATGGCGATCGGCGTCGCGGTGCTGTCCACGCTGGCCGCCTCCCGTACCGAGGATCTGCTGTCCGCCGGGCAGAGCCAGGCGGTCGCGCTGACCGGCGGCTATCACGTGGCCTTCACCATCTCCGCCGCGCTGCTCGTGGCCGCCTTCATCGTGGCACTCACCGTGCTGCGCCGGACCGAACGGGATGCCACGGCCACCGCCCAGGACCCGGCCGTGCTCACCTCAGCCTGACTTCACCACAACGGCCGGGCCGGTCCCGGCCGTTGTCGCGTGCTCAAGGCGAAACTCCGTTGCGACGGTCAAGGCGGTTCACCAAGAATGACGGCGATGAGCGCAACCAAGATGCACGCCGACGAGATCGAGACCGACGTCGCACTCGTGCGTCGGCTGCTCGCCGGGCAGTTCCCGCGCTGGGCCGAGCTGCCGATCGCTCCAGTCGACTCGTACGGAACCGATCACGACATCTACCGGCTCGGTGACCACCTGGTCGCTCGGCTCCCGCGTATCGAGTGGGCCACCAAGCAGGCGGCGAAGGAGGCGGAGTGGCTGCCGAAGCTCGCGCCGCACCTGCCCCCTCGCGCTTCCCGTGCAACTGGTCATGGGGCGTCCGGCCGAGGGCTATCCCTACGACTGGTCGGTGTACGAGTGGCTGCCCGGCGCGAACGCCAACGGCACGATCGACGACCTGGACCAGGCCGCCGTCGATCTCGCGGCGTTCGTGACCGCGCTCCGTCAGATCGGTACGACCGGCGCGTTCCCCCGCTCCCCGCACAGCCGAGGCGGCCCGCTCGCGGAGAGCGACGCGTCCGTCCGTCAGTCGATCGCCCGGCTCGGCGACCGAATAGACGGCGACGCCACGCTCCGCTCATGGCAGGAGTCGCTGGACGCCCCGACGTGGGACGGCCCGGAGGTCTGGCTGCACGGCGATCTGCTCCCGGGCAACCTGCTCGTCGTCGACGGCCGTCTGTCGGCGGTCATCGACTTCGGCGGCCTCAACGTGGGCGACCCCGCCTGTGACCTCCTGCCCGCGTGGAACGTGTTCGCGGGCGACAGCCGCCGGCGATTCCGGCGCGAACTCGGCGTCGACGACGCGTCCTGGGTACGCGGCCGCGGCTGGGCGCTCGCTCAGGCGGTGATCGCGTTGCCGTACTACTGGGAGACCAACCCCGGCATGATCCGCCAGGCCTCACACGCGCTGGCGCAGGTCCTCGCCGACAGCTAGTCCCGGGGAAGCAGGGTCCCCAGCGGTCCGAGGTCGATATTGAGGTCGGAGGGCGTTAGACCGAACTTGTCGCACATTTCGGTCATCGCCTCTTCCAGTCGCATCAAGGTCACGCCCAGTGCCTCGATCTGTTCGTCCGACAGGTCCCCTTGCTCCATCCGGCGCACACACTGACGCTCCACCAGCTGGCGTACGAGCTCGACCAGGGTGAGCACCAGGCGCGACAGGTCGCGCTCCACCGCCTCGGCGTCGGTCTCGATGCGCAGCCGTCTCGACGGCACCTTCCGCACCGATGACGCCTTTTCGAGGTCATTCCTCATCGGTGCTCCGGACCGACATGATCAGTGCGCGTACGGAGATGCGCACCAGATCGATGTCCGCGATGGACAGGACGAGGTCCCCGCTCACGACGACCCCGCCCGCCAGCAGCCGGTCGAGGAGATCCACCAGTGCCACGCGTTCGGGCGGCAGCCGGTCCTCCCGGGCGAGCACCGCGCCTCGGGGCTCATCAAGTGTCATCGCCGGTCCCCCCTCCCTGCCTTTCCGGTGTCTCGGCGAAGGCGGCGAAGGAGTACGGCGCCCACGGACCGGTGAGCTCGACGTCGATTCCCTCGCCCCGCAGCCCGTCGACGACCCGTGCGAACTCCGCACCGCGGTCGAGATCGACCAGGTAGGCGCCGTTGAGAATCATCCACTCCGCGCGACCGGACAGCTGCGGGTCCTGGGGGCGATGCCGCTGGCTGGCGACCGCCACGGACTTGAGGACGTCATGGATGTGCTCCCCACTCGCGGCCGCCTGGCGCCAGCTCTCCTCACGACTGCGCAGACTCGCCTGCCGTTTCTTGAGGTACGCCAGTCCCGGACTGCTCGCGCTCTCCTCCCCCGTTTCTGCGGGCGGCGGCGCGGCCGGATCGACGTACGCTTTGACCCCCCACTCCTGCCGGTCGGCGATCCGCCCGAGCGTCTCGGCGAAATCGTCATGTCGCCGGTCCAGGAGCTCCCGGATCTGGTCCTCGCCGCTGTAGACCGTGACAAGACGGACCGGGGCCGTCGGCGTCGTCCGCGCCACCGCCTCCACCACGCGATGGTGCGCCCGAGCGGTCTCGCCCAGCCAGTCCAGGTCTTCCATGGACCGCCGCAGCGGCTCCTCGCCGAACCGGTCCAGCGGGACCGTGCTCACGTACGCGACGAGACCGGCATGCGTGATCGCGCGCACCCCCTCGCCGGCCACTCCCTTCAGGCCTTCGGGAAGTGCGGAGCCCTCGTCGCGGGTGACCGCGTACAGGTAGGTGCCCGCGTTATCCATCATGCTCGTCCACTTCAGCCGTTGGCTCGTCGACGTACTCGACCTCCGCGGTCGGCCCGCGCGGAAGCGCGGCGCCCTCCTCCGCCGCGGCGAGCCGTCGCCGGAGCCTGCGGTTCTCCTCGCGCAGCTCCTGATCCTGCCCCTTGAGCCATGGATCGTGTTCCCACCAGTCGATCCCCATCTCCCTGGCGGTGTCGACCGAGGCGATGATCAACCGGAGCTTGATGGTCAGCAGCTCGATGTCCAGGAGGTTCACGCGGATGTCTCCCGCGATCACGATGCCTCGGTCGAGAACCCGTTCCAGGATGTCGCCGAGGTTCGCCGGCTCGTGGCTGGACAGCCGCCCGGCGGGGGCGTTGGACTGGCGCATCACAGAGCCGGGCTCGGTCATCGCGAACCGCCCTCCGCGTTGGTGCCGCTGCCCCGCCGGTACCGCTGGATCCGCCGGTAGGACAGCAGGTTTCCCTCCGGGTCCAATTCGGCCTCGTAGAGCGCGAGAATGTCACCGGAGGAGGGAATGCGGTGATCTTCCAGGACCTCCACGTTCACCACCCAGCCGCGCTCGATCGGCTTCACCATCGTGATGCCTTCCGGCTCGCCCGCGACCAGATCGGCGATGTTATCCAAACCGGCTTCGCCGACGTCGGCCACTGACAGGCCGCGTGGGCGGCGTTTCTGACGTGGTTCCGTCCGTCTCTCCTCGGATTCCTCCCCTGAGCGCCTTGGTGCCTGGCTGCCGGCCGGCCGCTCTTCGCGGACACTGCGCCTGACAGGCATGCGATCACCCCTCCTCTTCCTCTTCCTCACCTGTCGGCACGACAGCCTGGCCAGGCGCGCCGATCATCGATTCGAGCGTCTGCTTCATCGCCAGCGCCTCCTCCTCCTCGGAGATCAGGCCGGCGGCCCTGGACTGCTCGATCTCCTCCAGCCGGCGCCGGACCACCGCGGGGTCATGCGTCTGCCGCTCCACCTGCTCCTGGATCAGCTCGCCGAGCCGGATCACCCCTTTGACCGGCGCGAGCGGCCAGCCGAAGAGGAAGCTGATCAGTCCCACCCGTCATCACTCCTGAGTCCGCGCGGTGATGAAGTCGTACGGTGCCAGCGGGCCCAATACGCGCATCTCCACCCGTCCGGACCATCGATCGGCGAACTCGTTCACCACCCGCTCCAGCTCATCCTGCCGGTCCGTCTCCATGAGCACGGCCACGTGGACGGCGTCCTGTTCGTGAGACGGCTCCCGGATGACGGTGAGGGTGGCGAGCGGGCCCACCTCCTCGGCCAGCGTCTGCGTGTCGGCTTCGCGTTTGGCCACGACCGCCTGGTTGATCAGCTCCCCGAGCCGGATCCGCGCGTTCCGCGTCAGATCCTCCGATTGCCCCTGGATCTGCTCACGCAACTGCGCGGCCTCCGGAACCTCGCTCAGCACCTCGCGGAACACCGCTTGATCGACGTAGCGTCCCTTGATGACGTACTCGGCCCGTCCCTCCAGCTCGTCCAGCGCGCTGCGGAACTCGTCGTGGTGAGGCGTCAGCAACTCCTCGACGACGGCTTTCTCGTTCGTCATCACCGAGCCGAAGCGGAGCGGGATGACGGGCACCTCGGCTGCGGTGGCATCGAGCAAGGCCCCATGCCGGAACAGGTCGTCGGGGGTGCCAAGCGGGCGGCCGGGCGCGACGTCGCTCACCAGCGCGGCGATCTCGCCGTGCCGTATCAGCCGAATCTCTGGAGCTTCATCCCCTATGCCCCGCGCGTCGCCGGACACCTCGACGTCCTCGGGTACGAGACCGTAGATGTAGACGCCGGCGTTCTTGGTGACCTGTTCAGGAACATCCTGACCGGCGGCATTCGCGGCTTCCGCAGATTGCGCCATTTCAGCGCTCCTCTCGCTCGTGCCGCCGGCTGCGCGTCTCTTGTTTCTCGCCTTTTTCGCCAAGCTCGCCGGCGAAGTCGCTCAGCTTCTCCCCTGCCGCTTCCAAGACCCCTTGGGTGACGTTCTTGCCCTTGCTCTGTGTCATGTTCTGCATGATCTCGGGCAGCCCTTCTCCGCCGGACTCCTCGAGATCCAGCCGGTTCACGGCCTCGGCGTAGCGCAAGTAGGTGTCCACGCTGGCCACGACGATGCGCGCGTCGATCGTCAGAAGCTCGATGCCGACGAGTGAGACCCGGACATAGGCGTCGATGACCAGCCCTTTGTCGAGGATCGTGTCGATGACGTCGGCCAGGCCCGACGGAGACGGACGGTCGGCTATTCCGCCTGTCGCGGGTTGCACGGTCATTACTACTCCCTCGGTCTTCGCGGACGCCGCCCGCCGGTCTTCGCGGACGCTGCCCCGTGTCACGTCTTCCGGGAACCGGCCCTGCGACGAACCGGCCGCGCCGGTGACTCCTTGTCGCGCCCCCGCCTTCGGGAGGCCGCGCGAGGGGGCTCTTCTTCTTCCTCCTCCGGCTCCTCCTCTTCCTCCTCCGGCTCCTCCTCTTCTTCCTCTTCGTCCTCGGGCTCTTCCTCTTCCTCTTCCTCGTACTCGTCCTCGGGCAGTTCCTCTTCCTCTTCTCCCTCTTCTTCCTCCGGCTCCTCTTCCGGCCGTTCCTCTTCCTCTTCGTGTGCGGCCTTCTCCTCCTGGGCAGCGGTCTCGTGGTCCTTGACGACTTCGCCGTCGTGGATCACGCCGCGCCACCCGCCGGAGGCGATCTCGTCGGGGTGCAGCATGCTCTGCGTCATGACATGCCGTCTGAAGTGCTTGAACTCCAGCCGTACCCGCCTGCCCGGCGCCCGCCAGACATTGCCGACGTGCTCCACCAGTCCGCGCGGGTGATATTCGAGTACGAGCAGGACCCGGGTCAGGTTGGGCGCCAGGGCGTGGAAGCTCACCGCGCCGTCGACGTAGCCCTTGGGTCCCTTGGACCGCCAGATGATCCGTTCGTCGGGCACCTGCTCGACGATGTGCGACTCCCAGTTGCGGTGGGACAAGAAGACCTGTGCCTTCCACGACAGCTTCTCGTCGCTCTCGTTCTCGACGTGCTCCACCTTCTTCATGAAGGTCGGGAAGTCCTGGAACTGCGTCCACTGGTTGTAGACGACCCGTACGGGAGCACCGATATCGAGCGTTTCGGCGATGTTGACGAACCGTAGCTTCTTCGTCCCCTTGGTCATGCCCCCGAACAGGCCCTTGACGGCCCCCTTGACAGCACCACCCAGCATCGAACGCTTGGCGGACTTGCCGCCGGAATCATCCGATCCGGTGAGCGCGCTGAACAGGCCGCCGACTCCGCCACCTGCCGCGGGATCGGCGAGCCGGCCCGCCATGTCCTCGACCTTGTCGCTCACGGACTGCAGCGCTCGCTCGATGAAGGCCTGTGCGAGGTTCTTGAGCTCCTGGGTGAGCGCCTCGGTCGGCAGGGCTTCCGCGACCTTCTTGACGTCTGTCGGCAGGGCGTCCGTGACCTTCTTGATGGGCCGAGCAGCCTTCGATACCTGAGCCATCAAGCTCGCCTCCGTGTCCTGGTGACCGGCCGCGTGGCGCGTGCGGGCTCGGCCTTGGGCTTCCTTCTCCGTGCCGGCTTGGGCGGTTCCTCCTCAGGCGCCTCTTCCTCTTCCTCCTCCTCGTAGCCCTCTTCGTAGTCCTCTTCGTCTTCGGCCGCTTCCTCAGGCGCGCCTGGATGGCGCAGACCCTCGGCCCGCTCGTGCAGCCTCGAGGTCAGCGATTCGAGCTGCCTGCTCGTCATGGCCACGGCTGCCGCCTTGCCGACGTCCATCAGCTCGCCACGCAGGCGGCCGGTGAGCTTGTCCATCTCGGGTGACGAACCGAGCATCTTGATCCCCTGCGACAGCAGGCCCCCCTGGCCGCGCAGCCGGCTGAGCACCCCGGCCACGGCCAACGTGGTCGCCCACCGCAGCTTGTGGCGTCGGCCGAGGTAGTAGCCCGCGGCGATGGCCAGCCCTATCTGAACTTTGTCCTTCATGACCAGCGCTCCTTGCCCTCCCGCTCGCCTGAACAACCGGTCTCCACCTGCCCCACAAAAAAGACAAACAAACACATGATCGGAGAAAACGGACATGCGACGGCAATCAGGTGCTAGAGGCCCGAAGGGGTCGCGCAAGAAGCGCGATGTGAACTTCGTACAGATATAGTCAATAGTTCGCCTTTTACGGCGATTTGCGCGCTTCCCGCGCGGCTAGAGAACCCGCTCCGCTCGCCGCCGGACGCGCATGCCCGCGACCAGCATGACGACCGCGCTCGCGTACCCGAGCATCGGCAGCAGCTGCCACACCAACCACGGCAGCGCCCCCTCCGAGCGCGCGCAGCCGAGCCTCATGACGGACGACATCGCCATGAACGCCCAGTCCAGGGCGACCACCGCCACGACCAGAGCGGCCAGCACCCCCACCACCGCGCCGAGCCGCCGCCCCGCCCAGGCGGAGACGACGGTCGCCAGCAAGACGCTCAGCGTCGGCAGACCGTTCAGGAGCAGACCCCCCTCGAACGAGTACGCCACGGGCTCACGGAGGTGGAGCCACATCCATTCGAGCTCGGACCACACCTCGGCCAGGCCGAACGGGAGAGGGCCGTAGCCGACGCAGCTGATCGCCGCATCGGCCTTGAAGAACATCGGCAGCCACAGGACCAGGAAGCTCAAGACGCAGGCCACCAGCGCGGCCAGCCACCATCGCAAGTAACGCCACCGGGGCATGGGCCGCCTTCCTACGCCGCATGATCGACTACGGGAGTGCGTCGCCTACCCTAATGGGAGCTATTGCCGTGATCCACGCCGTTCGCCGCGCAGCCCGCGCAGGAAGCACCACAGCGCGGGCCGGGGCGGCTCCTCGTCCGCGGTGACCGCATCCGCCGACACGGAAAGATCACAGCACAGCACGCGACGAGGGAGATCTGGCTTCTGCTATGCGATGGAGCCGTAGGAGGGCTTGCCCGCCCACTCGTAGGTGACGTACAGGACTCCGGCGTCGGTGGTGGTCGAGCCGGTGACTTTCAGCCCAGCCGGGGCGGTGCCCTCGGCGAAGAGCCGCTTGCCCTGGCCGAGGACGACGGGGAAGATCAGCAGCCGATACTCGTCGACCAGCTCGGCCTCCTGCAGCGTACGCATCAGGTCGCTGCTGCCCTGCACGAGGATCTCGCCGTCGGTGCGCCGCTTGAGGTCGGCCACCGTCTGGGCGGCCTCGCCCACCAGGACCTGGGTGTTGCGCCACCCGGCGGTCATCGGGGTCCTCGTGGTGACGTACTTCGGCATGCTGTTGATCTTGGCGCCGCCCTGCTCGTCCGGCACGTTGGGCCAGTGCGACGCGAGGATCTCATACGACCTGCGGCCCAGCAGCATCCCGTCCGCCCGCTCGAGCTGATCGTTCATGATGCGGCCGAACCCCTCGTCCACGTGCGGGGGCAGCCATCCGCCGTGCGGGAAACCGTGGGAATCGTCCTCGCCGGCGCCGCCGGGGCCCTGCATGACACCGTCCAACGACACGAACGTCGAAACGACCAGCCTGCTCGCCATCTGTCTCACTCCTTTGAGGGCTGGGCGGGTCCGTCCGGTCCCGCCGTCTTCATCTGCCTTCAGCGTGGCGCGACCCGTTTACAGAATCCTTAAGGCTCCCCTACGGGTACGGACGGCAGCTCAGCGGAAGTCGTCGGCGTGGTCAATGGCCCAGTCTCGGAATGTACGCGCCGGAGTTCCGGTGACCTCTTCCACGGTGGAGGTGATCAACGCTGAGTGAGGTCGCGTTTCGGCGCCGGCCAGCAGGGCCTCCACCAGGGCCGGCGGCCTGCCGTCCGCGAGCATCCGCTGCCGGGCGATCTCTACAGGCACCTTCTCGAACCGCAACGGGCGGCCGATCGCCTCCCCGATGGCGTGCACCTGCTCGGTCCTGCTCACCACCTGCGGACCGGTCAGCACGTACGTCGCGCCGGCATGCCCGTCCTCGATCAGCACGCGTACCGCCACGGCGGCGATGTCGCGCGGATCGATCACCGCGGTGGCGGCGATGTCAGGACCACGCACGACACCCGCGCCACGGATCTGCTCGGCCCACCCGCGAGCGTTGGAAGCGATCGTGTTCGCCCGCAGGATCGTCCACTGCGGGCCGCTCGCGGGCCGCGGGATGTTTTGTCGGATCGGGCTGCGAGACTCCGCGCATGCGTGATCACGAACTCTCGGAGAACACCCTGCTCGTCCGGGGAGCACTTCGCGAGCAGCGTTTCGACCTCTCCGCCGGAGTGTCCCGTGTGACCTTTGACAAGGCGCTGCTGGCGAGCGTGGACTTCTCCGGGATGCACTTCGCCTCCTTCAGCGTCCACGGCAGCCGGTTCGAAGGCTGCGACTTCTCCGGCACCGCCTTCGAGCAGCTGTCGATGGGGGCCACCTGCGTACGCGGGCCGTGGAACCGCGCCAGCTGGCCGCAGTCGGTCTTCCGCGACTGCGTGTTCCGCCGCACCCGATTCGCGCCGTACACCTCCTTCGGCAACGTCCGGTTTGAGAGGTGCGTATTCGACGGGTCCCGGCTGAGGGACCAGACGTCCACGTCCGACGCCGAGTTCGTCGACTGCGTCTTCCTCGGCCGCGTGCGGGATGTCACCTTCTGGGGCCGTCCGACCCGCGACCAGGCGGCACTGGGCAGGGACCGCAATGACTTCACCGGCAACGACTTCACCGGCGCGGAGCTCGACGGCGTCGCCTTCCGGCACATCGACCTGCGGGCCCAGCGCTTTCCCGGCCTGCCCGGCTACGCGCTCCTCGACCGGATCAGCGCGCGGGCGGCGGCGGCGCTGCCCTTGGTGGAACGCTGGCCGGACCCACATCACCGGAAACAGGCCCGCTTCAGCCTGGAGTTCCTCATGGAGCGGGCTCTCACGGACAACGACGACCACGCGCTGGTGAGCCCTTCGAGGCTGGGCCGGAAACTGCCGCCCGCGCTCCGCGAGGAGCTGTTCGAGGCGCTCAGAGGCACGACCAGCGATATATCCCCTGGTTGAGCCGTACCGCCTCGCGAGCCAGGTCCCGCAGGCCGGTGATGCGTTCGATCTCGAACTCGTCGAGCAGCTCCTCCTCGGCGTACTCGCGCAGCCGCGCGTCGTCCACGGCGGCGAGCGCGGCAGTGGTCTCGGGCGCCGCCAATTCCACGCCCGCCGTCTCACCGTCGTCGATGACAACCTTGCTGTCACCGAACTCGCTGAGGTCACGTCCGCTCAGCTCGGCGGCCAGCGTGTCGAGATCGTCGAGCCAGCCTTTGCAGTCCACGTACGGCAGATTCAACGCCTCCGGCCCACCGGACAGGGCCAGCCGGGCGGACTGCTCGGAGTCCACCGTGAAGTAATCGACGAGAACACCCATGGTGCGCGACTCTACCGATCATGCCCGCACCGGGCACATTGATCGCCTCAGGCGCTCAGAGGACGTCCTAGCCGAGCCTTCCGTCGGCTACCTTCGGCTTCCAGTAGCCGATGGAGCCGCCTTTCTCCATGGTGTCCGCAGTGGTTTTCAACAGGGCGTAGAACGAGCGGATCCGGACGCCTCGAGGCGTGAAGTTCATGGTGCCCTCGTGATCGGTGTCGCCGATGTCCTTCCGCGCCGAGTCGATCACCAGGTGGTCGCCCATTCCATCAGCGCCGACGGGGATCATTCGCCCGTCCCACCATTCCGATCGTGGATCGGAGAATTCCCCATCACCTCTATCCTCACCGTCGATGTCGCACAACTCTCGCCACGCGTCACGCATTTCCCGGACGCTCATGTTCGAGTTGCCCAGGAAGCCGAAGGGCCAAGTGTCCTTGAGGTAGACGGCCCCGTCATGCCGCAGCAGTGAGGCCCGCAGATCGTCGGGGAATCGCAAGCCCATATACGCCTCCGCGGCCGCGATGGTCTTCGCGTTTCCGGGCTTACCGAGCGTGCGATAACTCCGGGGGGCGTTGGTCCTCAGCCAGTCCTCGATGCGCTGCCACTGCCGGTCCACTGCCCGCTTGACCTTCGCGTCGATTTTCCGTACGCGCGGTTCGGCACCCACGGGCCGGCAGTCCGCGTCGAGACGGTCCTGCGTTTCTTCACTCTCCGCCGACTGCTGAGACACGTAATCGCCGTCCAGGGAGTACTCCTCCTCCTCGAACGAGCAGGCCGTATCGCTGTCCGAGGTGTTTTCCAGGCACGGCCCCCACCTCACCTCAGATGTGGGCTCGGGGAAGACCGCGGATTCAAGGGCTTGAGTACCGAGAGCCAGCACCAGAATCGCGAGTCCGGCGATGCCCCAACGAGTCAGGAGGCGTCGGGTGGCCTCGTCCAGCGGCTCCCTCGGTTCGCCGCGTTCGAAAAACCTGGTGAACTCGGGGCGGTCGAAGACGGAGGACTTTTCGGCGCCATAGCGCTGGAGATCCTCAGCAGTGGGAGTGCCGAGAATCGGAACCGGCGGCCACTGCGAATTCTCGGTCCGGGCCGGAATCGAAGAAGAGGTATCAGAAGCCTGCTGGACCGGGCGCCGTCGAGAGCGAGCGATCACCACGACCGTCGCTGCCGCTAAGGCCGCCAAAAGCGCGAGCCATAGCCCGCGAGATGTGATCAATCGCCGCACGTCCGGCAGATTACCCGGAATTGATCTAGACGGCTGGCAACTCCGCGCCGAAGTGCTCGCGGCCACCCTGCCGGCGATCACGCTCCGACGGCGAGCGCACACACCCGGGCACCTGTCATTAGGATCATTGCCGTTGCGATGATCCGGCGAGCGGAGCCTCGATGAGTGACCCCGGCGGCTTCGGCCCCCTGGTGAAGGACGAGCGCGAGGCGATCGGTCCGTACCGGATCGTGGGCCGGATGGGCGCCGGCGGCATGGGCGTGGTCTATGCGGGGGTCGCGGACGATGGCGCCCGGGTCGCGGTCAAGGTCATCCATCCGGGATTAGCCGCTGATCCGCAGTTTCTCGCCCGCTTCATCCGCGAGGTCGATCTCCTGTCCCGGGTGCGGGGGCGCTGCACGGTCTCGGTGCTGGACTCCGACACCGCCGCGATGCCTCCCTGGCTGGCCACCGAGTTCGTCCCTGGGCCGACCGTCAGCACGTACGTACAGGACAACGCCCCACTGCCGCCGGACGAGCTGCTCTCGTTCGGCGTGGACATCGCCGAGGCGCTCACCGACATCCACCGGGCCGGCGTCGTACACCGCGACCTCAAACCCGGGAACGTGATCCTCTCCGCCTCCGGCGCGAAGGTCCTGGACTTCGGCATCGCCCGGGCCCTCGACGAGAGCGGGCTCACGGGCACCGGCGCGCTGATCGGGACGCCCGGCTGGATCAGCCCTGAGCAGTACCGGGGCGACGAGGCGGACGCCGCCGCCGACGTCTTCGCCTGGGGCGCGCTGATGGCCTACGCCTCGACCGGGCGCCCACCGTTCGGCACCGGAGCTCCCGACGTCCTCGCCTACCGCGTCATGAGCGTCGATCCCGACCTGTCCGGGGTGCCCACGCGGGTCCGCGACCTGGTACGAAGCGCGCTCGCCAAGGACAGGACGGCCCGGCCCGGCGCGGACGAGCTGCTCGCCCAGATCACCGCACTCAGATCGGGCACGATCGCCATGCCGCCGCCACCCAGGTCGGGCACGATCGCCATGCCGCCGCCGGTATCACCGCCCGCCAATCGCGTGCCGTTGTGGCCGGCCGCCGCCGTCCTGGCGACGGCTGTGGCCATCGGCGCGCTGGTCTGGGTGAGCTCGGAGGGGATACCGGAGGCACTCCGGAATTTGAGCGACCCTCCCGCGTCCACGCCCGCGGAGAACCTGACGCCGGACACGAGCGCGACCCCGACCCCCGAGGAGACGACGGAGACCCCGACCCCGACCCCGACTCCCGAGGAGACGACCAGCACGAGGGAGACGCCCGAGGAGACGGAAACCCCCGACACAAAGAAGAAGGCGAGCGCGTCCCCCAGCGCACGCCGCTCGGCCACCGGCGTCCCGTGCGCGTCCGCGAGCTCGATCCTCCAGCAGGCCGCCACGCTGAACGGCGGCCTGCCGCAGGACGCCAGGGTCGCCCGCAAGCGATGCGTGGGCTACTGGGTCGCGGCCGAGCTCGACTCCCCGAGCGTCGGCGGCATCGACCTGATCGCGAAGCGGAACGCGAGCCGATTCCTCAACGCCGAGATCGGCACCGACTTCTGCTCGCTGGAGAACCAGTCGGCCCTCGTCAAGAACGCACCGGGCGCCATCAGATCCTTCCTCTGCCCCAACGGCTTCGGCTGACCGCCTCCA
Source organism: Nonomuraea sp. NPDC049158 (assembly GCF_040648335.1). Classification (NCBI taxonomy): domain Bacteria; kingdom Bacillati; phylum Actinomycetota; class Actinomycetes; order Streptosporangiales; family Streptosporangiaceae; genus Nonomuraea; species Nonomuraea sp. NPDC049158. The sequence goes on from NZ_JBEZDM010000028.1 coordinate 110,384, forward strand.
CCTGAGACCCGTCCCCCGCCTCACCCGACGAAGATCAGGTTGCACCCCGAGGAGACCGGGCTGACGGGCGCGAAGAGCTGACCGAGACCACCGACCTCCTGCGACCCGCCGGGCTACCGCACCTGCTGACCGCCCTTCTCACCGACGGTCCGCCCCACCACCCGGTCCTCGTCGACGGCTGACGCGGTCATGGCTCCCGGCTACCGCCTGACCACGTGATCGAATACCCGTCTCAGCAGCTCCAGTAGCTGCGTACGCTCGGCTTCCGACAGCGGCCGCAGCAGCTCTTCCTGAACTCCGGCCAGGATCGAGTCGAGCTCCTCGAGCCGCCGCCGCCCGGCCGGGGTCAGGGTGATGATGTTGCGGCGCCGGTCGGCCTGGTCGGGCGCGCGCTCGACCAGCCCCTGGTCCGCGAGCTCGTTCACGGTGGCGTGGGTGTCGCTGCGGTCGATGCCGCAGCGCTGGCCGAGGGCGATCTGGCTGGCGGGTCCGAACTCCTCCAGGGCGGCCAGGATCGCGAAGTGGTAGCCACGGGCGTCGACGGGCGTCAGCACCTCGCCGATGAGTCGCTGCGCGTGCAGCGAGGTCTTACTGATCAACCAGCTGGGCTTGCCGCGCAGGCGGGCGGGTGCCGACTCCATGGACCGAGTCTACCGTTGGCGCGCCCCACGATTATGGTGCTACCGTTGGCCCGGCCAACGTTGGGTTGGCCAACTAGTTTCGAGGTATGCCATGACCACGACAGTCGGCTCCGCCCGGCACCCCTCCGATCCCCCGCTTCCCGACCCGCGCCGCTGGTGGGCACTGGCCACGGTCGCCACGGCCCAGCTCATGGTCGGGATCGACCTGATGATCGTGAACATCGCGCTGCCCTCCGCGCAGCGATCACTGTCCATGTCCGACCCCACCCGCCAGTGGGTGATCACCGTCTACGCCCTGTGCTACGGCGGCCTGCTGCTCCTGGGCGGCCGGCTGTCGGACCTGTTCGGCCGCCGCCGCAGCCTGCTGATCGGGCTGGCCGGCTTCGCCCTGGCCTCCGCCCTGGGCGGCGCGGCCACCGGGCCGGCGACGCTGCTGGCCGCCCGGGGCCTGCAAGGCGCCTTCGGCGCGCTGCTCACGCCTGCCGTTCTCGGCACCATGGCCGCCTCCTTCCCGCTGCCCGCCGAGCGGGGCAGGGCTTTCGGCGTGTACGGAACCGTGATGGGCAGTTCCTCCGGCCTGGGCGTACTCCTGGGCGGGGTTCTGACCGAGTACCTGGACTGGCGCTGGTGCATGTACGTGAACATCCCCATCGCCCTGGCGGCCGGCGGGGGCGTGCTCTACGCTGTCCGCCCCGCGCCGGCCGGGCCCAGACCTCGGGTGGACGTGGCGGGCGCCCTGCTGGCCACCGCCGGCCTGATGGCGCTGGTGTACGGCTTCTCGCGGGCCGAGACCGACGGCTGGGGCGCGCCCCTCACCTTCGGCCCGCTGACCACGGGAGTTCTGTTGCTGGCCGTCTTCGCGTGGGTCCAGCACCGGGTCGACCATCCGCTGCTGCCGCTCCGGGTGATCCTCGACCGCCACCGTGGCGGCTCCTACCTGGCCGTGCTCAGCCTGGCGGTGGGGATGTTCGCCGCGCTGTTCTTTCTCACCTTCTACCTGCAGAACGTGCTCGGCTACCCGCCCGTACGCGCCGGACTGGCCTTCCTCCCCCTCACCGCGGGCCTCATGCTCGGCGCGCGGACGGTCGGCCGGCTGGTGTCCCGTGCCCCGTTACGCGCTCTGCTGACCCCCGGGCTGCTGACCCTGGCGACCGCTCTTGGCCTGCTCGGCCTGTTGCGGGTGGACAGCGGCTACTGGCCGCATGTACTGCCGGTGCTCTTCCTGCTCGGCCTGGGCACCGGCTGGGTGCTGATCACCGCCAACAGCACCGCCACCCTCAACGCGGGCGCCGACACCTCCGTCGCCGGCGCCGCCGTCATGACCGCCCAGCAGATGGGCGCCTCTCTCGGCACCGCGCTGCTCAGCACCATCGCCGGCACGGCCACGGCCGGCTACCTGGCGGCCCATCCCAGCGCCGTCGCCGAGGCGATCGTGCACGGGTTCACCGTGGCGAGCCTGTCGGCCGCCGCCTTCCTCTGCCTGGCCGCGCTGGCGGTCTTCCTCATCACCGGCAGGAAGGATCGTCGTGGGCTCACACGTGGGGCTTGAGGTCGAAGACCGCTTTCCCCAGCACCCGGCGACTGCGCAACGCGTCGGCCGCCTCGGCGAAGCGCTCCCAGGAGCCGCGCCAGCCGATCTCGGGCACCAGGGCGCCGTCAGCCGTACCAGCTCGGCCAGATCGTCGGCGGCGGCGAACTCGTTGGAGCGTCTTGGCCGGGCCGACGGTCGCGTACGGCGGAAAGACGGCCGGCTCCGCCGAGGTCCACCCGACGGACTGGAGGCTGCCACCCGGGAGCGAGGAGCCCCCAGGCGGCGAGCCCGACACCGTCCGGCACCTCGGCCACCGCCGGCACATCGACGGCGACCCGTTCCGCGAAGGCGCCCCACGCGAAGAGCACGACGCGGGCCCCGACCGCGGGGCCGGAGCCGTCCGCGGCCCCTCCAGGACGATCCCGGCCGCGTCGAGACCCAGGGGCGCCCCCGCCGGAACGTGGCCGGACTGGGCGTTGTTGAGGTCCGCGTGGTTCAGCGAGGCGTGCAGCACCTCGACGAGCACCTGGCCAGGACCGGCGACGGGGTCTTATGGACCGGTTCTTACGTTGGGCCGCTCGCGCGGATGGCGGCCGGTCCGTGGCCGTACCAGCGGTGGATGGCCCGCCGCAGAGCCCGGGGGGTCGGTGAAGCCGACCCGCGCGGCGATGGGCTCCACGCTCAGCGTGGTCTCCCGCGGCAGGCGGTCCAGCCGTACCGGCTGAACGTCCCGGGAATGCTGAGCGTGCCGTACTCGCTCGAACTCAACGACCTGGGGTCAGCGGAAGTCGGTGGTCACCTTGGCGGGATCCGGCGCCTTGACCGACACCTTCGCGCCCCATCCGCTGTAGCGGCTGTCCACGGCGATCATGGCCTGTCTCCCGGTCTCGGTCGCCGTGTACTTGCTCTGCACCCTGCTCACCAGGCCCCCCGAGGTGAGCGTGAGGGTGTAGGAGACCTTCGTGCTGTCGAACGAGCTGGCCGCCTTCGCGCCCGCCCACCAGGCCGAGGCCTGCTTGAGGTCCTTGAAGGTGATCGTGCCGGTGATGGAGTTCTTCGTCGACTTGCCGTGCTTGATCAGCGCGGCCAAGGTCTTGGGCTCGGCCGGGTTGAGAATCTGGCCGTAGGAGTCGGGCAGTCCGTACCTCTTGACCTTGTACCAGGTCTTGCCCTCCGGGAGCACCATAGGCATGACCCCGCCGGTGTGGTACGTGATGTTGCCGACGCCGACGGCCCGTTGCCGTCCGTAGGTGTCGTCGTCCCAGTGGATGTTGATGTCGAACGCGGCGACGCCCTTCTTGTCGAACTGGAAGACGCCCTTGCGGTCCTGGACCTCGCTCTCCTCCGTGCCGTTGGACCAGGCGACCGTTTCGGTGAAGCGCACGCCGTGCCCGGGTACGAGCTGGGCCTTCAGCGCGCTGACGGGGTCCTTGGTCGCCGCCTGAGCGGGGGCGGCAACCGTCGATAAGGCGGCTGACAGGGCGGCGCAGGCCGCCAGAGCAGTGATCATCTTCTTCATGGTCAGCGATGATGCCGGAGTCCGATCACGAACGGGGTACGGCGCTGCCCGCCAGGACGTCAGGACGTGAACGTGTACGTGGCGGAGATGGTGCCGCTCTTGTAGACACGCGAGGCGATGAGCGTACAAGGCAGCCGCCCACCCTCGTCCTCGAACAGCTTCCGGCCCTCGCGCACGACGACCGGGTCGATCAGCAGGCGCAGCTCGTCGAGCAGGCCGGCCCGCAACAAGGTCTGGACCAGGGTGATGCTTCCGGTGACCACGATGTCCTTGCCGTCCTGCCGCTTGAGCCGCGCGACCTCCTCGGCGATGTCAGCCTCGGTGACCAGCGTGGAGTTGCACCACTCGGCCGCGGGCAACGCGGCGGAGAAGACGATCTTGTGGATGCCGTTCATCAGGTCCGCCAGGCCGCCGCTCGCCCCCGGCCAGAAGCCGGCGTGCTCCTGGTAGGTGTGCCGGCCCAGCAGCATGGTGTCCGCCGCCGCCAGACCGGCCTGGATGTCCTGCTCCATCTCCTCGCTGTGGTACGGGCCGTGCCACTGGTCCGGCGAGGCGACGACGCCGTCCAGCGACGAGAACAACTCTGCGACGATCTTCCTCATGGAAGGCTCCTTCGGTGGGGGTGGGCGGTGAGGAGGAATGCCAGGGCGGTCACGGCCACGCCGACGAGGCCGACGATGTTGTAGGCGTCGGTGAAGGCGGCCCGTACGGCTTGCAGGAGCTGCGGGTCTCCGTGAGCGTCGGCGATGCCGTCGACGATGCTGACGGCGGCCGGCGAGTCCGGCAGGTTCAGCCGGGCGCGGTAGACGACGGTGCCCAGGGAGCCCAGGACCGTCAGGCCGACCGCGATGCCGAGCTCGTTGCTGACCTGGGCCAGCGCCGCGCCCGCGCCGGCGCGCTGGGGTGGGGTGGCGCTGATGACGCGGTCCATGAGCAGCGGGAAGGCGGCTCCGATGCCGAAGGCGGCCAGCGCGGCTCCGGCCGCCGCCAGGGGACGGCCGATCCAGGTGACGGGCAGGACGGCGTACAGGACGAAGCCGAGCATCGTGATCAGCAGCATCGGCCCCACGATCGTGCGGTGGCCGAGGACGCGATGGAGCCAGGGGCCCAGGTTGGAGGCGGCGATCATGAGGATGATCTGCGGAAGCGTCCACCAGGCGGCGTCGAGCGGTGTCAGGCCCTGCACGTCTTGCAGATAGAGGTTGAAGAACAGGGAGCTGCCGCCCATGATCAGCGCGGTGAGGAACAGGGCGGCCAGCGTATGGCCGACCGCCGGGGTCCGGATCAGGGCCAGGTCGAGCAGCGGATCGTCCAGCCGCCGTTGCCGCCGGACGAACAGTACGGTCAGCACGATGCCGACCACGAGGGTGAGCCAGGCCGAGGCGTCGGCGCCGTCGTTGACCCAGGCCTTGAGCGCGTAGACGATCGCGAGGACGGCCCCCAGGCTTTGCAGCGTACTGAGCAGGTCGATGCGCGGCGCCTGGTCGGAGCGGGTCTCGGGCAGCACCTGTGGCGCGATGGCCATGGTGACCGCCATGACCGGCACGCTGATCAGGAACACCGAGCCCCACCAGAAGTGGGCGAGCAGCACCCCGCCGACGAACGGTGCCACCGCCATGCCGCTGAGGAACACCGTCATGTACGCGCCCATCGCCTGCACACGCGACTTCTCCTCGGTGAACAGCACCCCGATGAGCGACATCGACGCGGGCATGATGGCCGACCCGGCCACCCCCATGACGGCCCGGGCGAGGATGACCAGCGGCGCGGTGGTGGCGAAGGCGCCGACGGCGGAGGCCAGCGCGAAGATCGCCGCGCAGATGAGGATCATCTTCCGGCGGCCGATCCGGTCGCCGACGGCGCCCATGGCGAGCATGGAGCCGGCCACCAGGAAGTTGTAGCTGTCGGTGATCCACAGCAGTTCGGCGGCGCTGGGCCGCAGGTCACGCGCTATGGACGGCAGGGCAGCGCCCATCACGGAGATGTCGATGGCCACGAGCAGCGTGGGCAGCGCCAGGACGGTCAGAGCCATCATGGGATTCATCCGCGTGCTCAGCGGGTATTTCATCTCAGCTCCTCAGCCAGGGACTTCAGTACGTCCCTCATGTGCTGCTCGAACGGGGCGGTGTCCTCGGCGGTGAAGAAGGCGACCTGCTCGGTTTGGACGAGCCTGGTACCCGGTCCGTCCCGGACGAACTCAACGGTGGCCAGGGAGACCAGGCTGCGTACCTGGTCGAGCAGCACGTCGTAGCTGTAGACGATGCGTTTGCTCGGCACGATGTCGAGATAACGTGCCTCGATCGTGTGCGCGGGGCCGCCCACCGGGGTGCCGTGATACCGCTCCAGCCCACCGACCCGGAAGTCCACGTCGAGCCGCGGGCTCCAGTCGGCGGGACCGCTGGACCAGCGCGCCTTGAGGGCCGGGTCGGCCCAGGCCGAGAACACCTCGACCGGTGGAAGGTCATAGACGTGCTCGGCCACGAAGGTGGCGTGCTTGATCATGGGAGCCTCTCGAGTGTCAAGGCGCTGTCGTCCAGACACCGGCAACCTTGGCCTGCCCGACCATGCCGGGACATCCGTGGAGATCACCGGACCACTACGAGGCCGGCACTGATTCGCTACGGAAGGGCCACCGAGGCCACAATGGCCGCATGTTGCCGGACAAGCCGCGAGAGGTCTCGCCCCGCGAGGCCGAGGTGCTGGCGGGGGTGGTCGAGCATCTGACGAACGCGCAGATCGCCCACCGGCTGCGGGTCTCGGTGCGCACCGTGGAAAGTCACGTCTCCTCGCTGCTGCGCAAGTACGGCGTGGGCAGCCGCGCCGCCCTGGCGGCCATGAACCGGCATCAGCCATCGCCCTCGGTCAGGCCGGGGCACATCGAGGGCATCCCGGTCAGTCACACCTCCTTCATCGGACGCCGTCAGGAACGGCAGGAGGCGCTGGCCGCGCTGGTCCACGCCGCGCCGGTCTGCCTGCTGGGGCCCGGCGGCGTCGGCAAGACGCGGCTGGGCGCCGTGGTGACGCAGGCGGCCTCGACGTCGTTCCCCGCCGGCGGGGCGTTCGTCGATCTCGCCCCGATCGGTGAGGGGTACGTCTTGCGCGCCGTGGCCGACGCGCTGGGTCTGGCCGAACGTCCGCCTCAGCCGCTGGAGCAGGCGGTCACCGAGCGGGTCGCGCTGGGACGATCGCTGCTGGTTCTCGACAATTGCGAGCACCTGCTGGACGAGGTCGGCGATCTGGTCGAAAGACTGCGCTTGGCCTGCCCCCAGGCGGGCATCTTGATGGCCAGCAGGGAGCGGCCGGGTCTCGCCGGCGAGCGGGTCATCACGGTGCCGCCACTGGCGGAAGAGGCGGCGGCGCTGTTCCTCGATCGGGCGCGCGCCATCGACCCGGCGTTCACCGCCGAGCCCTCCGCGATCGCCGAGGTGTGCGCCCGGCTCGACGGATTGCCGTTGGCGATCGAGCTGGCCGCCTCACGCGTGCCCGCACTCGGAATCGACGCCCTGCGTGTGGGGCTGCAGGACCGGTTGCGGCTGCTGTCCGGCGCGCGGGGCAGGCCGCCACGGCATCGCTCGCTGCGTACGGTCATCGGCTGGAGCTACGACCTGCTGGAGGATGAGGAACGCGCGCTGCTGCGCCGTCTGGCGGTGTTCACGGGCGGGTTCAACCTGGCGGCGGCCACGGCGGTCATGCCGGACACGCCGCCCAGCGCGATAGCCGACGTCATAGGCCGGCTGACGGACAAGAGCCTGATCGGAGCGGCGGGCGGCGGCTGCTGGCGGTTGCTGGAGACCATCAGAGCCTTCGCCGCCGACCAGCTCGAAGCCTGCGGCGAGAGGGAAGAGACGCTCCAGCTCCGGCTGCGTTGGGCGGCGGACACCGCGGCGAAGCTGGAATCACGACTCGACGGCGGTTGGCAGCCGCAGTTCGATCTGGTCGCCGATGATCTGCGGGCAACGCTCGCCGACACGGCCGCCGTACCTGACCGGCAGGCGCATCAGCTGGCCAGGTCGCTGGCGCACCTGACGTTCGCGCGGCACTTCCACCGCGAAGCGATCGGCCACTACCTGGCCGCCGCCGACCGGGCCGACGACGCTGCGGACAGCCACCAGGACCTCCTGCGCGCGGCCGCCACGGCCGTCTCGATCGCCGACGGCCCACTGGCTTTCCGCCTGCTGATGCGGGCCGCCGAACAGGCCGAACAGGACGGCTTGCGCGCGGCCACGCTCGCCTCCGCCCTCGTGGTCGCCCACCGCTACCGGCGCGCGGACGATCGCGACTCGATGTCCGTGTCGGCGCTGCTCGACCAGGCGAGCGCCGACCCCGCCGACTCGCGCACCACGGCGCTCGTCGCGACCGCGCGGGCCTGGGATCAGGGCGGCCTGGAGCTCGCCGGCTCCGCCGTCGACGCCGCTCGCGAGTGCGGCGACACCATCGTCCTCCTGGGGGCGCTGGACGTGCTGACCCGGGCGTACGCGCGGGCCGGCCGGTTACGCACCGTCCAGCGGATCTGCCAGGAGCGGCTCACGCTCATCGAGCGCCTGCCGAGGCACGAGCCGTCCGCGGCGGCCGAGATCGTCGACACCTTCCACTCGGCGGCGCGTGCCGAGCTGTGTGTCGGCGACCTGCCGGCCGCGCTCGCCGTCGCCGACCGCGCGCACCGCGAAGACCCCATCGGCGAACACCCCTACCTGTCCATCCCCAAGACCATCAGACCGCTCGCCCTGAGCGGTCGTTTCCCGGAGGTCTTCCAGCAGGCGCCCGCCATGTGGGAGGCCTGGCATCAGGCGGGCAGCCCGCGCAGCGCCTGGATGTCGACCGCGGTCTCCGCCGTGGCGCTGGCCCATGGGCTGGCGGGCAGCGGCGAGTTCGACCTGTGGCGCTCGCGGGCGCTGGAGATGGCCAGGGTGGAGGACGCGGCCTCCTCACAGGTCCTGGCTCCGTTCGCCGCTTTCGTCGAGGCCAGGGTCGCCCTGCACACCGGCGCCCACGACCGGGCCGCCGCGCTGGTCGAGCGCGCCTTCGCCCCCTTCGCCGTCCGCTGGTACGAGGCCTACGCCCGCGCCGCCGGTGCCGAGCTGGCCGTCGTCGCGGGCTTGCCGGACGCCGCCGAACGGCTTGCCGCCGCTCTGCCGTACGCGGAGCAGAACGCCTGGGCGGCCGCCGCCCTGGCCCGTACTCGCGCGATCTTGTACGACGATCGTGACGCGCTGACGGCGGCGATCGAACAGTGGACCTCGATCGACGCCCGATTCGAGCGCGCCATCACCCTGCGCCTGCTGCCCGGCCGGGAGCAGGAGGCGATCAGCGAACTCCGGGCCATCGGCTGCCACCCAGGTGGTCGATGAGCCGTGAGCTGACATCGGGAAAGGAGCCGTCTCCGAACAGCACGCGCGCCGCCAGAGCACGCCCGGCACGACCACGTAGCAGGGTCACCACCGCCTCCGCCGCGGCGGGAGATCGGATACCGGCGAACACGCGGCGCAGCAACAGGCGGCCTCGGAACCGGGTCCGCAAGGCGGCCCCGTCGTACCGGCTCAAGATGCTTTGATCGCCGGTACGCAGGTACCCGGCCGCGACCGCCGCTGCCCATTCGGACATGCGTAAGCAGGGGTCCAACCCACCGGCCGTCAGCGGCGACACCGCGCCCGCCGCGTCTCCGACCAGCAGCCCGGCCGGGCACGCCAACCGTCGCAGCACACCACCGACCGGAATCGGCCCGCCTCGACGCTCGACCGGACCGGTCGGCACCGCACGGCCGGGCGCGTCCGCGGCGAAAGCGTCCAGCAGGTGACGGATGCCGGTGCGCATCGCGTCCGGGTATCCCGCCACGCCGACATGCGCGTGCTGACCGTCATCGATGACCCACCCCAGGTACCCCGGAGCGACCCGGGGGTCCAGCACGCAGTGGAACGCCGGGGCGGCCGTGCCGGGCGCGATCGGGTGGACGAGCTCGGCACCGAGCAGGGAGCGCCGGTTGACATCGAGGCCGAGATCACGGGCCACCCGGGAGCGGGCGCCGTCCGCGCCGATGATGAACCGGGTCGTCACCGGGTCCGTACCTGCGAACCGCACAAAACCCCTCGATGCGCCGACATACCGTACGCCCAGGAGGACCCGCGCCCCGGCCGACTCCGCCGCGCGGCGCGCGTGCTCGTAGATGCCCGCCATGTCGGCCACGCGGTACTCGTCGCGGTCACTGGTGAGCCGGATCGGTTCCCGCCGCGACGGCGGATACAGCAGCACGTCCCGGATACCGGGGCCGAGCAGATGGTCCGGCAGGTCGAAGTCGTCGAGGGTACGCCGTACGAAGATCCCTGTCGTACGGATGCCCGTTGACAGCGACCTGCGGCGGTCGACCACCATCACCTTCAGTCCCCGTCGCGCGAGCGAGCGGGCTGTCCGCAGCCCGGCCAGCCCCGCGCCCACGACCAGTACATCGACGGTCCGCATACCTGCGACGGTAGGCGCGGCACCTCACCCATAAGCCCGTTTGCACGCTACCTGCCCCGAATCTCCACGCCGTCGCCACACTCAGCGGGCTTTGAGCGCCCATAGGGATGCCGCCATCAGCAGAGCGGCCAGCCCGCCGCAGATCATCACGGTGGAGACCGAGAAGGCGTCGACGACGCGGCCGCCGACGAACGCGCCGAGGGCGAAGGTCGCCTGGAAGGAGGAGGTGAAGACGACCGTGGCGGCTTCGGGCGCGTGCGGGGCGGCGCTGATGAACGAGGCCTGCGAGCAGACGGGCACGCCTCCGTAGGCCAGGCCCCAGACCACGAGCAGCACCACGGCGCCGACGGCTGTGCCGCCGGCCGAGGGCAGCAGCAGGGTGGTGGCCGCGATCAGACAGCCGCAGGTCACGAAGGCGGCTCGCAGACGTGTGGCGATGGCCTTGCCGACCAGGAAATTGCCGGCGATGCCGGCGATGCCGTACGCCAGCAGTACGGCGCTGACGGCCACGGGAGGCAGGCCGGTGACGTTCTGGAGGAAGGGCGTGACGTAGGTGTAGGTGCCGAAGTGGGCCAAGACGATGAGGAAGGTGGCCAGCAGGGCGATGCCGGCACCCCGGGCGCGTAGCAGGTCGAGCAGGACGCGAGCGCTGGTGACCTGCTGGGCGGGCAGCGGCGGCAGCAGCATCACCAGGGCGGCCAGGACCAGAATGGCCAGCGCGGCCAGCACCAGGAACGCGGTTCGCCACCCGGCGAGGTCGCCGATGAAGGTCCCGGCCGGTACGCCGAGCACAGAGCCCAGCGGCACGGCCGAGAAGATCACCGCGGTGGCGGTGCCGACGGCGTGCGGCGGCACCAGACGGCCGGCCAGCCCGGCCCCGATCGACCAGAAGCCGCCGATGGTGAGGCCGACGAGCACCCTGGAGATCAGCATCACCCAGTAGGAGCTCGCCACGGCGGCCAGCACGTCGGCGACGGCGAGCACCGCCATGAGGACGCACAGCATCACCCGGCGGTCCAGGCGCGCGGTGGTCAGCGTGACGGCGGGTGCGGCGACCGCGGCGACGATGCCGGGCAGAGCCATGGTCAGCCCTGTGGTGCCGTCGGAGATGTCGAAGTCCGCGCCGATGGCGGTCAGCAGGCCGATGGGCAGGATTTCGCTGGTGACGATGGCGAAGATGCCCAGCATGAGGGAGGTGACGGCAAGCCAGCTGATGAGGGGCGGGCGTGGCGGGGCCAGTGTGGTGGTGGACATGATTCCCGTTCAGGCAGGTACACGTGGACTGGGACACCCACCCAAGCAGCCATGAAGCAGCTGGCACTGGCACGTTTCAGACTTGACCGTCACCGTCTCCGCCCGTCACCGAGATCACCTTGCGGCTTCGGCTCCAGCGCCGCTCGGCAGGAGGGCCAGGAGCTGTCGCGTGTGGCCCGGCAACTCCATCTCCGCGAGGCCGGTGATGAGGTCCCTCAGCGGCATGGGCTGATCGACCATGAGGGTGTCCTTCGACAGGAGCCGGGTGGGCACCGGTGTGTCGAGTTCGGCGTCGCTCAGCGCCGGGCCCCCGAGCGTGCAGAGGGCGTCTGCTTGGCGGCGGATGCGGTCTCGAAGCCCCGCGTTGCCGCCGGCGAGCGTGATGAGGCGTTCGATGGTCCAGGCGTCGAGCGCCAAGCGGTTGTCGTAGGTCGTGTGCGTTCCCGAGGCGATGGCGGAGACGGCGGCGATGGTGGCGGCGTTGATGATGGAGACGTGCGCCAGGATCTGGTCGGCGTTCCACTCACCGGCCGGCGGGACGGGGCTGGGATCGCCGGAGTCGGCCACGGTGGCAGCGGCGTCCAGCAGCGCGCCGTAGGCGTCCCGCAGGGGGATGGTGTCCATCAAGGTCTTCTTTCTGCGGTCGTGGGCGGGGGTGAACGGTTCTCAGGCCTGCGCCCTCAGGCATGCGCTCTCAGGCATGCGCTCTCAGGCATGCGCTCTCAGGCATGCGCGCGATGCATGTCCCATGGCGCCTGCGGGAGGACCTCGCCGGTCTCCAGCAGCGACTTGAGGTTCGCCAACACGGCCGGCCATCCGTGCGAGATGCCGGTGAGCATCTCCTGGTTGGGGAGATTCTCGTGGGTCACGGTGAGGCGGACGATGTCCTGGTGTGGTTCGACGAGAAAGGTGACGACCGACGGCTCTCTGGGCGATTCGGCGTCGGGGGCGTCGTCGAACGTGATGACCAGCCGCGTCGGGGGCTCGGTCTTGATCACTCGACCGACGACATCGATGACGCCTGATCCGTCGACGCGCCGGTGCTCCCAGGCCGAGCCCGGCTGCCAGTCCGAAACGTTGGCATGTCCCCAGTAGCGCGCCGTCAGGTCCGCATCCGTCAGGGCTTGCCACACCTGCTCCGCGCTTGCCCGGATGTAGGTGACGTAGACGTAGGTGGGTACTTCGGTCATGGCGTACTCCTCTGCCTGGTTCTTGATGGCACTGAGCGCTTGCAGGCGCGGCTTGTCGAACCCCGAGATCCACCGCTCCTCGATCTCGTGGATCGGCGTCGGGTTGAGATAGTGAAGCCGCTCCCGCCCGCGTCGTACGACGGTGACGAGGTTGGCCCGCTCAAGGATGTCGAGATGCTGGGTCGCTGACTGGCGCGCCATGTTCAAGCGTTCGCACAGCTCGCTCAGCGTCTGGCCGTTGTGCTCGCGCAGTCGGTCGAGCAGGAGTCGTCGGGTGGGGTCGGCAAGTGCTTTGAAGACCGAGTCCATCTCTCTCGCTTCGAGGCTCACGTCTCCATTATGCAGGCATTTGCCTGCATAATGTCAATGGCAGCGAGACGAGACGACAGGCCGGGCGCTCAGCGGCGGGTTCACCGCACGGCCGGCCACTGGGTCGGCGCAGTCGACGGCTGGTGGCAAACCTTGGGATGGCCCTTAGCGCCAGGAGGGGTGGCGAAGATGGAGCGGCGAGGGCCTTATCAGCGGGCGGACTGTTCGAAGCCATTCAGTATCGCGGTGAGCCCCATCTCGAAGTGGTCGTCGAGGGTGGTGGCGTCGGCGGCTTCGGCGAGCAGGTTGTAGTCGGGGCCGCCGGGCTGGGGTTTGCGACTGCGCTGGTCGGCACCGAGCTCGGTCACGGCGATGGCGAGGGTGTGGCCGATCGTGAACTCTCGCAGGCAGCGGATGATGCGCAAGCCCTGCGCCGGAGGGATCCCGGCGTCGCTGAGCTTGGTGAGCATCTTCACGCCGGTGTCGATGGAGGCTGGTGAGCGTACCGGGCGGGTGGCGAACAGCGGCACGGCGTGGGGATGGCACAGCAGTGTGTCGCGCAGACGCAGGCAGTAGTTCAGGGCCAACTGCCGCCAGGGGCCGTCCCAGGGCAGAGCGTCGACGTTGACCTCGGTGAACAGCGCCTCGGCGACACCGTCGAAGAGGTCCTCCTGGTCCGCGTAGTGGCGGTAGACGGCCATCGGGTCGAAGCCGACGGCGGTGCCGAGCTTGCGCATGGAGAATTTACGCAAGCCGTGGGCGTCGATGAGCGCGAGCGCGGCGGTGGCGAGGTAGTCGCGGGTGAGGGTGGGCCGGGTGGGCGGCTCCGGCAACCTGACCGGGGGGCTGGCGTCGGCCGTCATGGCTGGAAGCCCTCCAGGATCTTCGTGAGCGTCGTGGTGAACTCGTGCGGGTGCTGCATGAAGGGGACGTGGCCGCCGGGGAACTCCTGGCAGGCTACGCCAAGGCGCTCAGACAGCAGATGTGCGGGCGCGTAGTAGGGCTTACCCACACTGTCGCGGCCGGTGGCCAGGCACCAGGGTGCCGTGGTGGCGGCCAGCGCGGTCATGTCCGGCTGGTAGTCGAAGCAGAACGCGGGCAGTTCGCGGCGCAGGGTCAGCTCCGCGTTGCGGAGCTGGCGGGTCATCACATCCGGCGTACGCCGGGTGACCCTTCGGGCCAGGCCGTCGGCGGCGAGCATGAGGTGAGTGGCGGCAGCGATCATGGCCTGACCGGATGGAGACAGGAACACGCGCGGCGGATCCGGTAGCGTCATCGCGCCGAAAGCGGCGTAGGCACGCATCAGGTGACCGTCCCGGGCGAGGTGGCCGATGTGTTCGATCTCGCGCCGTTCGGGACTGTCGGGAGTGAGAAGTTGCACCAGCGGCGGCTCATGCACCACCGCGCCCAGGAGGCGGTCCGGGTGCCCGATCACCATCTCCAGGGCGATGATCGCGCCCGCGCTGTTGCCGAAGACATAGGCACGTTCCAGGCCGTAATGATCGAGGACGGCGACCGCGTCGGCCGCCTGCCGGGCAACCGTTATCGAGGCGCCGGGATCGGTGAACGGGCTGCGCGAGTTGCCGCGCCGGTCGTAGGCGATCACGGTGAAGCTCCGGGCCAGGAGCGGGATCACGTCCGCGTACATGCTGGCGTCGCCTCCGCCTCCGGAGATCAGTAAGAGCGGGGGTCCGTCGCCGGTCCGCTCGACATGCAATCGCGCTTCGGGCGCTTCGACGATGTCGCTCGCCGTCGCGTCTACGGTGTAGTTCATGTCTACAGTGTAGATGCATTGCTTCGCGAACGTCATGCGGACCGTTGATGAACTGGCGACTCGGCCACGAGGCGGTTCGGCATCCTTGTCTGTGATGAGCCGGGGCCCGGAGAGGGCCCCGGAACATCTCATCAAGCGGCGTCGAGGGCCTCGGTGATCTTGCGGGCCATCTCCGTCATGGTGGGGCTGGGCGCGCCCTTCTGAGGCCGGCCGGCTGCCTCGATGGCGACGATGACGGTACGGCGGAAGTTGTCGGCCTCTTCCGGAGCCTGCACCTTGAGCAGGCTCATGGAGGCCGTCAGCGCCGGCAGCACCTGGTCGGCGAGCTCGGCCACCGTCTTGCCGTACTTCACGTCCTTGGGCGCCTTGGCCAGCGCGTGCCCGACCAGACCGGTCGCGGAGGTCAAGGCGATGGAGGCCTCGGTGGCGGCCTTGTGCGCCGAACCGGCGGCACCGGCGGCGGACATCAGTGAAACGGCGCCCCAACCGGCGATCCGCAGGGTGAGGGTGTCCTGGTCCTTAAGGGTGATCGACATGATGATGTGCTCCTTTGAAGCTGTTACGGAATTCAATTGAATGGACGGTCCTGTTGACCCGCGGGCCGAAATCGCTCAGGTCAGGTCGCCCGAGTGGATCTCGCCCGGCCTTGGGGCCGCATCGCCGAACGGTTCATGCATCCACCATCGCCGACCACTCTGATACCGGGCCGTTGCCGTCCTGATACAGCTGCTGACACGACACCGCATGGCCGACGGTGAGCGCGAGTTGCGTGGAGGACGTCGGGAGTAAATGCCGCCGCTGGGGCTGGAGCCGATCGCCGGCGTTGTCTACACGAGCCTGGTCCGGGATGGCCCGCCCGGTATCGCGCTCGCCGCGAAGGGACAAAAGCTGGCAGAAGGCGGAATAGGCGAATTCAGAGACCGCTTCCCGAGGGGTGAAGTTAGTCGGCGACGGGTTTGATGTCGATGATCCCGGAAATGAAAGCCGACGTTGACGGGCTTTCCCGAAGCGCCGAGATGCTCGGCCTCAAGAATGAGCACCTTCGCGCCACCCACCCGAAATCGGGAAGCTCCCTCCCACTCGCCCCAGGAGGAATGCCACGATGACACAATGGTTCCGCAGCCGCTGGGACGAAGAAGACATGTCGTACTACATCGAGGCCGACGACGAAGGCTGGGTTACTCGACAGATCGAATTCCGGGGCCCCGACGAGCGGCCTTTCGCCGCCGCCTCCCTGGCCGAATGGCAGGAAGTTTTCGAGAGCGGAGAGGTCAGACGATACGGCGCCGTCTACGACCGAATAGCCGAGCGACCTGTCCATGAGTGGGAAGGTCACAACCCCGAGCCGCTGACTCTCGACGCTTTCGACCAAGCGTGGGAAAGAGCCCACGCCAGCCTCAACATAACCAGCCCTCTGCGAATTCGTGAGTTCGGGGCCTGAGAGGAACCTCACGGAGCCGCAGTCCTCCTGATGGCGTTGGCCGCCGTCGGGTTGCGGTGGATGTGGCTACGCGTCGTGATCGTCGTCCTTGCGGGGCTGGGCGCGAGTGCCGCGCTCTTCGGGGGGTTGCTCAACCTTGGGTTCTCCTCTACCGAGGAGGTCGGCTTCGTCGACGGACCGGCCCCGTACAGGATCCGGGTCCAGCAGTCGCTGGCGGATCTCGGGCCGGACATGGTGATGTCGCTCAGCGTCCGCAGGGACGGCGGGTTGCTCAGCAGGGAGTGGGATCTCGGCTGTTTCAACGACGACGTCCCCGATGACGCCTTCGACTCGGTCAAGTGGACGGGGCCGAGTTCGGTGGAGATTGCGGTGACCGACGGGCGGACGTTCCCCGTGGCCTTGGACCCCGCCTCGGGCCGACCCCAGACCACCGCCGACCTCAATTGCTGACAGCGGCCCCACAAGCGGGAGGTTCCGTTCGCCCACGATCGCGGCTCGGCTTGACAGTTGATCTCGTATGCACAAGATTGTTGCGTCCTTCCGACCAATTTCCAGGGGATAGTGATGAAGCGGACCGTCGCGGGGGTAATCCTGATCGCGGGCCTGACGCAGCTCGTCGCCGCCCCCGCGCAGGCAGCGCCCAGGATCGACCCGGTGAAAGTGCTTCAAGCCGCATTGACCCGCGGCAAGGGCGTGAACATCGTGTCCACCGCAAAGATCGATCACGGTCGCGGCGCGTACTACACCCTGGACGTGGACGGCACGGTCGGGTTCGGGCCGCGGGGCGAGACCGCCGCTGATACATCCCAGCGCCTGCGGTTCAGCAAGACGATAATGAGCGGCCTGAAGAAACTCGGCATGGCGGAGGACGCCGCCCTGGAAGAGATGCCCCTGAGGGTGATCTCGTCAGGTTACGCCGATTACGTCTCGGGCCCCCAGTTCGCCGACGTGCTGCCACAGGGCACGAACTGGGTGCGCTACTCCTACACCCATCTGCCTGCCAGCAACCCGCCGCTGGAGGCCTTGGAGCCCGCCACGCTCAAGGCGCTGCTGGCACACCGTACGTCCTGGCGAGGCGGGGTGGTGAAGGGCATGATCAAGGCCGACGAACTGGCCAAGGTATCCCGTTCCTTCGCCTCGCACTTCGGCGGCTACTCCGGCGCCAAGCCCGTCAGCACCATCTCCTACACCCTCCGTCTGAGCTCGACCGGATTGGTCGAGCGAGTATCGGCCACGAGCGTCCTGCACCACTGGAAGGGCTCCCTGCTCCGCATCAAGTCGGACACCCGCTACTCCGCTTGGGGACGGGAGGCCACCGTCCTGCTGCCGCTGAACGGCGAGGTACTCGACCAGGAGCAACTCGAGACCAAGGTGCCCTACCAGGTGCCTGGCGCCTGGAATTAGCCGGCCACCGGCGTCTCATCCACCGCCGTCCGCCAACGTGCCGAACGCCTCGGCCAGCACATCGCCGCCCATATTGTCGAGAACGCCGAATACGGGATCAGCGGGCGTGACCGACCCGACAAGGATTTCCCCGGCGCCCGAGCACAGGTCCCAGCCGGCAACACCGCTCACGCCGTGCGCACAGCGGCGACCGCACTCCTGCGCGCACTATGACGGCGGACGCGACTGCTGCCGCCGGCGATTCCAGCGTTCAGGTGCCGGGGTAGGCGGTGGTCCAGCCGTGTTCGAGCAGGTTGAAGATCGCGTTGGCGGCCTGTTCGGGGGCGGGGTGGCCGTGGATGACGTGCGCGGCTTCGAGGGCGAACCGGGCGAAGGCGGCGCAGGCGATGTCGTCTTGGGGGGCGCCGACCTCGTCGGCGAGGGCGCGGGCGAGGGCCGCTTCGTGGCGTAGCCACATGCGGCGGGCGTAGTCGCGAAGGGCCGGGGTGCTCTCCACCATGTGGGCGAGGGCGGCGGTGTGCGGGAAGGCCGCCACTTCGATCGCTCGCCTGAGGATGTGCTCGCGCAGGGCATGCGGGATGGACTGGCCGGGGGTACGGTCGCGCACCGCGGCGACGACCTCGGCCTCAAGGTCGTCGTCGAGGTCGAAGACCAGGGCCTCCTTGCTCGGGAAGTAGGCGAACAGCGTGGACACCGCCACGTCGGCCGCGTCGGCCACGTCCTTGACGCCCACCTGGTCGTAACCGCGTTCCAGAAACAGCCGCAGCGCGGCGTCGGCCAGCGCCTTGCGGGTCTGGGCCTTCCTGCGCTCGCGGCGCCCGACTCCTTCGCTCACCCGCTCAGCGTACGGCAAGTCGGATCGAGTGCGAAATCGGAGCTGTTGCGAATTCGGAGTCGCTATGGTTTTCTGGGTCCCCCAGAGACGCCAACAGGAGGCATCTGCCATGAACCCCCAAATCGCGATCGTGGGCGCCGGCGTGGGCGGCCTCGCCTGCGCCCGCGGCCTGCAGACGTACGGCATCCAGACAACGGTGTTCGAGCGGGAGGCCTCCCGCGACGCCCGCTGGCAGGGCGGCATGTTGGACCTGCACGTACCGACCGGTCAGGCCGCGCTACGGGCGGTCGGCCTGTTCGAGCAGTTCGCCGCGCTGGCCCGGGCGCAGGGGCAGGAGTTGCGGGGGTTGGACCCCTTCACAGCTGCCCTGATACACCACGAGCGGCCCACTGACAGCCGCGACGAGAGTTATGCCCCGGAGATCGACCGGGGCCAGTTGCGGGGTCTGCTGCTGGACTCCCTCATCCCCGGCACCGTGCGCTGGGGTCGCCCGGTGGATGGGGTCGCACCGCTCGACGGCGGCGGCGCTCGTCTGTGCTTCGCCGACGGCACCACCGCGGACTTCGACCTCGTGATCGGCGCCGACGGCGCCTGGTCCCGGGTCCGCCCCGCCGTCTCGGATGCCGTCCCTCGCTACACGGGCGCCACGATTGTGGAGGCGTTCCTCGACGATGTCGACGTACGGCACCCCGACCTGGCCCGCTGGGTGGGCCCGGGTACGCTCGCGGCGCGGGCCGACGGGAAGATGATCTCGGCCCAGCGCAACAGCGGCGCCCACATCCGCCTCTACGCCGCCTTCGACGCACCGGCGGACTGGTACGCCACCGCCGGCCTCGACCTCGGCGACATCGCGGCGGTGTGCGACCACCTCCGCGCCTTGTTCAGCGGCTGGCACCCCATGCTGCTCGACCTGTTCCGCGACAACGACAGCGGATTCGTCAACCGGCCCCTGCACGTCCTGCCCGCCGGGCACACCTGGGACCACGTCCCCGGCATCACCCTGCTCGGCGACGCGGCCCACCTCATGCCGCCCTTCGGCATCGGCGCCAACCTCGCCCTGATCGACGGCAGCGACCTGGCCACCGCCATCGCCACCCACCCCGACCTCGACCAGGCCACTGCCGCCTACGAGAAGATCATGCTGCCCCGGTCGGAGGCCGCCGCCCAAGCCTGCGCGGAACTGATGGACACCCTGTCCGAGAACTCCACCACCGACGTCGACAGCGTGCGACGCACCCTCAACGACCGAATCCGCCAAGCCCAGGTCACCACCCAGCGATAGAGACGCGGGATGCCGGGTTGGTCCCCTTACGTCGCGCTGAGGTGGCGAAGGCCCTCACCGAAGCGTGGTGAGGACCTTCGCGGAGTGCTCGGGTCTCGAGAGTCAGGGATCCTGCCTGGTGGTCAGCCCCAGGGGACGCAGATGACGTAGATGGTTCCGTTGGCTGAGTCGGTGGCCCTGATTTCCCAGCCTCGTGGTTCTTTGGACACGCCGAAGACGGGAAGGCTCTGGTAGACCTGGCCATTGCCGTTGTTTATCTTGTAGCCGCCGCCGGTCGCGTACTCGCCGGGGTCGCACATGATGCCACTGGAGCCACCGCTGAAGGGAGCCTCCTTGACTTGGGCTCCCCGCACCCCGCCGGGATCGCCCTTCTCACCTTTAGGCCCCTGCGGTCCCTGTTGGCCCTGTGGCCCGGTTTCCCCCGCGTCGCCCTTGGGGCCTTGTGGGCCGGTCTCCCCCGCCTCGCCTTGGGGCCCGGCTGGGCCGGAGTCACCCTTGGCCCCTTGCTCGCCCCGCGGTCCAGCAGGTCCAGCAGGTCCCGCTGGGCCATCCGGCCCGGTCGGTCCTTCGGCACCCCATTGGACGGCAACCTCGCTGAAGAGACACTCGGTCCCAGGGTCGACTATCCGAGCAACACGGGTGATCTTGCTGACACAGGCATGAACCTGAGGCGTGGCAGACGAGGCGGTAGCCATACCTCCTACCGGTAACAGCGCCGCTGTCAGTGCACCCACTGATGCGAGCGTAGCCAGGCGCCTGCCCTCACCAACACCCATAGCGACTCCCCCTTCTTGGAAGGATCTCTGCTGACATCGACCCGCCCTCCGACGGGACGGGCCAGTGCCTCCTTTTGATCATGCGGCTGGACCACCGTCAAGATCGGCATGAGACGCTGTCAGGGGCGCAGCCGGTGGAACAGCTCTACCCGGCCGCGGTGGTAGGCGACGTCCGCCTCGTCGTGCGTCACCCCCGAGCGGACGGCCTTATGGAAGTAGGCGTGCTCCCTGCGGAGCTTGTGCCTGACGAGCTGAGCGAGCGACTCCTCGTCCAGACGGCCTGCCGTGCCGCCCGCCTCGTGGTACGCGGCCACGAACTCCTCGCTCGGCCCGGCCAGGTCGTCGCCCCATTCCAGGGCGGCGGCGGCCAGCTCCAGCTCAGGGGCGCCGACGAAGGTCTCGTCCCAATCGAGTACCGCCACTATCCGGCCGTCCCTGGCCAGGGTGTTGCCGGTGTAGTAATCGCCGTGCAGGGGGTGACGCACGGGGTGCTCGGTGTGGAAGGCGGCCAGCCAGCGGTCCAGGTCGGGGTCGTCCAGCTCGGCGGCGTCCTGGGGCGGATCGCCGTACAGGCCGGACTCCTGGAAAGCGGGCACCGGGCGCGGACCGGGGCGGAAGCCGGCCAGGGCCCTGTGGAGCCTGGCCAGCAGACGGGCACCGGCTTCGCGCTGGGCCGGGATGTCGGAGTCCGGCCAGGCACCCTCGACGTACGGCCAGCAGGAGATCGGGCGGCCGCCCACGACGATGACCGTCGTCCCTTCGGCAGTCGGCAGCGGGGCGACCGCCTCGGGGAGGCTGGCGGCGGCGTGCCGGGCGATCGCGTGGCACCACTCCGACTCGGCGGCGGCGCGCCCCGCCGGGCCGACGCGGATGACGTGCCCGTCGAGGCGGTAGGCGGCGGATTCCTCTCCGCCGTGCAACCGCTCCCCCTCTCCTGTGACGCCCCAGGTCAGGGCCACGGCTTCGCGGATCTCACGGCTAAAGGGCGTCTTGACGTAGATCATCTCGCCGGTGCGTTCGGCTTCCGGGCAGTGGCGCGGCGTAGCAGAATCGTGCCAAGGGCGACCTGGGCCGGTTCCAGCGTGGGCTTGCCGTCCTCGATGTCCCACAATGCGTTCTGGAGGATGCGGCCAAGTGTCCACCCGGTCGCCCGCTGCCGGTCCAGGCCGAGCGCCTCGGTGAGGAGGTCGAAGCGGCGGAGGACCGTACGGGTCACGTCGCCGGTCGCCACCACCGCCTCCTCCCATCGGCTGTCCAGTGCCGGCCACAAGTCGAACCCTGGATCGCCGACCAGCGGTTCGGGGTCGATGGCCAGCCATGGTTCCCGTTGCCCGGCGAGGACGTTGTCGTAGTGCAGGTCCCAATGCAGCAGGCGGTCGCCAGGTTCGCCGATCAATTCGGCCACGGCGGACGCGCAGGTGCGTACCAGCTGCTGCTCGGCCGGGTCGCGCAACGCCAGTACAGCGCGTGGAACCTGGTCCAGCATCGCGGCGGCGATGTCGGACAGATGCCGCAGACCAGGTGGAGCGGCCACCGCGACCAGGCGCGCCAGCAGCTCGGCGAGGATCTGCATAGCGGCATCGTCGTCAACCACCGATGACAGCGGCCGGGCTGCGTCCAGCCGCTCCAGCAACATGGTGCCGGTGTCCGGGTCGTGGTCGAGCAGCTGCACCATGCCGTTGCCGTTCCATGCCCGCAGACCGAGCGCGGCGCCGGCGTTGTCTTCGCTTGCTTGCTGGAACTTCAGCACCGCGGGCGCGCCATCCGCGCGGATCACCGGCAGTACGAGCGAAGCCATGCCGTGTTCCGCGAGGCCGTCCAGCCGCAGCGTCCATCGGTCCAGGAAGTCCGCCGCAAGCCGGGGCAACTCGGCGATCCAGGCACGGCCGGACGCGTTGTTCTCGCCGTACGATGCGGCGAACGAGTCGGGGACGTCGACGGGGATCGAGGGGCTCATGTCAGGTGTCTCCTTCGTGGATTCCGGGTGTGTTCGGGATACGAAGGAGGTCACGGGGGTGCCCGGCTTCCGGGCAAGCGTCAAAACATGCCTCCACCCTAGCCAAGCACGATCATGTTGGCGCGTTCCCTAGAAATGCGGCCCCGTCAGGCACTGTCGAGCAGGGCAAGCACTCGTCGGGCCTGGAGGGCGGCAGCGTCATAAGGGTTGCGCCATTAGCGGTCGGCGGCCTGTGTGGGGCCCCGCGGTCAAGGGCGAGCGCTGGCTGTGGCCCTGAGTCCGCATGTCTGACCCGCTTCGCCGGTGTCGGCGTCTCTCGGTCATCGTCAGCGGACTGTCGCTGTACTGTCAGCGCTTCCGCCGAGGCTTACCCGACCTGCTCTACCCCGGCGACATCCTGTTCGACAAAGTCCTCGGCTACATCGCCGAACACCACCCCGATCTGACACCCCAGTTCACCAAACTGTACGAAGGACTGCGCCCCACCACCCCCAACGCCGGTGAATACATGGGCATCGCCCTCACCCAGCCGCTGCAGACCCGCAAGGACAACGCCCGGCGCGCCACCGAAGCCCTCACACTCCTCCAGCAGCAAAAGCCCGGCGGCGACGACTACCAGTGGGCGCTCCAGCACGCCCGCGCCCTGTCCCAGACCTTCACCGACTTCGCCTTCGACCAGGCCACCGCCGAAGGACGCCGCCAGGCCCAGGAATACCGCGACACCGCACTGGCCGACAACGTCGTCTGGTGGAACAAGACGACCGGCCACAAGATCCAGATGTCCGGCCTGAACGCGCACATCAGCTACACCCCGATCGACACCATGTTCGTCCCCGCCCCGATGGGCGGCGTCCTGCGCGAACGCCTCGGCAACCGCTTCGTCACCGTCGGCACCAGCTTCGACCAGGGCGGCTACAACTTCAGCCTCGACAAGGGCACCTGCCCCGCCGGCGCCACCCCCGCCGAACGGCCCCTGACCTGCAAAGGCTCCGTCGCAGCCGCCGACAGCGACTACAACGAGTACGTCCTGGACCAGGTCCGCCACCGCGACTTCATCCTCGACACCCGCACCGCACCACAGCCCGCCCGCGCCTGGCTCGCCCAGCCCCGCCCCACCCGCCTGATCGGCGGCGGCTTCTGGTCACCCGACCAAGCCACCGAAGCCGCCCTCGCCAAGTCCTTCGACATCGTCATCCACCTGCACAAGGTCAAGGCCGCCACACTCCTGCCCTGACACCTGACCGCGAGTCCTGCGCCACTTCCACGGTCCGGGACCAACTTTCAGTCTGGTCTACGTGCGCAGGGCGCGCGGCTCGCCTGACGGACGTCCCCCTGCGGCCAGCAGATCGGCCAACAGTCCCGCAAGTCCCACAGGCCGCAGGGTCTCTGTGGTCTCGGCTGCGACGAGCTCCGCCAAGGACCACCATCGGTGGTCAACGATGCCCTGCTGTTCGCCCGGCTCCAGGTAGGCGCGGGTGATGGTCTGCGTGCCGCGCGGCCGCGCGAGGAAGTACCGCTCGTGCATGTGTACGGGCTCGCCGCTCCACCGGACGTCCGCATCGAGAGTCCACAGGCACGGCCCCCACTCGACCTCCGTCAGGCCGGTCTCCTCCAGCAGTTCCCTACGAGCGGCCTGAAGGAAGTCTTCGTCCTCCTTCAAGCCTCCGCCTGGGGGCACCCAGAACAACTCCCGGACCGGAAACCCAGGGACGACGATGGCGCCGTCGTCCCTGTGCCGGATCATCAGAATCCGATCGTCCTGATCCAGCAGCACAATCCGGGCACCTCGTCGGGTCCGCATCACTTGCTCCCATCCGGCGTAGTCACCCGGCAACGCTCCTGGCGTGCCCGTTGCTCCGCGGCGTCGAGTGCGGGCGCGAGTGGGGCGAGCATCGTACGCAGCAGGTCCGGTAGCGAGCCGGACGGCACGACGAGCCCGCCGGCCGTGAAGGACGCGGCAGTGGTCCGCAGCCACTGTTCGACCGCGACGCGGACCGCGGCGGCCACGCTCGCCGCGAGCACGCGGGCGGTGTTCGGGTCGATATCGCCGAGGCGTCTGGCGATCGCGTCGGTGAGGGGATGTTCGATCGCGCTGGTGGTATCGACGAATGCCTCGCGCAGCGCGGGACGGGCGGTGATCAGCAGCAGCGCCTCGCGGCTGGGTACGCCCGGAGCCGTGTACTGATCCACGATCGCCTCGATGACCGCGGCGGCGAGGCCGACGCTGTCGGGCCGGTCAGCCACTGCCGCCGCGATCCGCGCTTCCCGTTCGCTGTTGACGGCGGCGACGATCGCCTGTTCCCGGCTGGAGAAGTAGTTGTTGTAGGTCCGGGATGAGACGCCGACGGCCTCGGCGATGTCGTCGACGCGGACGTTGTCCGGGCCACGCTCAAGGGCCAGCCGCAATGCCGCCGCGCTCAACGCCTCCCGGGTGGCCTGCTTCTTCTGCTCACGCAACCCGGTTCGTCTCGTCGTCACGATCTCAGCATCTCAGCCTGAGTGCGTGCACGCAAACTTGCGTGCACGCACTTTTCTGCCTAGCCTGGCGTCTCGTCCTGGCAGACCACGTCACCCCAGGGCCGAGATCGGGCCGGGCGCTTCAGCGCCGCTTTCCCCATGCGCACGAAGGAGCCACATGATCACAGATGTCGTCATCGCCGGCGGCGGCCCGAACGGGCTGATGCTGGCCTGCGAACTGAGCCTGGCAGGGGTCCGGCCGCTCGTGCTGGAGCGGCTACCTGAGCCCAGCCAGGAACCGAAAGCGAACGGATTGCTGGGCCAGGTCGTGAAGGTGCTCGACCACCGCGGGTTGCACGAACCTCTCAGCGGCAGCCCGGAGCCACCGCGGCCGAACTCCGCGTACTTCATGTTCGGCGCGATGGGCCTTGACCTGAGCCTGCTGGAGGACAGCCCCGTCTACGCCCTGCCGGTGCCGCAGCGACGCATCGTGCAGGTCCTGGAGGATCGAGCGATCGAACTGGGCGTGGAAATCCGGCGGGGACACGAGGTCGTGGGCCTGTCACAGGACGACGACGCCGTCTCCATCGACATCACGAGCCCGGACGGGGAGTACCAGCTACGGGCCCGATACCTGATCGGTGCCGACGGAGCCCACAGCGTCACGCGCAAGCTCTCCGGCATCGGATTCCCTGGCGTCACCTACGACCGGATGACCGTCCGCTCAGCGCACACGACCGTCCCCGCGGACTGGGTCGACCCCGCCAACGGCGCACTGAACGTGCCCGGCTACGGGGCCGTCATGCCGTTCCTGCCCCACCGTACCGAGCACGGAGGGTTCTCCTACGCGCCGATGCCCGGCCATCCACCGCTGGTCACCACTACCGAGTGGGACCAGCCCGCGGCTGACGCCCCGATGAGCCTGGAGGAGTTGCGGGCGAGCATCGGCCGCGTGCTCGGCGTCGACCTACCACTGGGGCCGCCCGACGGCGAAGGGCCGCACGCCTTGCGCCGGCTGACCGGCGGCAACACCCGGCTCGCCGAGAGGTTCGCCCATGGGCGGGTGTTCCTGATCGGTGACGCCGCGCACGTGTTCGCCGCCACCGGGGGCGGCCCCGGGCTCAACCTCGGCCTGCAGGACGCGATCAATCTCGGCTGGAAACTCGCCGCCGAGATCCGCAGAAGCGCTCCGCCCGGACTGCTGAACACGTACGAGCCTGAGCGGCGATCGGCCGCGCACCGCATGGTGGTGAACGCCCAGGCGCAGGCGGCGCTGATCGCCCCCGGCAGCGACGTCACCGGGCTGCGCGAACTGTTCACCGACCTGCTCCGCGACCCGAACACGGTACGGCGCCTGGCCGAACTCACCACGGGCGCCGACGTCCGCTACGACCTGGGCGAACCCGAGCCGCACCCGCTGGTGGGCCGCTTCGTCCCGAACCTGGAACTGCACACCCCGACCGGGCCCGTCCGGCTGGCCGAGCTGACCAGAACCGCACGCCCCCTGCTGCTCGACCTGACCGAAGGAGCATCGCTGGCACGGACACCTGCCCTGCGGCACGACCAGGTCGACATCGTCACCGCGCGCCCCCTGCCCCATGCGCCCACCGCCCTGCTCCTTCGGCCGGACTGCTACGTGGCCTGGGCATCCGCGTCGCCCCAACCGGATTCCGTGGCGCTCCGGGCAGCCTTGCAGCGATGGTTCGGGCCCATGTGAAAGACATCCACGTGTCAAGCTGAGTCGTACCGCATCACCACCACCTGCGAATCGCAGGTACGGGACTCGGCCAGCCGCAGGCCCAGTCGCTCGTCGCGCGGGACGAACAGCGGCCGGCCACCGCCCAGCACGACCGGGTGTACCGCGATGTGGTACTCGTCGATCAGACCATGGTCGGTGAGCGCGGCGGCCAGGCTGGAGCCGCCGGTGAGCAGCAGGTCCTTGCCGTCCTGCCGCTTGAGCTCGGCGACCTGCTCAGCGAGGTCGTCGCCGATGACCCGGCTGGCCCAGTCGGTCTCCTTCAGCGTCCTCGAGAAGACGATCTTCGGCGTGTCGCGCCAGCGAGGGGCGAACTTCAGGACGTGCGGGTGATCCGACATCGTCTCGGCATTCGGCCAGAAGGCCACCATGCCTTCCCAGACGCCGCGCCCGTACAGGAAGGTGTCGCACCGGTCGCCCAGCGCCTCGGAGTACGCCGACAGTTCCTCGCCCATCACGGGCCAGTCGAACTCGCCGTTCGGGCCGTCGATGTGGCCGTCGATCGAGGTGTGCACCCAGAAGATGATCTTACGCATGTCCCGTTCCTGTTCTCTTCTTCTCTTCGCTTTCGCAGGTAGGTCGTAGCCGTGGCGACGTTCTTCACATCAGGGGGAAGAATCTTCTTCGAGTTATCGCGCCGGCATCGGGGCCGGGCGCCGGCGGCCGAGCAGCGCCAGCAGACCGACCATGACCAGCCCCAGAATGGACAGCTCCAGCTTGTCGGCGAGGGTAGCGGCGTTGGCCACCACCCCGAACGCGGTGTGCCCCGCCAACGCCCCACCGGCCAGGCAGAGGCTGTGCCGGTCCGTCCACCCGCCGCTCGCCGTCCACCGGCGTACCAGCCACCCGGCCAGCACCGCGACCACCGCCGCGCCAAGCATCGGCACGGCCACCCAGCCACCGTGGGTGAAGGCGGGCTGAGCGGCCCCGCCGAACGGGAACAGCAGCGCCAGATACCCGAACCCCACCAACACCCCGAAGCCCCCCACCACCCAGGGTCCGGGTGGGGCGGCAGCGGACGCGTCGGGGACAGTGGGCGGGAGTACGCGCAGGGCCACCACCGCCAGCAGCACCACGGCGGCCACGCACCCCACCAGCACCGCGACCGGTGCCTGGTAGCCGGGGTCGATGGAGGTCGCCACGGTCACCCGCAGCAGCAGCCCGCCCAGCACGAACACCACTCCGGCCACCACGACCCCCGTCCGCTTCAGGTACGGCCGGTCGCGTAGGGACGGGAATGCCAGCTCGACCAGGAGGATCGGCAGCGCCACGCTGAACACGGCGTGGTAGGGCAGGTTGAGCTCGGTATAGGCGCTGTTCAGCCCGAGGAACCTCGGCGCCCACCCGGCCACCCCGTACATGGTGGGGCTGCTGAGCGCCTGCAACACCAGGCCCTCCTCGACGATGCCGTACGCCAGTCCGAGCAGCAGGATCGATGGCCAGCCCCCGCGGCGCCGTCGTACCAGCTCCCGGATCAGCACCGTGCCGGCACCGTAGATCGGGATCCACAGGAGCATCAGCCAGATCTGGCTGAGCGGCGGGTTGCCCAGGGTGAGCTCGGCGATGACCGGGGTGATCACCGCTAGCAGCAACGCGGCACGTCGGCCGCCCTTTGGTTTGGCGGGTCGGTTCATGGGGCCAGCGTGCCGGGCGGCGGGAGCCCGCCTCTACTGGCGGACGGCCGGAACGCGGCAGCCCAGGTTGCTTCCCCCAGACACTTCGGACACCTCTCTTGGTGACTTTGGTTGCTTGCTGCCGAGACCGAAAGCTCGGCCCGGTGGCTTCACGTTGAGCATTCCTTTAATTACTCGTAGTAATTGACATGTTCGATTCAACGACGGAGAGCGACCACATGAAGAAGGCTTTCGCGACAACCCTGCTCATACTGGGCACAGCGGGGATCGCCGGCCCCGCCTACGCCGACAACGACTCGAACTTCGGTGGCGGGGTCAACGCGGCGAACAACTGGAACTTCACCGCCGCGGCCGTCTGCCTCCAGGAGGTGGCGGTGGTGCCGGCCCTGGAAGTCTGGGTGGGCGATCACGTGAACAACTGCTCCAACGGCAACGTCATCGATCACAGCGGCAGGTAGGCGCGCTACTTGGCGCCTGCGCCCCCATGGCGCAGGCGCGGCGTCATCGCCACCAAACGCGCCCCCGCACCCCGCCCACCGCCGGTACGACGTTGCGATCCGACCGACCGGTAGGTAGTCTCATCCTCCACAGCCGACCGACCGGTCGGTAGAGAGATGTGATGGAGTCGCCATGGATGTCACCGGTACCGTCGCCACTGGCTTCGAGGCAGCAAGGGATGCCTTCACCCGTAATTTCACCTCGGGCGCCGAGGTGGGCGCGGGCCTTGCCGTCTACCAGCACGGAGAGCCGGTCGTGGACGTGTGGGGCGGCTACGCCGACCCCGACACCCATCGGCTATGGGAGCACGACACGCTCGCCGCACTGGCCTCGACCACCAAGACTTTCGCGGCGGGAGCGTTACTGCTGCTGATCGAGCGTGGCCAGGTGGACCTGGACGCGCCGGTTGCCCGCTACTGGCCGGAGTTCGCCCAGAACGGCAAGGGCGAGATCACCGTACGGATGCTGCTCAGCCATCGCGCGGGACTGCCGTCGATGGATGCCAGGCCGGTGACGTGGGAAGACCTCAGGGACTGGACGCCGATCACCGACACGCTGGCCGCCGCGAAGCCCGAATGGCCGCCCGGCACCGCGCACGGCTATCACGGTGTGACGTTCGGCCACCTGACCGGCGAGATCGTCCGGCGGGTGTCCGGGACGAGCCTGAGCGAGTTCTTCGCCCGCGACGTCGCCGCGCCACTGGGCGGCCTCGACTGCTACGTCCGCGTGCCCGACGCCGAGTCGCCGCGGATGGCCACCATGGTGGTCCCCGACGCCGAGCAGATCATGCTGGGGATGGAGGTGCCCGAGCTGGCCGACATGGTCCGGGCGCTGAACGACCCGACCACGCTGACGTACCGTTCCATGTTCGGCAGCGTCACCATCGACTGGGACGCCGCCAACGACCCGAAGACCTACCAGGTGGAGAGTCCGTCCATGGACGGCGTCGCCTCCGCCCCGTCACTGGCGCGCTACTACGCCGCATTGATCGGTGAGGTGGACGGCGTACGGCTCCTCAGCCCTCAGCTCGTGGACCAGGCGCGTCGGCCCTACGGCGACGGTATCGACGAAATCCTGCGGGTACGAACGTCGTGGGGACTGGGGTTCGCGCTGCCCGGCGGTCCGATGTGGCCCGCTCCGGAACAGGTCACGGGGTTGTTCGGGCACAGCGGCGCCAGCGGCTCGTTCGCCTTCGCCGACCCCGAACGTGGCCTGGCCTTCGCCTACGTCCCCAACCGCGGTTCCGAGCTGCTCGAAGGCGGCGACTTCCGGGTCCGCAGTCTGATCGAGGCGCTGTACGAAGGCAGGCTCTGACCATGCCGACACCGCGTTTCTCCACCGTTGCCGAGGCGTTCTCACACAGCATCGGCAAGGGCGACGACCGTGGCGCGGCGCTGGCATCGAGGGCGCCGACGCCAACGCCAGGCGGCCGGTGGCCCTCGCGTACGGCCCTCTCCCGTGATCACCGGTCCCGCGTGCTGAGCTGTGGATAGGCTGTGATCAGCTGAGAACCGAGCGCAGAGGATGGCAGTTGCCGCGTACCGAGCCGGGCGACACCCGAAGCCGCATCATCGAGACGGCACGGGAGCTGTTCACCACGCAGACCTACCGGGCCGCCTCGATGCGCGACATCGCGGAGCGGGTGGGCATCACCAAGCCCTCCCTCTACCACCATTTCCGCAGCAAGAGCGAGATCCTTGCCAGCCTGGTGCGCCCGCCCATCGACCAGCTCGAGTCGACGCTCGACGCCGCGGCGACTCGCTCCACCCAGGCGGATATCACGCGGCAGGTGCTCGGCGGCTGTCTCGACGTCATGCTGACCCACCGCGAGACCATGGCCCTGCTCCTGCGCGACGCCTCTGTGTACAGCGACGACACGACCGACGTCATGTCCCGGATGGTGACCATCGTCAACCGGGCCATCGGCCTGCTGGCCGGGCCCGATCCTGACTGGCGCCGGCGCGTACGCGCGGCCCAAGCGTTCGCCGCTGCCACCGATCCCATCAGCCAACTCGTGGACGTGCCGGTGGACGACCTGCGTACGGAACTCCTTCGCGGCGCGAGCGCGATCCTCGACCCCGAACCGATCGCCGAGCCTTAGCCGGCGAGATCTCGCCTGAACGGTTCCCTGGCAGTTAGCTGTGATCAACGCCATCATGGGCATCGTGACTCCGACACCTGGCGCGTTACAGGACGGCGACTTCTTCAAAGCGCCCGTCCCTGACGAGTTCTTCCCCATCAACTCGCTGGACGGGCAGGTCGTGGCATGGCTGCCCGTCCTCGCCGGAGTAGCGGCCGGGGTCGTTCTCGGCGTCGTAACCACCCTGATCATTCTTCGGGTGAGACGAAAGCGGTCTCTTGCTTCTTGAGGCATCGGGGCGCACCAAGCGAGCCATTATGATCTCGTTCATGAGCGAAAGGATCTTTCGGTCAACCGCTCGCGTACTGCTGGTAGATGCCGCCGATCGGCTCCTGGTCTACCGCGGGCTGCTGCTTCAGGTTGAGGAGCCTTTCTACGCCTGGTTCACGCCGGGGGGCGCCGTTGATCCTGGGGAAAACCTGCATCAAGCCGCCGCACGCGAGCTTCGAGAGGAACTGGGCCATGTCATCGCCCCCTCGACTCTTGGACCGGTCGTCGCGACCAGTTCGGGAACGTGGTCACTAGGCGGTGAGACGTTCAGCTCAGTGGATTCCTACTTCTTTCTCCGCGTCGGCGAGCTGGAGGTGGATACCTCCGGCATGGACGAGGAGGAACGGCGGGTGACCGACCGTTTCGAGTGGTGGACGGTTGCGCAGCTGAGGTCGACAGCCGAGCTCGTCGTCCCGGCGGGCCTGGCCGCGCTGATGGAGCTCCTGCTGCCGGGGGATCTTCCAGCTCAGCCAGTCGCGCTACCGTGGCATCTGCCCGGCGGCAACGTCTGAACGTTGGAAGCCATGGTCGCCTCCCGAGGCGGTGCGGTCGTGAACACCTCGTCGAGCTCGGGTCTGTCCGGCAAGCGCAACATGGCGCCTTACAGCTTCAGCAAGGCCGGGCTGGTCGGACTCACGCGCTCCGCCGCGATCGAGT
Source organism: Nonomuraea sp. NPDC049158 (assembly GCF_040648335.1). NCBI lineage: Bacteria > Bacillati > Actinomycetota > Actinomycetes > Streptosporangiales > Streptosporangiaceae > Nonomuraea > Nonomuraea sp. NPDC049158. The sequence goes on from NZ_JBEZDM010000028.1 coordinate 142,162, forward strand.
ACGCCGACCGGGGCATCCGGGTCAACGCGATCGCGCCCACGGCTGTGCGCACCCCGCTGATCGAGGCGCACATCGCGCAGGCGCCCGACCCGGAGGCCATGGAGCGGTTGCTGACCACGCAGACGCCCATCCCCGGGCTCCCGACGCCCGAGGATGTGGCTGCGGTCGTCGCCTTCCTGCTCTCGGACGAGGCCCGTTGGATCACCGGGCTGACCGTCCCCGTCGACGGCGGCTACCACGCCATCTGACGGCCTGCCCCCGTCCTGTGGGCCGTCTGCCACGCGATTGGCAAACCACCTGAATCGAACTCTTGGCGAGCGGCATACCAGCAGGTCACCCTAAGCGAGTTCGGTTCAGTGAGACAGGGGTCACACATGAGGGCGATCGAGCGCCATGTTCGGCCCGGCCCGCGTCCCAAACGACAAGATCCCGCCTGATCGCTTCCCGGACCACCGATGATCGTTTCCCAGGCGGCCCTCAAGCTGAGGTTCGCTCATTCACCTGGTCCGCCGCGCGGACATCAATCACCCTCGCGCAGCCGTCCGCCAACCGTACGAAGTAGTCGGGCGCGTGACGGCGAGCCTCACCGTCACGCCAGTGCAGTCAGAACGGCTGCGAGGCGATCCCTACCACCTGCGGATCGAAGTCCAGCAGGATCAGCCGATCCCGCTCCAACCATGATTCGTAGCCGACATGATCATGGGTCGTCGCTGACCAGTACCAGCCCGCGAAGCCCCGGCCTCCCTTGGCCCAGCGGAACTCCCGCACTGGCGGCACATGCTCAAACCGTGTCCTCCAGCCGTCGCCTAACCGGGTCCGCGGTCGCCGTTCGCCATCGAAGAAGTCCAGGTCAAAAGCGCCGAGCGTGGGATCGCCGTACGCACCCGCCTGTTCCCTCACCATCTCTCCTGGAACTCGGGTGTCCCTTCCGAATGAAGTTGGCCGGGAGGGACACACGCTGACTTGCGGCACGTCACCTTGGTTCGGACGGTTCCACGCCTACCGCCACGGCGTCCGCTATATCGCCGAGCCGGGTGGTTCGATCCGGTCCGCGGAGGTGCAGGACGCCTGCCGGGAGCACCAGATCGCGCTCGCCCGTACCGGCCTTCGGCTGTTCCACCATTGACGATGCATGGCCTGAAGGATCTTTAAGCCCCGTAGTGACCGCCGTTCACAGTGTGGAGTGGTTGGGCTGCATGGCGTGAATGCGGCTGGCGGGTACGGCTGCTTCTCCTCTGGGAGGCAATGGTGACGTCACTGTTGGAACACGCGTGGCCCAGGCCGAGACGGCTGCGCTACGGCAGGCCGAGGACTTGCGGGCGCAACTGGCCGCGGTCGAAGAACGACTGCGGCGCCTGGCCATCACGCGCGAGACGCTGACAGAGCTCACCGACGATCACCTCAGCGACGCCGACATTCCTGAAAGCGACGACGCGGGCGCCGAGGAGGAATCGTCCGAGCTGGCTCGCCTCGACCCCGCGGCCTGCCCCCACAGCCCGACCTGAAGGCCGGCGAACTGCCGAAGATCTGCCGCCAGCACACCATCACCCTGAACAACGACATTCCGGGAAGCACCGACCGTCGATGAGCTCGAGCGGCGGGCGCTACAGCATGCTCAGCAGAATGGGGGCGGCGTTCATGGCACCGTGAACAACAAGGATGGGCCACATCAGTCGGTATCGGCTCCACAGATAGCCGAGGAACAACCCCTGCACTCCTTGATTGACGAAGGCCGAAGCGAGGTCTGCGGGGAGGTGCCCCGCGCCCTGGATGCCGACATGCCAGGCCGCCCAAAGCAGGGAAGCCAGCACGATGGCGGGCCAGCGGCCGAGGATGCGCTCCCATCGGGTCTGAAGCCAACGCCGATAGAAGACCTCCTCGAGCAGGCTGTTGACGACGAACACGACGGCGAAGGTGATCAGCAACGTGACGGGGTCGACAGTCGCCGCATAGTTGCTGGGCGGCACGGCCAGCGGGCCTGTGTAGGTGAAGGCGAGCCAGGCGACCACCGGCACTATGGGACCGTAGTGACGCCAGGTCGCAGGAGTTTCATGGATGAGGCCTTGACCTGTGGAATCGCGCCGTGACAACCAGAACAGCAGTGCGGGTGCGGCGAGCAGGAAGCCGAGTTTCAGCAGCGTGTGGATCGGTTCGCCGCCACCTGACAGCCAAAGCACCACGGTGAAGAGTACGGCTGATGTCAACAGGGCGATGGCCTGGAGGTGAAGCCCGCGGCCTGCCGGCGCACCGCCGACGAAGGTCGTCTTGGGCGGCAACAGTCGGATGAGCATCAGTCCGGCCAGGGCCGGGATCCAGCGGTGCCACATGGGTACGGTGCCGGTGTGATCAGCCGAATAGCGGAGGCTGGTGTCGCCGTTGAGCGCTAGCCATAATGCCGATCCGGCGATCAGGGTCAGGCCGGTGACCAGAAGGCCCAGCCCCAGGGCCGGGTGACTCAGAGAGGGCCGCAATGTCTTATTTCGCACGCTTGTACTTTAAAGGAAACCGTACGGGTGTGCTGTAATAGGGGCATGCCCAAGGTCGTAGACCACGAGCAGCGACGCGAAGAACTCGTCCGCGTGGTGTGGGAGATCATCAGTCGGGACGGGATCGAAGCAGCCACGGTCCGCAAGGTCGCCGAGGCAGCAGGTGTCTCGGTCGGCGGACTGCGGCACTACTTCGACAATCAGCGCGGCCTGCTCAGCTTCGCGGCGCAGGCAGTCGCCAGAAGCGTCGGCAATCGCATCAGCGGCCACCTCCTCGATGCGGACCTGCAGGGCATGCAGCGCGCCCAGCTCATCCTTGAAGAGCTTCTTCCACTCGACGACAACCGCCGCGTCGAGGTGGACGTGTGGCTGGCATGCCTAGTGCGCTCTCACGTAGATGATTCTCTGGCCGAGCTGCGCCATGCGGGCTGGTCAGGGGAACGCCACATCTGCCGCCTGGCAGTCGCCTCCTGTCACGGCCTGCCGCTCCCCGATCGCCTGGAGCAGGAGCTCGCCGAGGCCCGCCTGGAAGGTCAGGCCATGCGACTCCACGTGTTCATCGACGGCCTCACGCTCCAGACCGCGACCTACCCACACAAGTTCACCCCCCAAGTCGTGCACCAGATCGTCCACGAAGAACTGTGCTGCCTCATCGAGACTGCCGACGATGGGCAGTGTGGCGCGGATCCTGTCGCGTTGAGGGTGAAGCAGCAAAGTCGTTTGCGACGATAGCGACGCGGTAACGGCTGGTCCGCCTGTCCCCGGCGAAGTTGCCGGACGGGCTGAGGTGGAACGACAAGGCGGCCGGCTTCGTCGGCTACGGCCTGCATGGCGCGACCCGCGCCCATCCGGTCATCCCAGCCAACGTTGGATCGCCGTCCGGAGCGATGCGCGGGACTCCGCGTCCGGCTGCGGAACGTCGGAGGCCCATGCCACATATCCGTCGGGCCGCAGCAGCAGCGCCGAACACGGTACAGCGGAGCCGGGCAGTGCCGCGGTCGCGGGGTACCCCCAGTCGCCGCCGGTGAAGTCGATCAGGTGCGGGCGGCCGTCCCTGGCCAGCTCGGCGAGCCGGACACCGTCTTTGAGGTCCAGGTCGGGAGCCCACCGACCGGCCAGCGGATGGTTGACGCCCACGTCGTAGCGGATGTCGGCGCCCGACATCAGGTCGGCGATACGGCGGACATTGCGCGGGTCGCCGAGGAGTTCGGTGAACAGCGCGCGCAGGCCGGTGACCGGGCTGCCCGGGGCGATCAGCGCGGACTGGGCGCGCGAGGACATGACCACCCGCTCGGCGACCGGGCGTCGCTCGGACTCGTAGGTGTCGAGGAGACCGGTGGGGGCTGTGCCGCGCACGTCGGCCGCGAGTTTCCAGCCGAGGTTGACCGCGTCTTGCAGGCCGAGGTTGAGCCCGGGCCCGCCGATCGCCGAGTGCACGTGGGCGGCGTCGCCGACCAGCAGCACCCGGCCGTCTCGGAAACGCTCGGCCAGGCGGGTGTTGCCGCCGTTCAGCTTGCGCATCAAGTGCGGCCCTTGGCCGTCGGGCGGGCCGAAAGCGATGTCGACACCGAGCACGCGGCGGGCACTGGCCTGCAGTTCCGCGAGCGTGAGCGGCCCCTCGGCGTCCTGTCCGTTCCACTCCATGGTGGAGATCAGCGGTGCGGGGGCGCCCGACAGGGGCGCGTACACGAACAACCCGTGCTCGGTCCGGTGGTGCAGGAACGGCGGGATGGGTCCGTACCCGGGAATGTCGAGCCCACCGGTGACCGGATCGACGAGCTCGGCCGGCACGGCGGCGTGCGCGGTGCGCGCGATCGTCTCGTCGGTCGTCACGCCGGGGAAGGCGATCCCGGCCAGCTTGCGTACGATGCCATGCCCGCCATCGGCACCGATCAGGTAGCGCGTTTCGATCGTGTACGGCCCGGCCGGCCCGCTGACCTGGAGGGTCACGCCATCCGCGTCCTGGGTGAATCCGGTGAGCTCGTGGCCGCGCCGGATCTCAACATGGAGCTCGACGGCCCGTTCCTCCAGCATCTGCTCGATCCTGAGCTGCGGGACCTGGAGGAGGTAGAGGGGGCTGTCGTCCAGCACACTCAGGTCGAGGGGCAACCCGCCGAAGACGAATCCGGGAGCGGGCCGGGGTGGGTCCTGGTTTCCGGCGAGTCGCTCGTACAGGCCTCGCCGGTCGAGCATCCGTACCACCTGGCCGACCAGGCCATTGGCGCGGTTCTCCTGGGTGCGCTCCGGCAGGCGCTCCAGGACCAGGGGGCGGACTCCGGCCAGGCTGAGCTCGCAGGCCAGCATCAGGCCGTTGGGCCCGGCTCCGGCGATGACGACATCGGTGACCATGGCGCTCCTTCGGGCATGACGGATCGACCGGCGACAGGCCGGCTGATCCTCGATAGGAAAATGGGGAAGGTCTGGGAAAGTCAGGGCGTGGGCAGGCCGGCGGCGACCTGGCCGAAGGCGTCGCGCAACAGCTCCTCGAACGGTGCCGGCGCATCGCCGTGGAGCCACAGATGGATGGCCGCGAGGATGGCGGCGCCGACCGCGCCGGCGACCAGATGCGGATACAGATCACGATCGGTATCGGTGCCGGTGCGCTCGGCGACCGCCGCGGCCAGCGCATCCACCGCGGCCATGTGGGCCTTGAGGAACTCGCCCCGGTGCTCCGGATGCTGGGTCATCAGCTTGACCCCGGCGATCCAGCGCTCGTCGGCCGGGCGCTCGCCCTCTTGCATGCCAAGCGCGAACCGGGCGAACACGGCGTTGGTGATGGCCTCCCACAGGGGTTCGCCGTCCGGCCTCGACCGCAGCTCCTCAGCGATCTGGACCGCTCGGTCGAAATGCCTGGCCGTGATCGCCTCGCCCTTGCTGGAGAAGTAGTTGTTGAACGTACGGTGCGAGACACCCGCCTCGGCGGCGATGTCCTCCACCTTGACGTTGTCGAAGCCGCGCTCGACGGTCAGCTTGATCGCCGCCCAGCTCAGCGCGATCCGGGTTTCTTCCTTCTTGCGCTCTCTCAGCCCCACGCGAACACTCTACCAAAATTTGCGAGGCGCGCAAAGATACGAGTCACGCAAAGATACGAGTCACGCAAAGATGCGTGGCTCGCATGTATGCGGTGGCCTTGCTCGACATCCCCCCTTCGCGCCGCCAAATCGAGCGGCTCGGCCGCGCGCACTGGGACGCCCAAGTCGGCGATCTCCCGACGATTCGTCGCCGCCACCGAGCGCGTCCTGGCGGAGATGATGTCGGCTGACCCGTCCCATCTGGACTTGGCCGTGCTGATGCTGGACGGGGTGCACTTCGGCGAGCACACCTGCGCCGTCGCGCTCGGGATCGGCATCGACGGCACCAAACACCCCCTCGCGCTGGTCGAGGGGTCCACCGAAAACGCCACGCCGGCCCGTGAATCCGTGGCTTCCAAACCAGGACGAACCAGATTCGGGAACCCCCGAAACGACAAGATCCCGCCTGAACGCGATGATCAGACGGGATCCCGTCAACTTCAGCCCAGCCGTCTCAAGAACGGCCCCTGGTGGGGTGTTCACGAATAGGTGCGGGCCGGGACAACAGAGAGGCCGAGAAGATCGCTTCCCACGAGGACGTTGATCGTTTCCCAGGTCTACATGGAATCGGTCGGGCCCCGGAGAATGAGGTCGAGTACGGCCTTGCCTGGAACACGGCGGCCGAGGAGGGCATCGATCGCCTCATCCACGCGTTCCCAGGAGCCGCGCCACCCGATCTGCGGATCGAGTTCCCCTTTCTCCAGCAGGTGGATCAGGTAGGCGAGATCCAGTCCGAAGGGAGCGGCTACGGTGAAGGGCTCGAGACGCTTGAGAACGCCTTTCATCCGTTCTTCCTCGAAGTCGATGATGGTCGGCTCGCGGGATGCCCATCCGATGGACAGGGCAATGCCGCCGTCTTCCAGGGCCCCGAACGCCTCGGTCAGCAGGTTGCCGCCTACGTTGTCGAGTACACCGAAGACGGGTTCGGCGGGCTTGGCCGTACCGGCGAGGATTTCGCCGGCGCCCAGGGCCTGCAACCCCTCGGCACGTTCAGGACTGCCCACGGAGGCGATCACGTGCGCGCCTGCCCGCGCGGCCAGTTGCACGGCGAATCGTCCGACGCCGCCCGATGCGCCGGTGACCAGCACCCGGCGGCCGAGCACCGGTCCCAGCCGACGCACCGCCTGCAGGGCGGTGACGCCGGCCGCCGGAAGGGCGCTTGCGGCGGCGAGGTCCACAGCGGGGGGCACGACGGTCAGGTTCGTCGTATCGACGGCTCGTCGTTCGGCCCATCCGCCGGTTCCTGCGAACGAGGTGACGCGCGCACCCTGCGGTGGCCCCGAGCCGTCGGCGGCGGCCTGGACTACGGTGCCCGCCGCGTCCTTGCCGAAGACGTCGCCGGGACGGAGTTGCCGGGCGGCGAAGGCGAGCTCGCCGAAGTTCAATGAGGCCGCTTCTACCTTGATCAGCGCCTGGAACGGGTGCGGTTGGGGTTCGTCGACCTCACCGAAACGCACGCCGTGGGCGGTGTCGGGATCGTAGATCAGGGCTCGCATCCAGGGTTCTCTCAATCTTAACTAACCGACTAGTTTGGTTGGGATAATAACAGACTGAACTAACCGGTTAGAATGGACGCATGTCGCCTACGTCACCCGCTCGTGACCGACTGCTGAAAGCGGCTCGTGAGCTGTTCTACGCCGATGGCTATGGTGTTTCAGTCGACGCCATCACCGATCGTGCGCACGTCGCCAAGCCGACCGTGTATGCGCACTTCAAGTCCAAAGATGAGCTCATCGGCACCATGCTTACCTCGGCGTGCGAGGAATGGTTCACCGAGTTGAACGCCGAACTGGAACAGCGCGATGGCGACCCGCTGGCACAGCTGCTGGCGCCATTCGACCTGTTGACAGCGAGCCTGCCCGACCCCGCGTACCACGGTTGCATCCTGGTGAACAGCGCCGCAGCCTTCCTGTCCGCCGACCACCCGGCCCATCACGCTCTGGCCACCCATGATGAGCGCATGTTGACGCTCTTCGAACACCTGGCCGCCAAGGCGGGCGCCGCAAAGCCGGCCGATCTGGCCCGGCAACTCCTGGTGCTCTACGACGGGGTCAAGGCCCGCGGCCTGGTCGACAACACCGGCGGCGCAGCTCGCGATGCTCGCACAGCTGCGGCTGCTCTCCTTCAATCACACAGCGGCGGCACCCGCCCACGACAAGGGCCGGAGACAATGTGATCGTTTTCTGCGTGGCGGCATGAATACGCTGAGCTGTCCGGGCAGATGGAGGAGCTGCAGGAGCGGTTGGCCGTGGCGCGGCATCGCCTGGAACGGCCGTCCAGGGGTGTTCACGAGTTGGTCTGACCTGGAACGGAGTGGAGGCTCGGAAGATCGCTTCCCAGGACCTTTGTGATCGTTTCCCTGGAGGAGGGGGATGTTCGTCGTTCTAGGAGGGCAGCCAGGAGGGCCACCAGGGCAGGACACAGTTGCCTGGTGTGCCTTGGGTGGCCAGGTACAGGGTCAGGGCTACCGGCCCGGCGGCCGAGACGACGATGGTGAGTGCCAGTAGAAGGAGTTCCAGCCAGATGCGGCCGGCCAGCGTGGCAGCCGGGCGAGTAGTTGGAAAGGCAGTGAGATGAGCGCCGACACCATCGAGACAACCGGGAAGAGAACGAGGCGGCTCGCTGCCCAGATGGACCCGGCAAAGTTCTCTCCCGCGCTCAGGTGGCCGGCGCAGTAGACGTGCGCGCGAGCTACCAGATGAAGCTCGAGGAAGGTTCCGACGGTCGCGAACGCCAGGGGGATGATCGCGGGGAATGCGCAGCCGAAGGCCCAGCGAATGTCGCTGGCTTCCGTCGAGCGCCTTCTTCGATTGATCACGGCGCCATCAAAGCAGGCCGGTATGTGCCTGGTGCGTAGTCAATGTGGAGATCCGGTGCAAGGCGGCTCGGACATGAACCCAGAAGTGGCTTTGCCGGGATTGAGTTGATCGTTTCCCAGGCCGGAAGCCAAGGTGGTTTCTCCTCAAATCCTCAACCTTGACCGCCCATTTCGATCTTGACACGATGCCTGCCATGAGTGTCGGCCTCATCATCGCCATGCCCCTCCGCCAGTGGGGGCTCATCGACGGATGCATGGACAACGACGCGAGCGTCGAGACGGTGGACGGCAGTCGCCAGCGGGCCGACCTTGCGCGCAGCATCCGAAGGGCCGGTTGGGATCAGATCGCCCACTGGACACCCGGCGTTCCAGGCTCCGGCGAGTGGCCACCGCCGGACGAGATCGTGAAACCCAAACTCACGCCCGCTCAATGGCTTCTCACGATTGACGTCCTCAAACGCTGGGCCGCAACCAGTGAGCGGGTGGGACATCACGACACAGCCGCGCAGGAACGTGAGCTTCAAGGCATGATCGTTTCTCGACTCCAAGCCCATGGCATCCACGTTCCACCCGATCGGCGATGATCAGACGGATCCCGTCAACTTCAGTCCAGCCGTCTCAAGAACGCCCCTTGTGGGGTGTTCACGCGTGTGGTTGAGCAGTGACGATGACGCCCTGGCGAAGATCGCTTCCCAGCCGAGCGTTCAGGGGTTCAGCGTGCTGCGTCGGGCATGCGGACTGTTGTGTACGGGGGCCTTCCCCCACGCCCACGACGATGGGGGTCACTGCATAGTGGTTTCGGTCGTTTGCCTGATATGCGCGTTACGCAGCAGGATTAGCTTGGTCATGTAACGGCGCAGGACGAGAGCCTCAGCAAGGGCGCCCAATGGGCCGGCGGGCGCCGCGAAGTCGACGATGTCTTTCATGAGGGTCGCCTCGACGCCGCTGTCGCCCTCGTGTATCGATTCGAAGGTGTGCGCGTGGCACCAATACCGAAATGGGCCGCTTACCTGTTCGTCGACGAAGTACGAGGGCCGGATGTAGGCACTGAGGCATTTTCATCCCCGAAGCAGCGGTCCGCTGGTCACGGCATGATCGCGAACTAGGCGTTCGCCTGACGACGCAAGAAACCCCTGGTAGATG